>NZ_LMRE01000002.1:0-137507 GCF_001424745.1 Methylobacterium sp. Leaf469
AAACACCACCCCAAAGACAAAAACAGTGGACCATCCAGCCAAAGCCGGATCATCCATCCGATAACGCCTCCAAGAGAACCGGCGCCGCCGCCAAGACCAAAGTCCCGCTGGCCGCCGCCGATGAACAGGCTTCTACGGGCCCACAGCCCAACCGTCAACGGCCAAATGGCGGGGAAACGAAATTTTCGCGACGAAAGCGTCATCCCGCCTCACACAGCCCTGGAAACGTAGGGAAACAGGGCTGCAAGCCGGCTGCTCGGTCCAATCTGTCTTCAGCACGCACCTCTTTCAGCATCCTTGGTCATCCTTCTGGACAGACAGGGAGGGGCGCGACGCCGTTCGGGTTTGACACCGGCGCGGGGGCCGTCGACACCGCCGGTGACGTTCCTGCTGCCGCCCCCGCTGCAGGGTGCCGTCGGACGCCGACCTGGAACGAAAGAGGCCAACCTTGACGGAGCAATCCGGCGCCGCCCGCATCCCGATTGCGCCAGCGGACAGGGGACCCGATGACCAAGCCGATGCGGACCCACGCGTCACCGCACTGCTTGCCCGAATCGCATCCTTCGCCGACGCCCCCACGCCGAATGGCGACCGCTTCGATTGTCGGGGCATCGACCTGCGGGGTCTTGGTCTCGGCCGCTCGCTCGATCCGGGTCGAGCCGGTTCCGGCGTGATGCCGGCCTGGTGGGACGGACAGCAGAACGGGCTTCGCCTCGCCAACGTGGATCTGCACGAGGCCACCCTCGAGGAAACGGACCTGGGCGGCGCGAACCTGACGGGCGCGAACCTTTCCGGTGCTCTCGGGCGCTCCGCCCGCTTCGACGGAGCCGTACTGGAGGAAGCCGATCTCGGCGGCGCCGATCTCAGCGGCGCCCACTTCACCGCAATGGCCGGAGGCGAGGCCAATTTCGACGAGGCCATGCTGGAAGACGCCCGTTTCGGCCAGGCTTCCATGCGTTTCGCCAAGCTGCGTCGCGCGCTCCTGGACGGCGCCGATTTCACCGGCGCCGACCTGTGGGGGGCCGACCTCACGGGTGCGGATGCGGATTACACGGTGTTTCGCGGCACCCGCCTCGATGAAGCCAAGCTCGGCAACGTCAACCTCACCTACGCGGATTTCGAGGGCGCCAGCCTGAAGAAGGCCAATCTCGCCGGATCGCGCCTGCAGGGCGCCAACTTCACCGGGGTCAAGCTCGACGGGGCGATCCTCGACGGCGCCGATTTCTCCGAGACCAGCCTGGTACGGCTCAACCTCTCCACCTGTTCCCTGCGCCACGTGCGCTTCGCCGGAGCCTGGCTCAACGGCACGCGGATGCGGGCCGAGCAGCTCGGCGGGGCCGTGGGCGAGGAGATCGCCGGCGAGTACAAGGCCGCGCAGGCGAGCTACCTCGCCCTGGAACAGAACTTCAAGAGCATCGGCGCCCAGGACGAGGCGAGCTGGGCCTACAAGCGCGGGCGCCGCATGGGCCGGTTCCACGCGGGCACCGAAGCGCGGGCAGCCTGGCATGCCCGCTCCGGCCGGGATCTGGCGCGGCACGGCTACCAGTGGGTCGCCGACCGCTTCGTCGAGTGGCTGTGCGATTACGGCGAGAGCCTGTCGCGGATCGCGCGGGCCTTCGTCCTCGTCATCGGCCTGTTCGCCGTGCTCTACGGCGTCGCCGGCGGCCTGATCCGCGAGGGCGGCGACGGCAGCCCGACCTACAACGTCCTCGATCTCGTGAGCTACAGCGCCCTCAACATGATGACGGCCAACCCACCCGAGATCGGCATCAAGCCCATCGGACGCTTCACCAACCTGCTGGTGGGCATCGAGGGCGCTGCGGGCATCATCCTCATGGGACTGTTCGGCTTCATCCTCGGCAACCGCCTCCGGCGCTGACGCGTTCGGCGAGCACCGGATGCGCCGGGTTCCGCGCGCACCGACCCCTTCCCCAATCTCAAGCCCAGGCGGCCCGATGACCCTAGCCTCCCCTCCGCGTTCCGCCGGTGGCCGGCGCGAGACGCGCCTGCTCGGCGGCCTGCCGGGCTCCCCCCTCGCCCTGGTGCTCATCGGCATCGCCGTGGCGGCGGGGATCGCGAACTATTGGGTGGGTGAGGCACGCCGGACGGAAGGCACGCGCCAGCACGCGGTGCTGACCCTGAGCGATCGCCTGCTCGCCAACATGGTCGAACTCGAAACCGGCATGCGTGGCTACATGCTGTTCGGGTCCGAGGAATACCTCGAGCCGTACCAGGCCGCCCAGGACACCGTCGGCGGGCAACTCGACGCCATCGAGTCTCTGACCAAGGATTCCTCTGGCCCAGGTCCCGGGCGCCTGCGCACCTTCGTGGAGGCCAAGCGCGCCTTCGCCGCCCGCGTCATCGCGGTGCGGCGGGCCGAAGGCTACGATCCGGCCGTGGTGCTGGCGCGGACCGGCGAGGGCAAGCGCACCATGGACGGGGTCCGGGCGGCGGCGAAAGCCCTGCAGGACCATGCCAATGCGAGTCTGGAGCGGATCGAGGGCCAGGACCGGACCTGGTCGCTGGTGCTCCTCCTCGTCTCCATCGCCTCGGCGCTGGCGGCCGTCGGCCTCCTCGGTCGCCTCGCCCTCGTGCGCCGGCGTGAGGAACAGCGCACGGCCGCCCTCCTCGACGGGGTGTTCGCGAATGCCCCCGTCGGCCTCGGCTTCCTCGACCGGGACTTGCGCATCCGTCACATGAACCGGGCGCTCGCCACCATGAACGAGCGCGGATTCGGAGCCGATCTCGGCGCGCCGATCTGGGCCATGCTGCCGACCCTGCAGGAGCAGCTGACCCCCAAGCTCCGGGCCGCCCGGGACGAAGGCCTCGTCACCACCAACGTCGATGTCGCCGTCCCGACCCCGAGCGCTCCGCGTGGGGTGCGCCACTTCCTGATGAGCTTCTACCCCCTTCGCGACAGCACCGGCGCGGGCGGCGCACAGGCCGATGGCGTCGGCCTCGTCGTGTCCGACGAAACCCTGCGCAAGCTGTCCGAGGAGCGCATGCGCCACAGCGAGGAGCGCTTCCGGTCACTGACCGAGGCCACCAGCGCGATCGTCTGGACGACGACGCCCGAGGGTGGCTTCGAGGTGACACCCTCGGAATGGACCCGTTTCACCGGTCAGACACCGCAGGCGGCCGCCGGGGCCGGGTGGCTGGAGGCGATCCACCCGGATGACCGGGCACGCACCAACGCGACGTGGATCAAGGCGGTGGACAGCCTTTCCCCCTACGAGATCGAGCATCGCATCCGCCGCCACGACGGCATCTGGCGGATCATGTCCGCCCGCGCCGTCCCGATCCTCGAGGAGAACGGCAGCATCCGCGAATGGGTGGGCACCCATTCCGACGTCACCGCGCGCAAGGAGGCCGAACTGGCGCTGGCCGCCGCCAAGGAGGCGGCGGAGGAGGCCAACCGGGCAAAGAGCCAGTTCCTCGCCAACATGAGCCACGAGTTGCGCACGCCGCTCTCCGCAGTGATCGGTTATTCGGAGATGCTGCAGGAAGAGATGGAGGATCTTGGCGAGGAGAGCCTCCTCGTCGACATGCGCAAGATCGAGGCGAACGCGCGACACCTCCTCGGGCTCATCAACGATGTCCTCGACCTGTCGAAGATCGAAGCCGAGCGGATGGAGATCTACGCCGAGACCTTCTCCGTCGCCGAGATCGTTCGGGATGTCGCCGCCACCGTGGAGACCCTCGTCGACAAGAAGGGCAACACCCTCGCGATCGAGGTCGCCGACGACCTCGGCGAAGCGCATACGGACCAGACCAAGCTGCGTCAGTGCCTCATCAACCTCCTAAGCAACGCGGCCAAGTTCACCGAGGGCGGCCAGATCACCCTGTCGGCCACGCGGAGCGAGGCGAGCGGGAGCGGGTGGCTCAACTTCCACGTCATCGATACGGGCATCGGCATGACGCCCGAGCAGCAGGCCAAGCTGTTCCAGCGCTTCACCCAGGCGGACGCCTCGACGACGCGGCGCTTCGGTGGCACCGGCCTCGGCCTCGCCATCACCCGCGCCTTCGCCGACATGCTCGGTGGCGCCATCGAGGTGACGAGCCAGGAGGGTGTCGGCACCACTTTCACCCTCCGGGTCCCGGCCGACTACGTCAGCACCTCGCCCCTGGAGGCCATCGGGCACGACGGCCCGCATGCGAGTCACCGCCTGCCCATGCCCGATGTCGCCTCGGGCAGCCACGTTCTCATCATCGACGACGACCCCTCGACGCGGGACCTCCTCGCACGCTTCCTCGAGCGCGATGGTTTCAGCGTGACGACGGCGAGCGACGGGCGCGAGGGCGTCGAACGGGCGCGAACCCTGCGGCCCCGGGTCATTCTCCTCGACGTGACCATGCCGCGCATGGACGGCTGGTCGGTGCTGCGCACCCTGCGGGCCGACCCGGAGCTCGGGGCCACGCCGATCATCATGGTGACCGTCCTCGACGAGCAGAACCTCGCCTTCTCGCTCGGGGCCACGGACTATCTTCAGAAGCCCATCGAGTGGACTCAGCTGAAGACCGCCATGGAGCGGTTCAAACCTTCGGAGAACGAGGGACCGGTGCTCATCATCGACGACGATCCCGATGCCCGCGAGCGGATGTCCGCGATGCTGATCCGCGAGGGCTGGCGGGTCGCCTCGGCCGAGAACGGCATCGCCGGACTCGAGGCGACGGCGGCCAAGAAGCCTTGCCTCATCCTCCTCGACCTGATGATGCCCGAGATGGACGGTTTCGGGTTCCTCAGGGCCCTGCGCGGCAAAGCGGAATGGCGCGACATTCCCGTGGTGGTACTCACCGCCAAGGACGTGACCGCAGAGGACCGTCGTCGCTTGGCGGGTCAGGCCGACCGGGTGCTCCAGAAGGGCCGCCTCAGCCTCAGCGATCTCTCGGAATCGCTTCGCTCGCTGGTGGCGCCGGGGGCCTGAGCACGGTGCGTGCCGGGTGATCGCTCCGCCCACCGGACGACGTCATAGAACGCGCCTACGACAGGCGGCGCATCCGGTGCGACGGATGCGCCGCCTGTCGTAGCGTGAAGACCGACCTCGGAACCGTGCCTTCGCGGCGCGGCCGCGAGCGCCAGCCGCATCCGCCGCTGTGAGGCGTCACGCAGCCACGGACGGTCCGAGCAGGTGTGGGATCGCCTGGGTGGGGGCGGGCGCGGCCTCGATGGGATCGGGACGGCGCTCGGAGAATCGCAGCGCCGCGTCGAGCGCCCCGTTCAGCGAAGTGACCAGCACGTCGGCCGAGATCGTGCGGCGGAGCCGGTCGAGGGAGGCGGGATCGCGCTCGCGCCAGAAGCCGACCAGAACCTTCACGCCGGGAATCGCCTGCCGCGCCTGGCGGACGGTGAGCCGGATCTGCGAGAGGCTCACCGGCTCGAGGTAGGAGAAGCACACCATGGCGATGCCGCCGACGATTTCGGGCCGCTCGCCCTGGCGCAGGGCCGCCATGGACATGACCTGCGCGGCCAATCCGTGCTGGCCCAGAATCTGGCTCAGCATCAGGGTGGCGGCCTCGTCGAACGGACCACGGCTCGACACGCACAGGACGGGGCAGGGACCGCGCCAGCCCGGCGCGAGATCGGCTTGAGCCCGCACGATGGCAGCCACCTGGCGATCGGGGCCGACGGCCGCGACGGCCGCCGAGGCCTCGGTGTTGCCGGTCTTAGCGCGGCCGCCTTTTGCTCGGCGCACGGGACGGGTGCCGAGACGCGTCACCACGGTGCGCAGCGACGTCCCGACCTCGCCCTGACGTTCGCGGTCCAGGGCCCCCCGCGCGAGATCCTCCTGCGCCAGGAGGAGGCCGGCGAGCACCACCTCGTCGTAATAGGTCACGAGGGCGCGCGCCTTGAGGAACAGTTCGCCCTGATCGATGGCCTCGGCCGGATCGCCCGCCAGCATGCGCTGGTAGAAGATCTCCGGCGGCGACAGGGCAGGCTGGTCGCCCAGGATCACGTCGAGGAACCACAGGCGCTCGATGTGGCGGCCCAGCACCACGAGACACACGGTGATCGGGGTGGCGAGGACGAGGCCGATGGGCCCCCACAGGAAGGCCCAGAGCGTGGCGGCAAGGATGACCGCGATGGGCGAGAGACCGGTCGAGTGACCGTAGAGCAGCGGTTCGATGACGTGGCCGGCGATGGGCTCGACCACGACGAACAGAACCGCCGTGGCGATCACCATGGTCCAGCCCGGATCCACCGCCGCCGCCACCACGAGGGGCAGCAGGGCACTGATGGCGGCCCCGACATAGGGTACGAATCGCATGATGGCGGCGAGCACGCCGAACAGGATCGGGTTGGGCACGCCGATCCACCACAGGCCGAGGCCGATGACGAACCCGAAGGCGATGTTGAGGCAGAGCTGGGCGAGGAAGAACCGGCTGAGACGGCTGACGGCGTCGTCGATGGCGGCCGTGGTCCGCCGCAGGTCGCCCGAGCCCGCGAGCCGGATGGCGCGGTTGCGCAGGTCCTCGCGCTGCAGGAGGATGAAGATCGTGAAGATCAGAATCAGTCCGGTGGTGGCGAGCGGGTGCAGGATGGGGGCCGCAAAAGCCCCGAGGGTGCCCAAAAACCCAACCTTGGCCGCCGCGATCTGCACGTGGAGCGGACGGTCGAGGCTGCCGTTGCTGCCCTGGGTGACGGCGTCCTTCAGCTCGGGCTGAAGCTGCGCGCCGATGTCCTGCACCATGTCGATCACCCGGGTGAGGGTGCCGCTTCCGGCGGTCGCTTCCTTCAGGGAGGCGATCTTGTCGCGCATGGTCAGCTGATAGCGCGGCAGGTCGGCGGCGAGTTGCGCCGCCTCGTTGGCAATGAGCAGCGCGATGCCGAGCAACGCTCCGAAGGCGGCGATCACCACCAGCATCACCGCCAGGGCCCGCGGCACGCGAACGCGCCGCAACAGGCGAACGGCCGGGACGAGGACGAAACTGAGCAGGATGGCCAGTGTCACCGGCACGAAGATGTCACGGCCGAAATACAGGGCCGCCGCGATGGTGATGACGAGCAGGCACGACGCCAGGGTCGTGAAGACCGGCATCGCCTGCCGGAGCAGGCGGGCGGTGATGGGATCGTCGCTCATGGGTACGCTATGGTCTCGTCAAGGGGGAGAGCGACGGGAGGATGCCGGGCAGGCTCAGGCGGCGACGGGCGCTTGCGGACCGACGGCGGCGTTGATCTGCGTCAGGAGCTTCGAGAAATCGACGGGCTTGGGGTGGTAGTCGTTACAGCCCGCCTGGATCGCCTTGTCGCGGTCGCCCGACATGGCATGCGCCGTCAGCGCGATGATCGGAATGCCCTGCGTGTCGCTGCCGGATTTCAGGACGCGGGCGGCCGACCAGCCGTCGAGGATCGGCAGGTTCATGTCGAGGAGGATCACGTCGGGCCGGGCCGTGCGAGCCTGTTGCACGCCGGCCTCGCCGTCATGGGCGAGGATGACTTCGTACCCGCGGCGCTTCAGCCGACGGGACAGGAAGTCCCAGATTTCCTCATGGTCTTCCACCAACAAGATCTTGGCCATCATCCGCTCCCCTGAATGTCCCTTCGAACGGTCCCTCGCGCCGGTCGGCGCGAAACGGCTCCGCCTGCCCATGTCCGCAAGGACCGGGCCTTCCATCGCCGCATTCGAGCCGGCGCGCGGGGAGGAGCCCCGGTCAGATCACCGGTAACCCCGCACGCCTGTGCCGCCACGAACGCAGGCCCTCGTCGCCGGCCGGACCACGCCTTGCCGACGCCGCCCGACCCTTCACCGTGCTGTGAACGCACAAGTCGCACGAACGGTCCCACCCCGCGCGCGGATCGGGCGAACGAGACGGTGACGCTTCAGCGCCGGACGGTCGCGGCGGGCTGAGGTCCCGGCAGCAGGCCGCTGTCCTGCATCACGATCAGGCCGAGCATCGCCGCCAGCAGCGTCGCCAGGGAGGCGAGGCGCCCAAGATGGCGCCGCCAGACCATCATGACGACGAAGACGACCAACAGAGCCAGGAGAAGCACGAAGGTGAGCATCGGAGCAGGCTCGGAACAAGAGGTGAGGGAAGCGAGGCCGGCCCGCGCGCCGCCGGTTCGATGGACACCCTCCGCCGGAGAGCCCGAGCGGTCATGTCCTGTCGATGACGGGCTGTCACGTCCGAATCGTCACGGACTCCGCCCGGCGGAGCAGGGTGGCGCTCGAATGCGAACGGCGCCCGATCGAATTTCAACCCGGGACGGAGAGCGTCCGCGCCACCGCGCCCGCGAGGCCGGCAGCCTGATTGCGGATGTCGGGTACGGCCGTGCACTCCCACAGCACGCCACGCAGGAGCGGACCGACCACCCAGAGGGGGCCAGCCTGCACCGAACCGCGGGCCGCGAGGTCGGCGGACGCGTCGAGGCCGATCCCGAACGGTCCCGGCCGGACCAGCCCACGCTCCATCAATCGGCGAATCAACGCATCGTCGGTCTCCGCCACGCGTCCGATGCCGGTGGCGTCGAGGATGCACTGGACGGCGAGGGGCTCGTCCTCGGCCGCTCCGCGCGGACGCAGGGTCACGATGGCCTCGGCCGCCGTGTCGGTGATGGAGCGGATCCGCCCGGCCCGCACCACCAGGGTGCCGCGGGCGATCTCGTCGGCGGTGGCCTCGGCGGCCGGCGGCGCCGCGCGGTGCCGGTGGATGTCCCAGAACGGACGCAGGTGGCGCAGGAAGCGGGCCTGCTCGGAGGCGGGCAGATCGCGCCACACGGTATCGGTGACCGGCCGCAGGGCGTCGATCACTCCGCGCCAGCCGAGGCCCGCCGCTCCCGCCCGCTCGATCTCGCGCCGGATGCGGGCGGCGAGGGCGGAGACCGTGTTCACGCCGGTGAGATCCGGCATCGGCCACGGCTGGACGGGCGCATGGGCGCTGGGGAGAAGGCCCCGCCGGGACAGGGCGACGATCCGTCCGGGAAACCCGTGCCGCCGCAGGGCCGCCACGGCGTCCACCATGGTCAGGCCCGTGCCGACGATGAGGACCGTTCGATCCGGGTGCAGGCGGCCGAAGCTCTCGGGCGCCCATGGGTCGGCCTGGTGGCGACTGCGCGGCGCCCCCGGCGCGCCGAGGTTGCCCATGGCGAGGACGGCGCCGGCAATGGGGTAGGACGCGCCGCCCTCCGTGCGGAGGGTGAAACCGCCGGGTGCCGGCTCGAGGTCGGTCACGGCATCGTTGACGAGGTCGAGGCGGGGCGGCCCGTCGCCCCCCGTCACCGCACGGGTGAGGAGATCGGTGAGGTAGCGTCCGTAGAGGCCGCGTGCCGCGAAGGTGCCGCCGGGCGTGACGCGGATGCCGGAGGCTTCGTCGCCGTCGAAGGTCGATTGGGCGAGCCAATCGGAGAAGTGCTCGGGCTGGTCGGGAAAGGCGCTCATGTTCGCCGCCCGGACGTTGAGGAGGTGATCCGGGTTGCCGGTGGCGTAGGCCCGCCCCCGACCGAAGGTGCCCGCGCGCTCGCACAGGAGCACGCGCCGCTGAGGCTCCAGGCGCGCCAGGAGCTGGATCGCGCTCATGGTGCCGCTGAAGCCCGCGCCGATCACGGCGATGGGACGCGGGGACTCCCTCGATGTCATCCGTTCTTTCCAGCTCCACTGACCGGCCGCCAGACTAGGGATGTCCTTTAAAACGAACAAGGCCGGCGGGCGAATTTTGGAAGCCCCCCCGCGAAACGGTGGCTTCGCACACGATAGTGCACATTCGCCGCACGATCGAAGGGGCGAAACATTCCTTAAAACGAACGCCGGAGCGCCGCGATCCGGGCATTCCCGACCGCTTGGCCGCCCTACCAAACGGCAGGGCCTTCCGGTAGCCTCCGGTACGGTGCGAAGGCGAGGGACGCATGAACGGGACGCAGCTCCATCCCGGTTACCCGGCACCGGCGGCGGTGCTAGAGCTGCTCAAGCCGGTGACGTGGTTCCCACCCATGTGGGCCTTCGGCTGCGGCGTGGTCGCCTCGGGCGTGCCGCTGGCCGGCCATTGGGGCGTGGCGCTGACAGGGCTCCTCCTCGCCGGTCCCCTGGTCTGCGCCACGAGTCAGGCGGTCAACGACTGGTTCGACCGGGAGGTCGATGCCATCAACGAACCCCACCGACCCATCCCCTCGGGCCGCATCCCCGGCCGCTGGGGCCTCGCGATCGCGTGGGCCTGGACCGGCCTCTCGCTCGCCGTGGCAGCCGGTCTCGGGCTTTGGGTCTTCCTCGCGGCCGTCCTCGGTCTGGCCCTGGCCTGGGCCTACAGCGCGCCGCCCCCGCGGCTGAAGCGGAACGGCTGGTGGGGCAACGCCGCCTGTGGGCTCTGCTACGAGGGCTTGGCCTGGGTGACGGGGCATGCGGCGATGCTGGGCGGCGCCCTGCCGCCGGCCACCTCCCTGATCCTGGCCGCCCTCTACAGCGCCGGCGCCCACGGCATCATGACCCTCAACGACTTCAAGTCCGTCGCGGGTGACCGCCAGATGGGCATCCGCTCCCTGCCGGCGAGCCTCGGGCCGGACCGCGCCGCGCATGTGGCGTGCTGGGTCATGGCCGTCCCCCAGGGAGCGGTCATCGGCCTCCTGCTGTCATGGGGCCGTCCCGTCGAGGCGGGCATCGTCGCGGCGCTCCTGGCCGGACAGGTCGCGATGATGCGTCACTTCCTCGCCAGCCCGACGGAGCGGGCGCTCTGGTACAGCGGCTTCGGCGTGCCCCTCTACGTGTTCGGCATGCTGGCGAGCGCCTTCGCGGCGCGCGCCCTGACGTAACGGAGCGGCCCGGTCTCACGCCCGCCGCACGGACCGGCGCGGGAGGCGTCCCCGGCGCAACGATCGTGATCCGCCGACCATTGTGGAATGACATCGGGCCGCCGTCCACAACCGGGAGGCCCCCGGGCGGCGCACGAACCCTTGTCGCCCTCGCGGAAGTCGGCAAGGCTACGCGCGGGACGAGCCGTTGATGCGCGTTCCCAACAGAACCGAGCAACAGAACAGCTCAAGAGAGCCGGCGGGGATCGACGCGGACGCGATGCGGGACACCAGCGAAGCGAGCGCCGGGAGCGCCGGCCCTGGACGCAGGTCGACCGGCGCCGGCCATGCTTTGGTCCGTTTGATGCTTGGCGAGCCAGCCCGGGTCCATCCGGGCCTCATCGGGCGTTCTCTCACTGCCATCACCGCTTCGCTCGCCCTGTCCCCCCGCGTCACGCGCGCCCCTCGCGCGATTCGGGGCCCTGAGCGTGCGAGACCATCCGGCGGCCCGCTCGATGGCGCCGCGACAGCCCCGCCCACAAGGAAGACGATGCGATGAACTACAACTGGAACTGGGGCATCTTCTTCGAAGCGTCGCCCGAGGGCACCGGCACCTACGCGGACATGCTGCTGTCGGGGCTGGCATGGACCATCGTCACGGCGCTCTGCTCCTGGGTCATCGCGTTTCTCCTCGGATCCCTCGTCGGCGTGATGCGGACCTTGCCGAACCGGGCCGCCAACGCCGTGGGCACGGCCTATGTCGAGCTGTTCCGCAACATCCCCCTGCTGGTTCAGATGTTCCTCTGGTACTTCGTCCTCCCCGAGGTGCTGCCAGAACAATGGGGCTCCTGGCTCAAGCAGCTCCCCAACGCACCCTTCTACACCGCCGTGCTGTGTCTCGGCTTCTTCACCGCCTCGCGCGTCGCCGAGCAGGTCCGCGCCGGCATCCAGTCCCTGCCACGGGGCCAGAAGATGGCCGGCACGGCCTTGGGCCTGACCGTGGGTCAGACCTACCGCTACGTACTGCTGCCCAACGCCTACCGCATCATCCTGCCGCCCCTGACGTCCGAATTCCTCAACAATCTCAAGAACACCTCCGTGGCCTTGACCATCGGCCTGCTGGAGCTGACGGCGCGTGCCCGCGCCATGCAGGAATTCTCGTTCCAGGTGTTCGAGGCCTTCACCGCCGCCACGATCCTCTACGTGCTCATCAACGTCGGAGTGATCTTCATCTCGTCCTGGATCGAGCGCCGCGTCGCCGTCCCGGGCAGCCGCTGAGGGTGCAATCCTCGCCTTCGCCCCATCAGAGGTAGCCTCCCATGCTCGCGAATTTCGATTTCTCCGTCATCACCAACTCGCTGCCCTACCTGTTCTTCGAGGGGATGCGCTTCACCCTGACCCTGACGGCGCTGGCCGCCGTCGGCGGCATCGTGCTCGGCACCTTCATCGCGATGATGCGGCTCTCGGGGCTTCCGGTGATCCCTCTGGTCGCCAAGGGCTACGTCAACCTGTTCCGGTCCCTGCCCCTCGTGCTGGTGATCTTCTGGTTCTACTTCCTGGTGCCGTATCTCGGCCAATGGGTGACGGGTGCAGACCGTCCGATGACGGTGGGGGCCTTCACCTCCTCGCTCGTGACCTTCACCCTGTTCGAGGCGGCGTACTTCTCCGAGATCATGCGCGCGGGCATCCAGTCGATCCCCAAGGGTCAGGCGGCCGCCGCTTCGGCGCTCGGCATGACCTACTGGACCTCCATGCGGACGGTGATCCTGCCCCAGGTCTTCCGCAACATGACCCCGATCCTGCTCACCCAGACCATCGTGCTGTTCCAGGATACGTCGCTCGTCTACGTGCTCTCGATCACCGACTTCCTCGGGGCCGCCTCGAAGATCGCCCAGCGCGATGGGCGCCTGGTGGAAATGTATCTGTTCGCGGCGGTCGTCTACTTCGCGGTGTGCTTCGCGGCCTCCCTGGCGGTGCGCCACCTGCAGAAGAAGATCGCCATCATCCGCTGATCGCCCGCCCCTCAACGCCTTCCATCGAGGATCGCCCCATGCGCGCCCCCCTGAATACTTCGTCGGCTCCTTCCGTCGGGACCGGCCCGATGATCACCATGACCAACGTCAGCAAGTGGTACGGGGACTTCAAGGTCCTGACCGACTGCACCACCGCGGTGAACAAGGGCGAGGTCGTCGTCGTCTGCGGGCCGTCCGGCTCGGGCAAATCAACCCTGATCAAGTGCGTCAACGCCCTGGAGCCGTTCCAGGAGGGGCAGGTGGTGGTGGACGGCACGCCCGTGCGCGACAAGCGCACGAACCTGCCCAAGCTCCGCGCCCGGGTCGGCATGGTGTTCCAGCACTTCGAGCTGTTCCCGCACCTCTCCATCGCCGAGAACCTCACCCTGGCCCAGGTCATGGTGCTCGGGCGCGACCGGGGCGCCGCCCTCGACAGCGGCATGGTGCTCCTCGACCGCGTCGGCCTGTCCGCCCACGCCAAGAAGTTCCCCGGCCAGCTCTCCGGCGGGCAGCAGCAGCGCGTGGCCATCGCCCGAGCGCTCGCCATGAACCCCATCGTCATGCTGTTCGACGAGCCCACATCGGCCCTCGATCCCGAGATGGTCGGCGAGGTTCTCGACGTCATGGTCCAGCTCGCCCGCGAGGGCATGACCATGATGTGCGTGACCCACGAGATGGGATTCGCCCGAAAGGTCGCCAATCGGGTGATCTTCATGGACAAGGGCGAGATCGTCGAGGACGCCACCAAGGACGACTTCTTCGGCAACGCCCGCTCGGAGCGCGCGCAGAACTTCCTCTCCAAGATCCTTCAGCACTGAAGGATCCCTCGGCACGGAATCCTGCAGAACCGAGTACAGCCACAGCGGACGGCCGGCCTTGACCGGAGCCGCGTTCTGAGGCCGGACTTCGATGGATGCGCCGGCGCGGGGCCGGCGGTCGGTCGAGTGGACCGCATGGGTAGACGAGCGCTTCTCCCTTGGGCCGGTCTCGCCCTCGCGGCAGGCCTTCTGGCGGGCACCGGCGCGGAGCTCCTGCCACGGGCCCACCTCGCGTGGCGGCTCCTGCGGGCGGCCGAAGATCCGCCCGCCCTGGCGCGCCTGCGCCTCGACCCCGTGGCGACGCCCGAGCGCGTAGCCGGCGAGATCGACGCCGCCCTGGCAGCGCAGGACGACAGCCTTGCCCAGAGCTTTCTCGAGCTCGCCGATGCGCGCGGGATTCCCGTCGATGCCACGCGGCGAACCCAAGTCGCCGCCTTGCAGCAGGTCGCCCCCTTGCACACGGCACGGGCCTTTGCCGAGGGGGCCCTCACGGGGCAAGCGGACAGCGGAGTCGGCCTCGCCGGCGCCTTCGCGGCGGATCTGACCGGCCTCGGCGACCTGCGCGACCTCGCACGCGAAGGAGGGCACCTCGTGCGCGACGAACCCTACGATTCGGTTCTGCTCGGGCTGGCGAGCGTCGGACTGGCGGCGACGGCCGCGACCTATGCGGGCGGCCTCGGTGCCGTCGTCCGGGGCGGCGCGACCCTGCTGAAGACGGCCCACCGTTCGGGGCGCCTCTCGCGTCCCCTCGCGGCGAGCCTCGGCCGATTGGCCCGGGAGAGCGTCGATCCGGCCGCAATGCGATCCATGGCGGTAGCCGCCGGCCGTTTCGATCTCGTCGCCGCCCGCACCGCTGCGCGCAACGGCATCCGCACGGGGGCCGTCACCGAACTGACGGCGCTCGGCGGTCGGGCCTACGCCCTGCAGACCCGGCTCGGAACGCGTGTTGTGTTTCAGGTCCTGTCGCTGGCGCGCTCTCCGGCCGAGGTCGGCCGCGCGGTGCGCCTGGCGGAGGGAATGGGCCCCGCGACGCGGGCCGTCCTCAAGCTCCTCGACCGCGCGGCCCTGGTGATCGGGGCCGTGCTCATGGAACTGGTGCGGACCGTGTGGCTGGCGCTGGGATGGTGTTGGGGGCTCGCCCTGTTCTGCCGCCGCTTGGGACTTCTGATCGGGCGCCTGATCTGGCCGAAGCCGCGGCGCGGACGCATAAACGCCGCAAGGTCTCTGCCCGTCGCAGCGGTCGCATCCGCCTGATCGGCCGGAGCGATCCGCAGTCGGCGGTTTTCGCGAAAGACGCGTTCAGCGCAAAGCGGCCACCTGCATGTCGACGGACTGGGGCACATCGGCCGCGAAGGTTCCGGCCGACGGTCCCTCGGCAACGTAGATCCGGCTCACCACCAACAACACGGCCAGCGCCCAGAACACGAGGGCGGCACGGCGTGTCTCGCCGTAGCCTCTCTGCTCAGCGCTCGGCTCCGCGCGCGGGCACACCGACGCCATCGGCTCACCGAAGGGGTCGAAGGCGGGCTGGCGCAGATCTCGAAGGTCGCTCATAGGGAGAATGTCGCGGCTCGAACCTCGCGGATCAATGGATGCGTTTTTCGAACTTGTGCGATTTCAGAGGGGGTTCTTCTCCTCTCACCACCGAGCGGGGAAGTTCCTTCCGGCCCGGCGGCAATCGCGCTTCAGACGTCCGCCTCGATGTCTGACCAGCTCCATCGAGCAAGCCCGAAAGGCGAGGCGGGGCTGACCGCTCTTCTTCCGGGCCTCCTCGTGTGCCTGGCGATCACGGGCGTCGCCAGGCTGCTGCAGGCCGGCGAGGAACACGTCTTCGAGCATCCCTATGTCGAGGCCCTGGTCATGGCGATCCTCCTTGGCATCGCCGTACGCAGCGTCTGGCAGCCGGGCGACCGCTTCCGCCGGGGCATCGCCTTCAGCGCCAAGCAGGTGCTCGAAGTGGCGGTCACCCTGCTCGGCGCTTCCCTCAGCCTCGGGGCCATCGTCGCCTCGGGGCCGGCCCTGCTCACCGGCATCGTCGGCACGGTGGTGGTGACCATCGGCGCCAGCTACGCCATCTGCCGCCTCCTCGCCCTGCCGGCGCGGATGGCGATCCTGGTCGCCTGCGGCAACGCCATCTGCGGCAACTCCGCCATCGCGGCGGTGGCGCCCGTCATCGGCGCCGATGGCGAGGACGTGGCCGCCTCGATCGCCTTCACAGCCGTCCTCGGCGTCCTCATGGTGCTGGGCCTGCCCCTGTTCGTCCCCCTCGTCGGCCTCTCGGAGAATCAGTACGGGGTGCTCGCCGGCCTGACGGTCTACGCCGTTCCGCAGGTCCTGGCCGCGACGGTGCCGGTGGGGCTGCTCAGCACCCAGGTCGGTACCCTGGTCAAGCTCGTGCGTGTGCTCATGCTCGGGCCCGTGGTGGTCGCGTGCTCGCTGATCGCCCGCTTCCTGCCCGTGGACGGTTCGACCGCCGCCCCACGGCCGGCCACCCTGCGCCTGACCCAGCTCGTGCCGTGGTTCATCCTCGGCTTCCTCGTGCTCGCGTCGCTGCGGTCCCTCGGGCTGATCCCGGACGCCCTGGTCGGACCGCTGAAGCATCTGGCCGGTCTCCTCACCATCGTGTCGATGGCGGCGCTGGGCCTCGGCGTCGACGTCCGGGTTCTCGCCCGCGTCGGCGGCCGCGTCACCGCCGCGGTGACCGGCTCGCTCCTCGTCCTGATCGCGACGAGCCTCGTCCTCATCAAGGTCCTGGGCATCGCCTGATCCGATCCCGGCTCAGGCCGTTCCAACCTCCGCCTTGGCCTTCGCCTGGTCGGTCTCGGATTCCCCCGCGACCGCGCCCAGAAGGTTGTCGATGGCGTGGCCGCCGCCCGTGAAGCCGGCCTCGCCCAGCAGGGTCTTCAGGATCGGCGCGTTGAACTGGTAGCGCATGAGCTGGCCGGAGAGGTTCTCCCCGAAGCCGGCCGCGCCCCGGCCCGCCCCCTCACCGCCCATCATCCTGCCGGCGTCGAAGATCCGGATCGACTCGATCTTCTCCACAGCCTTCATGCTCTCGCGCAGGGCCTCGGGGACGATGGCGATGCGCTTGAGGCTGGCTTCGAAGTCCCGGGCTTCCGACGACAGGACGTTGCGTGCTTCGTTCATCACGCGCTCGCGCTCGGCATCGGCCGCGCCGAGCTTGGTGATCGCCTCGGCCTTCGAGGCCGCCGCCGTCGCTTCGGCCTCCGCCAGGGTGGTGATCGCCATCGCCCGGTCCTCGGCCGCCTTGCGCTCGGCCTCGGCGTTGACCGTGATGGCGGTGGCGGCCTTCTCGGCCTCCTTCTTCGCCGCGATCACCGTGACCTGGCGCTCGCGCTCGGCGATTTCGATGGATTTGGCGGTGGCGACCTTCTCCTCGGCGGACACGGCCAGCGCCTCGGCCTCCTTCGCCCGCGCCTGAGCCTCCGACTGCGCCTTGGAGCGCTCGGCGACCCGAATGGCGTTCTCCTGGATCACGAGCTGCCGGTCGCGCTCGGCCTCGGCGGTGCGGGTGGCGATGGCGAGATCGGATTCGATCCGGGCCGTCTCGGCCGCCCGGCGAGCCTCGGCCTCGCGCAGCTTCACCGCCTGCTCGCGCTCGATGCGGGCGGTCTCCTCGCTCTGCTGGGCCGCCTGCTCCGCCTTGGCCTGCTCGGCCCGGGTCTCGGCCGTGCGGTTGGCGATGTCGCGGGCCTGGGCGAGCTGGGCCTCCTGCGTCTCCTTGGTGATGGTGAGCTGCTTCAGGGCCGTCTCGCGGTCCTTCTCGGCGACGTTGACCTCGGCTTCGCGGACGATCTTGTTGCGCTCCTGGCGCCGATCCTCGGTGATCTTCTTGAGGACGGTCAGGCCTTCGGCGTCGAAGGAATTGTCGGGGTTGAAGAACTCGATGGAGGTCTGGTCGAGGCGGGTGAGGGAGGCGGATTCGAGCTCGAGGCCGTTGTGGCGCAGGTCGCCCGACACGGCCTCCTGCACGCCCTTCACGAATTCCGAGCGCTTCTCCTGCAGGTCGGGCAGGGTCATGCCGGCGGCGACCGAGCGCAGGGCATCGACGAACTTCGCCTCGACGAGCTCGCTGAGCTTGCGCGCGTCGTTGGTGCGGTCGCCCAGCGTCTGGGCGGCGAGCGCGATGGAATCCTCCTTGGGCTCCACGCGCACGTAGAACTCGACGGTGATGTCAGCCCGCAGGCGGTCCTTGGTGATGAGCGAGGCCGCGCCGTCGCGCTTCACCTCGATGCGCAGGGTATTGAGGTTCACCATGGCGATGGAGTGGAACACCGGCAGCAGCACCGCGCCGCCGTCGACCACGACCCTGCGGCCACCGAGCCCCGTGCGGACGAAGGCGGTGTCGCGCGTCGTCCGGCGGTAGAGCCGCCCGAACACGAACCCGATGCCCAGGAGGGCGACGACGACCGTGCCGACGAGCACGGCGATGTTCACGAGATCCATGGGACGAAAGCCCTTCAGTGGGAGGCGGTGAGATCGAGGGCGGCGGGGACGGCGACGAAGACGCCGCCGGCATGCTCCACCAGGAGCACGTGCGTGCTCTGCGGGATCGCGGGGCGGTCGGGCGCCGCGCGCGCCCTCAGGGAATGGGAGTTGCCGTGCCCGTCCCGAACCCGGACCTGTCCGGGCGCGCCCTGATCGAGGGGGCCGAGGGTCACTTCGGCGATCCGGCCGACGAAGTGATCCTCGTCCACGGCGTAGGTCTCGTCGCGCGGGATCAGCCGGGCGATGGTGCGGGTGGACGCCCGCAGGGTCGGGACCGTGAGGCCGAGGGCGGCGACGGCCGCGAGGGCAGCGGGCAGGGGCGCCAGGACCGCGTCCGATACCGCCTGGATCGCGAAGCCGAAGACCGTGAAGGCGGCGAGCGCCACGATGAGCAGGATGAGGAAGGGCACCCGGCCGATATTGATCCAGGACAGCCAGGTGGTGGGCGAACCGAGATGGTGGGACTCGGCTCCGAGCCCGTGCCCGCCCTCGATCTCGAACCACTGATCGACGAGGCCCGAGACGGAGTGGCCGATCACGAGGGCGACGGCCTCGACGGCGACGAGGCCGGCCATGATCCCGCCCGCGACCGTGAACGGAACCAGGTGGGGGTCGGTCAGCGCCATCATGACGGGAGGGTCCGGCGGATCGCGAGGAGCCGCTTGTCGATCTCGCTCGACCGGTGGAGGCGGTCGAGTTCGTCGAGATCGTCGGAGGCCGGGGCGGAGGGCAGGCCGGTGAGCCGGTCGATGGCCCGGAGGGGGCCGTCGAGGCCGCGGCGGGGCTTGCGCTCCTCGCTGCCGTAGCCCTTGAGGTCGCCCGCCTCGGGACTGGGCCGGCGCAGGAGCGCAACCCGGTGCTCGGCGTCGCGCCGGGCCGCGTTGGCGGCGTCGAAGGCGCTCTGGGCCGTCGCCATCCGCTCGCCGACGTCCTGCAGGGACGCGTCGAGGGCGCCGATCTGGGTTTCGAGATCGATCTGCCGGGCGATCCCGGCGCGCGCGGCATCCTCCCGGTCGTGCTGGAGGGCGGTGGCGATCTTCGCCGCGAGGCCCGCCACCTCGGCGGCGAGCTGGCCCCGGCGCTGCTCGATCCGGAACGCCTCGGCCTGGATGCGGCCGAGATCGGTGCGGGCCTCGGCGATGACCTCGTCGATCTCGCGCAGGGCCTGATCGGCGACGCCCTGCGGGTCACGGTTCTCGAGCCGATCGAGGGCGGCGTTCGACGCACCGGCGATGATGCGCCCGACCCGGGTCAGGATGGTCTCGGTCATGGTTGTCTGCTCCTCGATCGGTGCGTGCAGGGCGACGCCGGCATGGAGGGTGAGCGTCTCGCCCACGATGATCAGCCGTGCGGCTGAGACCTCGCGCCAGGGGCCGTCGTAGCCCTCGACGCGGTAGGACAGGGTGCGGCGGCCCGCGAGGGTGAGGATGCTGACCTGCGACGGGCCTTTGACGGAGAACAGCTTCTCGTCGAGGGGGATCGCATCGACGCCGTCGGGACTGTCGCCGAGGTGCTGGGCGTAGTCGCGGATTCCGAGGGTCACGAACCGCGACGGCAGGCCCGTCTCGGCGCGCACCTGCTGATAGGCCAGCTCCGTGAGGACCACGACATTGGCGCGCAGCCGATGCCGAGCGCGAATTTCGTCGAGGATGACGAGCATCCGCCGGTAGGCCGCGAGCAGGTCGTGGAAGGCCGCGACGTCGCCGGCCCCGGGCAGGAGGCGGTAGACGATTCGCGACGGAAGCGTACCGGATCTGGCCATGCAGAGAAGGTAAAACACCGATCCGGTGTTTTCAAGGGAATGGGCGCCTTCGACCTGCGCAGACCGATCCTCGTCCCCGGCCGTGCGTACAGAGCGGCGACCGGTTCGGCCGACCCCGACCGAGTCGAAGCCTGCATCTTGACCGGGATCGCGCCCACGACAACGCTCGCAGAAGTAGAATTTTGCAAGGCCCTTGAACCCGCCCCCCGAACATCGACACGATGGCCGTTCGGGACGCCGGCGTCCGCCGGCGCGCCGGGGTGGACGAAGTTTTGCTTGCGGGCTGGCCCATGGATCTCAACGGCGTCACATCCGTCATCACCCCGGGACCAGCCGACGCGCTGCCCGACTGGCAGGCCGGCGATGCGTGGCTGGCGGGTGGAACCTGGCTGTTCTCGCAGCCGCAACCGCAGCTCGGCCGGCTGATCGACCTCGCCGGCCTGGGCTGGCCGACGCACGCGGTCTCGGACAGCGGCCTGACCCTGTCGGCGACGGGCACCATCGCGGAGCTCGACCGGCTGGACCTGCCGCCGGCCTGGGTCGCCTCGCCCCTCGTCGGGCAGTGCTGCCGGGCGCTGCTCGGCTCGTTCAAGATCTGGAACACGGCGACCGTCGGCGGCAACCTCTGCATGGCCCTGCCGGCCGGGCCGATAATCGCCCTGACGGCCGCCCTCGACGGCGTCTGCACCATCCGTATGCGAGGCGGGGGCGAGCGGCACCTCGCCGTCCCCGACTTCGTCCTCGGCCCCGAGCGGACGGCGCTGCAACCGGGCGAACTCCTGCGCAGCGTCGCCCTGCCGGTGGCGGCCCTGTGCCGGCGGACCGCGTTCCGACGCATCTCCCTGAGTCCGAACGGACGCTCCGGCGCGCTGCTGATCGGGACGCGGGACGGCGCGGGGGCGTTCGTCCTGACGGTGACGGCGGCGACGCGCCGCCCGGTGCGGATCGCGTTCGACGCCGTGCCCGATGCGCAGGCCCTGCGGGAGCGGATCCTGGCGGCGATCCGCGACCCGGACTGGTACGACGACGTCCACGGCACGCCGGATTGGCGGCGTCACGTCTCCCTCTTCCTCGCAGAAGACATCCGGCAGGAGTTGACCCGATGATCCTGACCGTCAACGGGCAGGCGCAGGACGCCGCGCCGCGGCCCGGCCAGTGCCTGCGGACCCTTCTGCGGGAGCTCGGCTGGTTCGGGGTCAAGAAGGGCTGCGATGCGGGCGATTGCGGCGCCTGCACCGTGCATCTCGACGGCGAGCCGGTGCATTCCTGCCTCCTGCCCGCCTTCAGGGCCGAGGGACGCACCGTCACCACCATCGAGGGCCTCGGCGGCCCCTGCGCCCCCGGCGGCGGACCGGCCGAGCACCTCCACCCGATGCAGGACGCCTTCCTCGAGGCGCAGGGCTTCCAATGCGGCTTCTGCACGCCCGGGATGATCATGACGGCGGCGGCCCTGGACCAGGGCCAGCGGCAGGATCTCGACACGGCCCTGAAGGGCAACCTCTGCCGCTGCACCGGCTACCGCGCCATCCGCGACGCGGTGGCGGGCACCCGCCATGCCGAGGCGCCCCAGACCTGCGCGGACCCCATCGGACGCAACCTTCCCGCACCGGCGAGCCGCCGCGTCGTCTCGGGGACGGCCGCCTACACCCTCGACGTCGCGGTACCGGGGGTGCTGCACCTGAAGATCCTGCGCTCGCCCCACGCCCATGCGCGCATTCTGCGGATCGACCGGCACGCGGCGCTGGCCGTTCCGGGCGTGGCGGCGGTGTTCACCCACGCGGACGTGCCGCCGCGCCGGTTCTCGACGGGCAGGCACGAGAACCCGGCCGACGACGCGCCCGACACCCTGATCCTCGATCCCGTCCTGCGCTTCGTCGGCCAGCGGGTGGCCGCCGTGGTGGCCGAGACCGAGGCCGCGGCGGAGGCCGGCGTCCAGGCCCTCGTCGTCACCTACGAGACGCGGCCGGCCCTCCTCGATCCGGACGCGGCGCTCCGCCCGGACGCCCCCCTGGTGCACGATCCCGAGGACAGAGCCCCGAACGACCGCGATCCGCCGCCCCCGGGGGCGGACGCACCGCCGCTCCTGCCCCATCCGAACCTCGCGGCCGAGGCCCACGGTGCCATCGGCGACGTCGAGTCGGGGTTCGCGCAAGCCGACCTGATCCACGAGGCGGAGTACGTCTCCCAGCGCGTGCAGCACGCGCATCTGGAGACCCACGGTGCCGTGGGCTGGATCGACGCGGATGGCCGGCTCGTGCTGCGCTCCTCGACGCAGGTGCCGTTCCTGACCCGGGATGCCCTCTGCGCCCTGTTCGACCTCGACCGGGCCGCGGTCCGCGTCCTGTGCGGCCGGGTCGGCGGAGGCTTCGGCGGCAAGCAGGAGATGCTGACCGAGGACCTCGTCGCCCTGGCGATCCTCAGGACCGGACGGCCGGTGCAGTGGGAGCTGACCCGCGAGGAGCAGTTCACCGCCGCCACCACGCGCCATCCCATGCGGGTGCGGGTGCGGATGGGCGCCCAGGCCGACGGCACCCTGACGGCGATCCAGCTGACGGTGCTGTCCGACACCGGCGCCTATGCCAACCATGCCGGCGGCGTGCTGCATCACGGCTGCAACGAGAGCATCGCCGCCTACAACTGCCCGAACAAGCGGGTGGACGGCTACAGCGTCTACACGAACACCCTGCCGGCGGGCGCGTTTCGCGGCTACGGCCTCAGCCAGACGATCTTCGCCGTGGAATCGGCCGTGGACGAATTGGCGCACGGGCTCGGCCTCGATCCCTTCGCCATGCGCCGCCGCAACGCCGTGCGGCCGGGCGACCCGATGGTTTCCACCAGCCTCGAGCCCCACGACGTCGCGTACGGCTCCTACGGCCTCGACCAGTGCCTCGACCTCGCTCAGGCCGCCCTCGCCGAAGCCGCCCTCGCGGAGGATCCGGGCGCCCGCCCGCCGGGGTCGGACTGGTGCGTCGGCGAGGGCATGGCCATGGCGATGATCGATACGATTCCGCCGCGCGGCCACTTCGCCCACGCGCGGATCCGCCTCGACGGGGACGGCTACGCCCTGGCGGTGGGCACGGCCGAATTCGGCAACGGCACCAGCACGGTCCACGCCCAGATCGCCGCGCAGGCCCTCGCCACCACGCCCGACCGCATCCGCCTGATCCAGGCCGACACCGACGCCGTCCTCCACGACACCGGCGCCTACGGAAGCACCGGGATCGTGGTGGCGGGTCAGGCGAATCTTCGCGCGGCGACGGCCCTAGCCGACGCCCTCGTGCAGGCGGCCGCCGCCCGGATGGGCGTCGCCCCGGAGCACTGCCGCCTGGCGGTCGAATGCGTGGAGACGCCCGCCGGCCCGGTTCCGCTCACCGCCCTCGCGCCCCTGGAGGCGCGGGCCGAGGCCGACGGCAGTCCGCGCTCGGTGGCCTTCAATGTCCAGGCGTTCCGCGTCGCCGTGCACCCGATGAGCGGCGAAGTGCGGATTCTCGCGAGCATCCAGGCCGTGGATGCCGGCGTGGTGATCAACCCGATGCAGTGCCGCGGCCAGGTCGAGGGCGGGGTGGCGCAGGCGCTGGGCGCGGCGCTCTACGAGGATTACCGCCTCGACCACGAAGGCGGCGTCCTCACGCGGACGTTCCGCAACTACCACATCCCGGCCTGCGCCGACGTACCCGACACCCGGGTGCTGTTCGCCGAGACCCACGACCGCATCGGGCCGCTCGGCGCCAAGTCCATGAGCGAATCGCCCTACAACCCCGTCGCCCCGGCGCTGGCCAACGCGATCCGCGACGCGACGGGCGCGCGCCTCACCGCGACGCCGTTCGCGCCGGACCGGATCTTTCGTCAGGTGATGGCGGCGGTCGCGGAGCGGGAGCGCGCCGCGCCGTGATGCCGGTCAGGCCGTCCTTTCAGAAAAGATCGCCTTCTTGACGATGGCGTGGACACCCCAATTGCCGTCCACCACCTGGGTGATCCCGAAATCGACGGCGATGGACATGAGCGAGATGGCCTCGTCCTCGGTCAGCCCCTTCGCGTGCATGAGGAAGGAGCGCATCTTGCGGAAGGCGTCGCGCATGGCGAGGTCGAGGGAGGATTTCTGGAAGATCGCACTCTGCGCTTCCGGACCGAGGTCGCGCAGGTAGTTCGGATAGCTGAAGCCCGATAGCACCCACTCGTCGCGCGTCTCGATCATCGGGAAATCGAGGGCTTCGAGGGGCGTGCCGGCGAGAGCGGCCTTCTTGTGCAGGATGAATTGGAAGGTGCCCGTGAGCGAGCACTCGATCGCCGTGCCGCAGAGCTCGGAATCGCCCTGGCTGGCATGGGGATCGCCCACCGAGAACAGGGCGCCGGGCACGGCCACGGGATAATACATGGTCGCACCCTTGCCGATGCGCCAATTGTCGATGTTGCCGCCAGTGTAGCTCGGCGGGATCGAGTTCACCATGTCGGCCTCGGCCGGCGCGAGGCCCATGGTGCCGAAATGCGGACGGATCGGCACCCGGATTCCCTTGAGCACGTCGTAGGTGCGCTTGGTTTTGGTGTGATCGACGGGAAGGCCCGGGTAATCGATGATCGAGTGCAGCACCCCGTCGGGGTCGGTGACGCCGGGCCAGGGAAAGCTGTAGACCGCCTTGGCCCAGTCCCGCTCGCCGCCGGCATCGACCTCGTAGATGGTGACGATCTCGCGCTTCTTGCCCTCCAGCATGTCGTTGTAGTGGTAGCCCCACCACGCCGCCGCGTTGCTGCCGAAGGTCGAGCCCTTGAACTTCGGGTTGGCGGAGGGGCGCGGCGCCACGTCGAGGATGCGGACTTCGAGGACGTCGCCGGGCTCGGCGCCCCGGATCGCCACGGGCCCGGTGCAGATATGGACGCCGAGGCCGCCGCCCGGACCGAGCTTGGCATCCTCGGGGCCGGCGCCCCGGCGGGCGACGCCCTTCTTGTCCTTGGTCCAGAGGAATACGCTCTCGGCGCCCGGATCCCCCGTGACCATGCGTTCGGCGTCGTCGTTGGCATGGTGGGTCAGCGTCTCGATGGTGACGTAATCGCCCGACGCGATCTCGATACGGGGTTTCAGGGTCTTGCTGAAATAGCCCCAATGCACCGTCTCCGCCGTGGCGGGCAGGTGGTGGTGGGCGGCGTGCGCCGCGCTCGTACGACCAGCCTCGGCCACGGCGGGACTCACCAGGGAGAGCCCGCCGGCCGCCAGGGCCGCCGCGCCCCCGGACGCGACGAAACCGCTCTTCAGGAAGGCTCGCCGTTCGGGTTGCATGTCACGCCGGTAGCGCAGGCGATGCTCCGCGAAGGCGGCGCAGGTCGGGTCGTCGCCAAGGCACATCTCGTCTCTCCGAAGCTGGGGCGTCCGGAGCCGTGTACGCAAGGGCGCGGCCAAGCTCCGCCGGCGATCAAGCGGTGCCTCCCGGTTCGGCCGCGGCCCGGTAGGCGCGCCACCCGCCGTACCGGGTGATCTCCGGGGCCTCCGCGACGGCGTGCGCCTCGCAGAGGAAGCCCGGAACCGCTCTTCCGTCGGCCAGGGCGATCCGGCCGATTCCCAGGGGTGCGGGGATCGCGGCGACGAAGCGGCCGAAGGCCTCCGGCGGCAGCGTCCAGATCTCGACCGCGATCCCGGGTCCGTCGAAACCCGGGTCGCGCACGAGGCCGGGCTTGGCGGGCTCGGTGTGCGGCAGGACGTAGAGGCGGTAGTCGGACTTGGTCCGGGTCTTCTCCAGCAGGGTCGCGCCGAGGGCGAGCAGCTCGCCGTTGAGGGGGAGGCCGGACAGATGCGCCCCCACCACCGCGAGGGCGACGCCGGCGTGGCCGGGCTCCGGGCGGCGGACGAAGTCCGGCACGGCCCCGGCGCGGTCGCGCCCCAGGCCGCACGCGGCCCCCCGGTGGAGGGCATCGGCCATCGGTCCCAGGGCATCGTCGCTGCCGCCGGGGCCGACCAGGGTGACGCCAAGGGGCAGGCCGTCGCCCCGGAACCCCGCCGGCACCGCGATGGCGGCGAGGCCGAGCAGGTTGGCGAAGTTGGTGTAGAGGCCGAGCCGGCTGTTGAGCGCGACGGGGTCGTCGCGCATGGCGGCCACCGTGTAGATCGTCGGCGCCGTCGGCAGGAGCAGGATGTCGAGGCCGGAAAACAGGGCATCCGCCTCGCGCTTCAGGGCCTCGAACCGATAGCGGCCGCGAAAGGCGTCGACGGCGCTGAACGCCCCGGCGGAGGCGACGATGGCGCGCACGCTCGGATCGAAATCGTCGGCGTTCGTGCCGAAGAACGTCTCGACCGCCGCGAGGCGCTCGGCCACCCAGGGGCCGCCGTAGAGGAGGTCGGCGATGGCACGCAGGGGGGCGTAGTCGAACGCGACGGGCGTGCCGCCCAGGGCTTCGAGCCGGGTGACGGCCGCGTCGTAGAGGCGCTCGGCCTCGGTGTCGCCGAAGAATTCGCGGTCCGCCCCCGTCAGCACCCCGAAGCGCGGGGCGGACGGCAGGGACACGGGCGTGATGCGCCGGGCGTAGATGTCGCTCCCGTCGAACCCCTCGGCGATCCGTCGGATCTCGATCCCATCCGCGACGCACGGGGCGAACACGGTGATGCAATCGAGGCTGCGACAGGCCGGAACGAGGCCGGTGGTGGAGACGAGACCCGGCGTCGGCTTGATGCCCACGAGATTGTTGAAGGCGGCCGGGACCCGGCCGGAGCCGGCGGTGTCGGTGCCGAGGGAGAAGCAGGCCAGCCCCGCCGCCACCGCCACCGCCGAGCCCGAACTCGACCCCCCGGAGATGTGGTCGGGCGAGAAGACGCTGCGGGGTGCGCCGTAGGGGGATCGGGTGCCGTTGAGGCCCGTGGCGAACTGGTCGAGGTTGGCCTTGCCGATGACGAGGGCGCCGGCCGCCTTCAGCCGCGCGATCACGTGCGCGTCCTGCGCCGGCTCGAACGCGAAGGCCGGGCAGGCCGCGGTGGTGGGCAGGCCGGCGACGTCGATGTTGTCCTTCACCGCGAAGGGCACACCCCAGAGCGGCAGGGAATTCGGCTCGGGGTGGCGCGCCATCAGGGCACGGGCCGCCGCGATCAGGTGTTCGCGGGGGACGGGCGTGATGAAGACGGCCGGGTCGGGACAGGCCGCCATACGGTCGGATACGCGGGCGGCGAGGTCGGCCGGGCTCAGGTCTCCGGCGGCGTAGCGTGCACGCAGGGCCGCGAGGGTCAGGACCGGCGGCAGGCCGTCATCCGCGCGCGGATCGTAAATCGCGTCGTTGTGCTCACCACGATGCATCCCTGCCTCCTTTGTATACACGGCGCGACACGTCACCGGACGCCGCCTCGCCCGCGACGCGTTCCCCGCTTCCCCGTGAGCAAGCCCGTTGCCAAGGCGCCTCAGCCGGGCGTGCCCGCGTAGCGCGATGCAGGTCCATGGGCGGACGGGTCGCCGGGCGCATCTCCGGGCGCCTCTCCGACCTGCTCGGCGAAGCGCTGGATCAGCCAGCGCCCTGCGGGTCCGGGCGGCCGGTCGGTGCGGTGGATCGCCGTGAAGGGCAGGCGGCGGCGCTTCGCCTCCGGCATCCGCAGTTCGACGAGGCGTCCCGCCGCGAGGTCCGCCCGCACCATGTGGGCCGGCATGCTGCCCCAGCCGATCCCGGCGAGCAGCAGGGTGTGCTTCGAGCCGAGGTCGGAGAGCCGCCAGGTGCGGGTGGCGATCACGCCGAATTCCTGCCCGTTCGAGAGCGGCGAGCGGTCGGCGATCACGAGTTGGACATGCTCGCGGGCCTGGCCCGGCGGGGCGCCGTCCGCCCGCGCGAGGGGGTGCGACGGGGCCGCGACCGGCAGCATCTCGACGTCTCCGACGGCGATGTGTTCGAGGGGATCGCTCGTCTTGTCCCAGATCTCAACGCCGATGCCGATGACGGCCTTGCCGCTGGCGACGCAGTGCTGGACCGCCCCCAGGGCCTCGACGTTGAGGCGCAGCGCCACCGTCGGAAACCGTGCCTGGAACGCCTTCAGGGCATCGACGAGACGGTCGCCCGGCATCAGCACGCTGACGGCGAGGCTGACCTCGGCCTCCAGCCCGCCGAGCAGGCCGTTCACCTTGGCGCGCAGGGCATCGAGACTGTGGGCGACGGTGCGGGCCTCGGCCAGCACGGCACGCCCCGCCTCGGTGAGTTGCGGCTTGCGGGTCGAGTCCCGATCGAACAGCGGCAGGCCGAGCTGCTGCTCGAGGTTGGCGATCCCGTAGCTGATCACCGAGGTGGCGCGGTTGAGCCGCCGGCCCGCCGCCGCGAAGCTTCCGGCCTCCACGACGCACAGGAACACGCGCAGCTGATCGAGGGTCGGGATTCCGGCCGTCCGCATGTCGTTTCCCCGCCCATCGCCTCACACACGGCACACCGGCGCCGGGCGGGTCTTCGCAAGCAAGGGGAGCGCCGGTTCCAAAGAAGGCGAAGCCGACGTGACGAAGCCGGTCCCCGTAAGGACCGGCTTCGTCGCGTCGGCGTGTTCGTGCGCGGATCAGCGCGCGGTGCGCGACCGGATTGCGGGGTGGGGCGCCCGGAGCGACCCGGTGGTGGCGACGTCCGCACCCGCCACCCAAGCCGGGACCGCTCCGTCGAGGCGCCGCCGGTCGTTCGCAGGCGCCCCCGCGACGCCGCCCGGCGCCGTGACGGCCGGAATGCCGGCGGGGGCCGTGTAGCTCTGGGCGGACGCGGCGCCGGTCAGACCGGCGACGGCCGTGAGAGCGAGGACCGACAGGGTGAGGATACGGGACATGATGGGCTCCATCGGTTCGGTGTGCCGACGTTGGCCGGCTTCTGATGGAGCGAAGATGGGCCCGGACCGCCCTCCGAAAAACCCGAAAAGACTCGATGGAAACGTTCGATGAAATCGAAAAGACGGATGCTTCAGTGATGCCCGGCCATGTGCCGGCCGATGGTGCCGGCTTCGGCGTCCGCCGCCGGGGTCTCGTAGACGAGGCGCCCGTCCGACATCACCAGGATGCGGTCGGACAGTTCCAGGATCTCGTCGAGGTCCTCGCTGATCAGCAGCACCGCCGCCCCGGCATTGCGCGCGGCGACGATCCGGTTGCGGATCTCGGAGACCGCCGCGAAGTCGAGGCCGAAGCACGGATTGACCACGATGAGGAGATCGACGGGATCGGTGAGCTCGCGCGCCAGCACGGCCCGCTGCACGTTGCCGCCCGACAGGGTCGCGATGGGGGCCTCGGCGGAGGCCGTCTTCACCTTGAACCGTGCGATCAGCTCCCTGGCCCGGGCCGCCATGGCACGCTTGTCGAGCCACAGGGTCGGGGGGCCGCCGGCCGCGTCGCCGCGCCGGTCGAAGGCGCGGAAGGCGAGGTTCTCGGACACCGACATGCGGGGCGCGCAGGCGTTGCGCAGGGGCTCCTCCGGGATGAACCGGACCTTTCGCGATCGGCTCTCGGAACGGGTGCCGGAATAGGGTGCGCCCGCGACGATCACCCGACCGGCGGTGGCGCGGATCTGCCCGCCGAGCACGTCGGCGAGTTCTTTCTGGCCGTTGCCGGAGACGCCGGCGATGCCCACGATCTCCCGGGCGCGCACCCGCAGGCTGTCGATGGCGATGTGGCGCAGGCCGGACGGGTCGGTGGCGGTGACGCCCTCGACCCGGAGCACCTCGCGGCCCGCGTCCGCGTCGCCGATCCGGGCCGCGAGGGTCCGCACGGTCCGCTCGCCGATCATCAGTGCCGCCATGTCGTCGCGCGAGAGCGTCCCGACGGCACCGCCGCCGACGAGGCGGCCCCGGCGCAGGACGCTCAAGGACCGCGCGAAGGTCTCGACCTCGTGGAACTTGTGGCTGATCATCAGCACGGTGAGGTCGCCGCGGTCGGTCATGGCGCGCAGCAGACCCAGCACCTCCTCGGCCTCGGAGGGCGTCAGCACCGAGGTCGGCTCGTCGAGGATGAGGAACCGGGCCTCGAGGTAGAGCTGCTTGACGATCTCGAGCTTCTGCTTCTGGCCCGCCGCCAACTCCGCCACGGGCCGGTCGAGGTTCAGGCGGAACGGCATCCGGTCCATGAAATCCGCCAGCACGGCGCGCTCGGCTTTCCAGTCGAGGATCGCCGGCGCGTCGGCGCGCGCGATGACGAGGTTCTCGGCGCCCGTGAGGGACGGCACCAGGGTGAAGTGCTGATAGACCATGCCGAGGCCGCGCGCCTGCGCACCCTTCGGATTGGTGATCTCGGCCTCGCGCCCATCGACCAGGACCGTGCCCGCGGTCGGGGCGTAGAAGCCCATCACGCACTTGACGAGGGTCGACTTGCCGGCGCCGTTCTCGCCTAGCAGGGCGTGGAAGCCGCCCCGCTCGATCTTCATGGAGACGTCGTCGAGGGCCGCATGCGCGCCGAAGCGCTTCGTCATGCCGATGGTCTCGATGCCGATGGCGCGGGGCAGGGCGGGGGTGCTGTCCATGGTGCTCAGCCCATGGCCCGGAGAAGCGCCTCGGACGTGGCGACGGCGCCGAAGACGCCGCCCTGCATGGTCACCATCTTCAGGGCCGCCGCGTGGTTGCCGGGATCGGTGGCCGCGGTGGCGTCGGAGACGATGACGCATTCGAAGCCGCGGTCGTTGGCCTCGCGCATCGTGGTGTGGACGCAGACATCCGTGGTGATGCCGGTGAGGATGAGGTTGCGGATCCCGCGCGCGTTGAGGATCAGTTCGAGGTCGGTGGCGCAGAACGAGCCCTTGCCGGGCTTGTCGATCACCGGCTCGCCCGGCTCCGGCGCCAGCTCCGGAATGATCTCCCAGCCGGGCTCGCCCCGCACCAGCACCCGGCCGCAGGGTCCCGGATCGCCGATGCCGGCCCCGATGCGGCGCGAGCGCCAGCGCTTGTTGGCGGGCAGATCCGCCAGATCCGGCCGGTGCCCCTCGCGGGTGTGGATGACGGGAAAGCCCCGTTCGCGCGCGGCGGCGAGGAGCCGGGCGATCGGACCGATCGGCGCGCGGGTGAGGGCGAGGTCGTAGCCCATGGCGTCGACGTAGCCGCCGACGCCGCAGAAATCCGTCTGCATATCGATGACGACGAGGGCCGTGGTCTCGGGGCGAAGGCTGCCGTCGTAGGGCCAGGGGTACGGCTCGGCGGCCGCATAGGTGCCCCCGGCCGAAGTTTGTGCGCCCACGGAGGAGGCCTCCACGCCCATGGGAGAGCCCGTGCTCATTCGGCCGCCTCGCGGGCGCCCGGCGCCAGCGCCTCGCCGTAGGACCGCGTCGGCGCGGGAAAGCCGCAGCCCGTGCCGTCGACGACCTGGACCTGATCCTCCCACGGCACGCGGTATCGGCCGGCGGCCAGATCGTGCATGTAGGTGTAGGGGCAATCCTGCGCGCCCCCTTTCACCGCCGTGTAGCCGCGGTGGCCGAGCTGGTAGATGTTGTTCTCGACCCCCCAGTGGATGCGCGCCTCGCGCACGAGGTCGGGCCGCACCTCGGCCGTGATGATCTCGTCGACGCGGCCCGTGGTGCCGTGGGCGATGATCGCGCCGTCGAAGTTGCAGATCATGCCCTCGCCCATGGAATCGAAGGCGCCGTCGGAGCCGCACAGGCAGACGTTGGCGGTGACCATGAGGTTGGAGAACGCGTTCGCCTGGTTGGTGAAGCGCCAGGAGTCGCGGATCGGCGCAGTGTAGCCGGCCGTGCGGATCATGATCTCGGCGCCCTTGTAGGCGCATTCGCGGGCCATCTCGGGGAACATGCCGTCGTGGCAGATGATGAGGCCGAGTTTCGCGCCCTTCGGCCCGTCGATCACCGGGATGCCGAGGTCACCCGGCTCCCACGGCTCCACCGGCACCCAGGGGTGCATCTTGCGATAGGTGAGCTTCACCGCGCCCCCGTCGTCGATGATCAGGCCGGTGTTGTAGGGATTTCCGTGCGGGTTGAACTCCATGATGGAGAAGCAGCCCCAGATCCGGTGCTCGCGGCAGGCCGCCTGGAACGCCGCGACCTCGGGGCCATCCACCCGGCACATGATCTCCGGGTTGGTGTCCATCGACAGGCCGTGCAGGGCGTATTCGGGGAACACCACGAGATCCATGGTTCCGAGGTTCGCGCGCGCCTTGGCCACCATGGCGACGACGCGGTCCGTCTGGGCCGTCAGATCGGCCTTCGTGACCACCTTGGGCAATTGCAGCTGCACGAGGCCGATGACGACGCCGTCGGGCGACTTGTTCAGTCCGCCGAGTCCGTTCATGCGAGAGCCTACTTCGAGAGGGACAGTTCGCCCGGTGCGCCGGCCAGCGCCCGGTCGGGCGACGCGGTGGCGATCAGTAGGGCGAGGGTGAGGACGTAGGGCGCGGCGTAGAACAGGTAGTAGCCTTGGCTGACGCCGACCGATTGCAGGGCCGGCCCCAGGGCCCCGGCGCCGCCAAACAGCAAAGCCGCGCCGAAGCACGCCAGCGGGTTCCAGCGGGCGAAGATGACGAGGGCCACCGCCATCAGGCCCTGGCCCGACGACACGCCCTCGTTCCACGAACCCGGATAGTACAGCGACAGGTAGGCGCCCCCGATCCCCGCCAGGGCACCGCCGGTGGCCGTCGCGTACAGGCGGACGCGGTCGACGTCGTAGCCCATGGCCCGTGCGGCGTCGGCACTGTCACCGACAACGCGCACGATCAGGCCGGCCTTGGTGTTGCGGAACGCCCACCACAGGAACACCGACAGGGCCGCGCCCGCGAGGAACAGCACGTTCACCTGCAGGGCCGCCTGCACCTGGGGCAGGCTCGACCAGAACCCGAAGGGAATGGCCGGGAGCGGCGGGGCCGAGGGTTGGATGAAGGGCTTGCCGAGGAAGAAGGCGAGACCTGAGCCGAACAGCATCAGGGCGATGCCCACCGCCACGTCGTTGACCCGGGGCAGGCGGCAGACGAACCCGTGCAGGAGGCCGAACGCGGCGCCCGCCAGGGCGGCGACCGCCACGCCCGCCCAGGGCGAATTGGTCAACACGGCGGTGCCGTAGGCGGACATGGCCCCGAAGACCAGGGTTCCCTCCAGCCCGAGATTGATCCGCCCCGAGCGCTCGGTGATGGTCTCACCGAGGCTGACGAACAGGAACGGCGTCGAGACGCGGATCGCCCCGCCGATCACCGCGATCAGGACGGACCAGAGACCGAGATCCTCGCTCATCGCCCACCCCTCATGCCGGCCCCGCGGGGGTCGATCCCCGTGCCGTCTCGCGCTCGGTTGCCCGGGATTTGGCCGCCCAGAGATGCGGGTTGAACAGCTTGAACCGGCCGTAGAGCGTTTCGCTCATGAGCACGACGAGGAAGAGCAGGCCCTCCAGCACCAGGACGGTGGCGTCGGGGAGCTGCATTCGCCGCTGGATCAGGCCGCCCGAGGCCTCGATGCCGCCGAGCAGGAAGGCCACCGGCACGATGGCGATGGGGTTCTGCCGGGCGAGGAACGCCACGAGGATGCCGGTGTAGCCGTAGCCGGCTGCGAGCGTGCCGTTGGCGGTGCCCTGTACGGCGACCACCTCGAAGAAGCCGGCGAGCGCCGCGAAGGCGCCGCCCAGGGCCGTGAAGCCGACGATGAGCCGGCCGACGGGCAGTCCCTGGATCTGCGCCGCCCGCACGTTGCCTCCGGCGATGCGGGCCGCGAAGCCGAGGGTCGTCCGGTCCATGAGCAGGTAGGCGGCCAGGCACGCGATCACGCCGCAGCCCAGCCCCCAATGCACGCCGATCCCCGGCATCGGACCGAGCATGAAGGCCTCGCCCACCGGCAGGGTCGAAGGCTTGTTCAGGCTCGTCGGATCGCGCAGCGGACCCTCTATGAGATGGTTGGCGACCGCGATGGCGATGTAGGACAGGAGCAGACTGGAGATGGTGGCGTTGACGCCGCGATAGGCCTGGAGCCAGCCCACCGCACCGATCCAGACCGCTCCGACGAGGGCCGCCGCCAGCGCCATTAGGGGGATCGCGAGCGGCACCGGCAAGGCGGCGAGGGGCTGGGCGGCGGCCGCCGCGGCGAGGCCGCCGAGCACGATGGCGCCCTCGCCGCCGATCACCACGAGACCGAGCCGGGCGGGGAGGGCGACGCACAGGGCGGCGAACAGCAGGGGCGCGGCGCGCTGCAGGCTGTTGCCGAGCGCGAAGGCCGAGCCGAAGCCGCCGCGCCAGACGATCTCGACGAGTTGGACCGGCGACTTGCCCATGGCGGCGAGGAAGACACCGAACAGCACGAAGCCCGTCACGGCGGCGGCCACGGGAATCGCCACCGCCTCCGCGCGGCGCGCCAGCCAGGCGCGGACCTGGAGGCCGGCCGAGGGGCGCGCCGGGGCGGCACTCAGCTCCGAAGGGGCGGCCTGCGCGACCACGCGTCAGGGTCTCCCGTGTGCGATCGGGGACGTCACCCGAGGCCCGATCGGCCCGGCGCTCATACCGAGCCCTTCACGCCGGCGACTAGGTAGTTGGTGCTCTCGAGTTCGGGCGCCTTCTCCGGGTAGGCTTGGCCGGCGGCCAGGATTTCCTTCCCGGTGTTGTCCTTGAGCGGCCCCTTGATGATGGCGTAGCCGCCCGTCATCATCTCGGCCTTGACCGCGTCGGCATTCTTGCGAGCCGCCTCGCTCACGCCGGGGCCGTAGGGGCTCATCTTGACGTAGCCGTCCGCGAGCCCGCCGCGCACGAAGTTCTGCGGCACGCGGCCGGCCTGCATCGCGGCGATGAAGTCCTTGTAGATCGGCAGCCAGTTCCACTCCGCGCCAGTGAGATACTTCTGCGGGGCGAGCGGCGACTGGTCGACGTGGTAGCCGCAGACGAAGGCCCCGCGCCGGGAGGCGGTCTCGACCACCACCTTCGGGCTGTCGACGTGGCAGGTGACGACGTCGGCGCCGCCGTCGATGAGCGCGTTTGCGGCCTCGGCCTCCTTGACCGCGAGCGACCACTCGCCGGTGAAGATGACCTGACAGGTGATGGACGGATCGACGCTCTGGGCCCCGAGCAGGAAGGCGTTGATGTTGTTCAGCACCTGCGGGATCGGCTTGGCGCCGACGAAGCCGAGCTTCTTCGACTTCGACGCATGCGCCGCCACGATCCCGTTGAGGTACTGGCCCTGGGCGATGTAGCCGAAGTACGAGCCTGCGTTCTTCGGATCCTTGTCCGTCCAGAGGCCGCCGCAATGCCGGAACTGGATCTTGGGGTTCTTCTTCGCCTGGGCGAGAAGATACGGACTGTAATAACCGAACGAGGTGGGGAACAGCAGCGTCGCCCCGTCGAGGTTGATCATGCTCTCCATGGTCTTCTCGACGGCGTTGGTCTCGGGGACACGCTCCTCCTCGGTGATTTCGAGGCCCGGCATACCCTTGAGCGCCTTCGCGGCCTGGGCGTGGGCTTGGTTGTACCCGTAATCGTCCTTGGGCCCGACGTAGATGAATCCGACGGTCAAGGCACCGGCGGCCCGCGCACGACCGGAGGGCAGGAGCCCGAGCGACAGGGCGCCGGCTCCGGCGAGAAGATGTCTGCGAGAGAAAGGGCGTGCGGTCACGGCATCCGTTCCATTCGACTCGCATGGTTGCGATGGAACGAAACCTAAGCCGTACCCCAATGGAGAGAAAGCCAAGACTTTCGGCAGTGCGATGATGGCCTTTGCTCTACGCGCATCAGCAATTGGACAGACCAGGCGCTCAAAATGACGGCCGTGTATGCACGGTTTTTGGCCACGCAAGGGACCCGCTTCCAGTTCCGTCGAAGGGCGTCCGGAAATGGAAGGGCCGGCAGGCCTATGGAAGCCGCCGGCCCAAACCGAGACGAGGATCGATGTCTCTCACACGCGGACTTCCACGCCGTCGCGCACGTCACGCAGACCGGTTGCGGGATCGGCTGCCTTCAGCGCCCGCGCTGCGGCAGGGCGCCCCTCACCGAACCGGTGACGTCCGCATCCGCAGCACCGGCCCGTCCGGGCACCGGGTGGGACAAGCGGCCCGTGTAGGCGTGGAAGTTCCGGTCGGCGGCCCGTCCCTCGAGGCCGCCCGGTGCGGTCGCGGCGGGAATCCCGGCCGGGGCAGTGTAGCTCTGCGCGAGAGCGGCGCTGGAAAGGGCAAGACCAAGGGCGGCGCCCACGAGGATACGTACGGTCATGGTTGGGTTCCCGAGTGCGGAGCCGCGGTCCGATAGAAGGCGGAACGGCTCGCTGAGTTCCCAGAATTTGTGCAGCAACGCATCGAAAAGCAACATTCCGTGCGCAAGGCGTGTGCATCATGTTGATGCACACGCCTTGATTCGATGTCCCTCCGGTAAAAATTCGCGAGAATAAACCGAGTTCAGGCAGTTACTTGGACGCCAGTGCCGCCTTTTGTGCCAGGTCCTGCCGCCGCTGGCACGCATCTTTCGGCGGACCGCATCTCCGAGAAGCATCAGGCGACGGGAACGCTCGGCGTTCCAGGGAATGCCCACCCGGAGGGCACCCAAGGGATCGCACCGCGCGAAGGGGCACGGCGCGGGCGGGACCCGGAGCTTACGCCGGGAACACGGTCGGCCCTTCCTCAAGTACGTTGGAATCGACCCAAACGGCTTCGCTCACGGACGGATCGCGGCTCAGCCCCGCCCGATCGTCGCCTCGATCTGCCCATGGGGCTCGTCGGTCGGCAGGAACACGGTTCCGGGATTCTCCAGGCCGAACGGCGTCAGGTTGATGGGAATGTAGTGCTTGTTCGGCATGGAAAAGCCGATCTCGGCGATCTCCGGGATGGCCGCGAGGACCGCCTCTCCCATGCGGTACATGCTGTCCTGAACGCTGGCGCTGTAGGTGGTGCCGAACACGTCGATCAGGATATCGAGCACCCGCGCGTTGGTGGCCGTGGTGTCGGCGGGGGCGGCCGCCCAGGACCAAGTGGCGTCCATGGCGGTGGCGGCGATGCGGTCCGTCGCGTCCGGCAGGGTGCGGTACCCGTCGTCGACGAAGTCCGCCCAGCCCGATTGCGTGGTCTTCATGAATGTGAAGCCCCGCAGCCCTGAGCGGAGCACGCTCCCGTCGCGGCGGGCCGTCAGGGCGACGTAGCCCGTCCCGTTGCCATCGAGGGTGAAGACGTGCCCATGCGGCGCGCCCCCGATGGAACGCCGCAGCCAGCGTGTTTCCGAACCCTCGATCCGCATCTCCTCGATCTGCGGGTACGCCTCGAGGAACGTGGCGGCGACGGCCTGGACGAAGGCCTCCGCGTCGAGGGCGAGGTTCCGGGCCGCGACCACGTTGACGATGTTCTTCACGCTGTCGGTGGCGACGCAGGCGCGGTTGTCGGCCCCGGTCCAGGCGGCGTCGAAGGCCCCCTTCATCAGCACCGTGAGGGAGAGTTCGCGCGGGGTGTGACGATCCCCGTCGCGAACGAGCCGCATCACCCGCACGCGGCCCTTGCCGTATTGGGAGGCGGTCAGGGGCATGGTCTTCTCTCCATGTGCGATCGGGAATCGAGGGGACGGCACGACGCTCCCGGCGCGCGCGCGAGACTCGCCGGTGCCCGCCTCGCGCGCAACGGCGCAGCCGAGGGTTCGTCGGGGACGCTCAATGCTCGGAGGCGGCCGCCTGCTGCCGGGCCGCCGCCCGCGACGCCCCGGCACCGGCGAGGCCGTTGAAGAACAGGTTCAGGGTCACCGCCGCGATGGCGCAGAGCAGGATGCCGGATTCGAGCAGCGGGTGCAGGGCATGCGGCATCTGCCTGAAGAAGGCCGGTGCGACCAGCGGGATCATGCCGAACCCGATGGACACCGCGACGACGAACAGGTTGTTGCGATTGCGGGCGAAATCGACCGCGCCGAGGATGCGCACCCCGGTGGCGCCGACCATCCCGAACATCACCAGGCCGGCCCCGCCCAGGACGCAAGGCGGCACCGCCTCCACGAGGGCTGCAAGCTTCGGAATCAGGCCGAGGCCCAGCATGATGCAGCCGCCGACGATGGCCACGTTCCGGGTCCGCACCCCGGTGACGCCCACGAGCCCGATGTTCTGCGAGAACGAGGTGTAGGGAAACGTGTTGAAGACGCCGCCCAGGATGGTGCCGAGGCCGTCGCCGCGCAGGCCCCTGGTCAGGCGCGCCTCGTCCACGGGGTCGGCGCAGATCTCGGCGAGCGCCAGGAACATCCCCGTCGACTCGATCATCACCACGATCATCACGATGCACAGGGTGACGATGGAGACGGGATCGAAGGTCGGGTACCCGAAGGCGAAGGGGCGCACCACGTCGAACCAGGACGCCTTGGCGACGTGGCCGAGATCGACCAGACCGAAGAACGCCGCCACGATCGTCCCGGCGACGATGCCGATGAGCACCGAGGCCGAATTGACGAAGCCGGTGCCGTAGCGGGTGATCGCCAGGATCACGCCGAGCACGAACGTGGCGATGGCGAGAAAGAGCGGGGCGCCGTAGTCGGGATTGCCGACCCCACCCGCGGCCCAGTTGACGCCGACCTTCATCAGCGAGACGCCGATCACGAGGATGATCGTGCCCGTCACCACCGGCGGGAACAGCGGCAGCAGCCGTCCGACCAGGGGGCTCGCGAGGAACGCGAACAGGCCCGCGGCGATCACGGCGCCGTAGATTCCGGTCAATCCGATGGCGGGGTTGGTCCCCATGGCGACCATGGGCGTGACGGCGGCGAAGGTGACGCCCATCATCACCGGCATCCGCACCCCGACGCCGGGCAGGCCCCAACTCTGCACCAGCGTTGCGAGACCGCACGCGAACAGGTCGGCGCTCACCAGCATCGCCACCTGGTCGGGGGCGAGATTCAGGGCACGGCCGACGATCAGGGGGACGGCGACGGCGCCCGCATACATCACCAGGACGTGCTGCAGCCCGAGCAGGCCGAGGGCGACGGGGCGCACATTCGCCGCGGCCGCGGGCGGTGCGCTGCCGGTCGGGCTCAGGACGGCATCGGGCGGGGCCGCGATCGTCGTGGCGCTGTTCATGGTCGACACCTCTGCCGCGACGCGCAGATCCCTCACCGGGGATGCCGGTTCCAAGAGCGCAAACCATGTGCCAGAGGCCGAAGCGCTTGCCTCGGGCACGGCACGTGGCCCGTTGCCTGCACCCCTCCGCCCTGCGATGCGTCACCATCGCCCGCCTCAAAGGAGACCCGGCCGTCATGCCCACGACGCTCGCAGATTTGAACGAAGCCCCGGCCACCGAATTCGTGGCGGTGCTCGGCGCCGTCTTCGAGCATGCCCCGTGGGTCGCCGAGGCGACCGCCGCGCAACGGCCCTTCGGCACCGTCGAGGCCCTGTTCGCCGCCATGCGCCGGGCGGTCGAGGGTGCCCCGGACGCCCGGCGGCAGGCTCTCCTGGCGAACCATCCCGAACTCGCCGGACGCGCCGCCCGCTCCGGGGACATCGCCCCCAATTCCATCGCCGAGCAGGCCGCGGCGGGCCTCGATCGCCTGTCGGAGACCGAAGCCGCCCGTTTCGCAGCCCTCAATGCGGCCTACCGGGACAAGTTCGGGCTGCCCTTCATCCTGTGCGTCAAGCGGCACGGCCGGACCTCCCTGCTGGCGAGTTTCGAGGCTCGGCTGGCCGCGTCGCCGGAGGAGGAGCAACGGACGGCCGAGGCCGAGGTGATGCGGATCGCCGCGATCCGCCTGAACGCTCTGGTGACGGGCGCGGGGCCGTTGTCCACGACGGGCCGGATCTCGACCCATGTCCTCGACACCGTCCAGGGGAAGCCCGCCGCCGGGGTGGCCGTGACGCTCGTCGAGTTCATCTCGGACACGGACATTGCCGTCGTCGCCCGCGCGGTGACCAACGCGGACGGCCGCACCGACGCGCCCCTGATCCACGGGCGTCCCGTGCCGCGGGCGACCTACGAGCTCCGCTTCGCACTCGGAGACCACTTCCGGCGGATCGGGCCGGCGCTCGGCCTCGATCTGCCCGAGCCGCCGTTCCTCGATGTCGTGCCGCTGCGCTTCGGCGTCGGCGATCCGGAAGGCCATTATCACGTGCCCCTGGTGGCGACGCCCTGGAGCTATCAGACGTATCGGGGAAGTTAGCGTACCTCACCAGGTTCCCGGTCGCAGCCGGCTCTCGCCTGGAGCACGGCGGCGCAGCGGGCGTTTGGTGAGAGGCACTCGAGGCCGGGCCGGCATGGCTATTGCTGTGCTCCGATCCGCGAACCCGGCCCAGGGCCAGCGGCAGGAGCGTATCCGATGCGTCCGTCCCGAATCATCTGCCTCGGCCTTCCCATGATGGGTTGGCTCCTCGCAGGATGCCTGTTCGGCGGTGGCGTCCTCGGAGTGGCACCCGAAGCCCGGGCGCAAGCCAGCCTGACGCCTCCGGCCGGTCAATCGCGCCTCACGGCCCCGGGCGGCCTTCGCGGACGAGCGATCCGCCGCCACGGAACGCATCGTCGTCGCTGACCCGGCGGAACCGCCAGGGCCGCGTTCCGTCGCCTCGACAGAAACCTGCTTCTCCCCTTCGACTGACCTGGAAGGTACCCGATCATGCGCCTGACGATTTCGGTCCTCGCCCTGTGCGGGGTGTTCGGCCTGGCCGGCCCGGCACTCGCCCAATCCGTGGGTGCCCCGGCCGGCAGCGACCCCGCCACGGCTCCCGGCGGCACCGAGGGCCGCGCCGGCCCCCGGAACGAGCGGGAAGCGATTCGAAGCGGCGATGCCATTCCGGCCCCACCCGGCATCGGCGAGCCGATTCTCCCGCCATCCGGCATCCCGACGCCCGACCGGCCGCCGGCACCGCGCCCCTGATCCGTCGCCGGTAAGATCAAGAAGCCCGCCGGAGCGATCCGGCGGGCTTCCGCGCGTCCGATGGCGCGCTACTGCGTGAGCTTGTCGTCGATGCCCTTCACGTACCAGTTCATGCCGAGGATCATCGGGTCGGGTGCGGTCTCACCCGCCTTCACCGCGACGGTTCCGTCCTGCTTCAGCACCGGCCCGGTGAACGGGTGGATCTTGCCGTCGGCGATGGCCTTGGTGGTCTCTTCGGCCATGGCCTTCACGTCGTCGGGCATGTTGGTGAAGGGCGCCAGCACCACCATGCCGTCCTTGATCCCGCCCCAGGTGTCGCCGCTCTTCCAGGTGCCGTCGAGGACGGCCTTCGCCTGGGCGATGACGTAGCCGTTCCAGTCGTCGGTGATCGAGGTGAGCTGGGCCTTCGGGGCGAAGCGGAACTGGTCGGAGGACTGGCCGAAGGCGAGCTTGCCCTGCTTCTCGGCCTCCTGCAGGGGGGCCGCCGAATCGGTGTGCTGGGTGAGGATGTCGGCGCCCTGGGCGAGCAGGGCCTTGGCCGCCTCCGCCTCCTTGCCCGGATCGAACCAGGTGTTCACCCAGACGACCTTGATCTTGATGTTCGGGTTGACCGACTGCGCCCCGAGCATGAACGCGTTGATGCCGCTCACCACTTCGGGGATCGGGAACGAGGCGATGTAGCCCACGGTGCCGGATTTCGAGAGCTTGCCGGCGATCTTCCCGCACACGTAGCGGCCCTCGTAGAAGCGGGCCGAGTAGGTCGCCACGTTGTCGGAGCGCTTGTAGCCGGTGGCGTGCGCGAACTTCACCTTCGGGAATTTGCGGGCGACCTTCAGGGTCGGCTCCATGAAGCCGAACGAGGTGGTGAAGATCAGGCCGGCGCCGGAGCGGGCGAGCTTCTCGATGGAGCGCTCGCTGTCGGCCTCGGGCACGTTCTCGAGGAAGGTGGTGTCGACGGTGTCGGGCATCGCCGCCGCCAGCGCCTTGCGGCTGAGGTCGTGCTGGTAGGAATAGCCGAAATCGGCGACCGGCCCGACATAGACGAAGCCGACCTTCAGCTTGTCGGCCGCGGAGGCCTGCCAGGTCAGCACCGGTCCGGCCGCGAGGACCGCGCCCAGGACCGCACCGCCGAGTCTCATCAACCTACCCCGCATGGTGGTGTCCTCTTCGATCCGTTGTGGGCCAACTTCGGCGTGCCGTCGTGGAAGCGGGTCACCGGCTCGGCGTGAAGACGCGTCCGAGGGCGGCGGGCGCCAGCGAGCCGCCCTGGCGCCGTCCCAGGGAGAGCAAGACCAGGGCCAGGATGGTGGCGAGGTAGGGCAGGGCGGAGAGGAGCTGGCCCGCCAGGCCGAGCCCGGCGGCCTGGGCGTGAAGCTGGAGCACCGTCGCCCCGCCGAACAGGAGCGCGCCGGCCGCGACCCGCAGGGGCCGCCAGGAGGCGAACACCACGAGGGCGAGCGCGATCCAGCCGCGGCCCGCCGTCATGCCGGGCGACCAGAACGGCGTATAGGCCAGCGCCAGATAGGCCCCGCCGAGCCCGGCGCAGGCGCCCCCGAACAGGACGGACAGGAAGCGGACCCGGCGCACCTTCAGCCCGAGGGCATGGGTCGCGACGGGGTCGTCGCCGATGGCGCGCAGGGTCAGGCCCGCGCGGGTGCGCCAGAGGAACCACGACACGGCGGCGACGAGGGCGACCGCCGTGTAGACGAACGCATCCTGCCCGAACAGCAGCCGGCCGATCCCGGGCAGGTCGGTGAGGCCGGGGATCGCCAGGTGGGGCGCCGGATCGCGCTTGATGCCGACGTAGTTCGCCCCCACCAATCCCGACAGACCGAGACCCAGGATGGTGAGCGACAGGCCGGAAGCGACCTGGTTCGCCGCGAGCCCGACGGTGAGGAGGCCGAACAGGGCGGCGAGGCCGAGGCCCGCTCCCGCACCGCCCAGCGCCCCCAGAAGGGTCGAGCCGGTCTGCATCGCCACCGCGAAGCTGACGGCCGCGCCGAAGATCATCATGCCCTCGACGCCGAGGTTGAGCACCCCGGAGCGCTCGGCGACGAGTTCGCCGAGGCCGGCGAGGATCATGGGGGTCGCGGCCGCCAGGACCGTGACGAGCACCATCTGGACGATGTCGAGGGTCATGACCGGCTCCGGTCCTGTTCGCGCGGGCTCACGACGCCGTGCGGCCCGACGGCCCGCCGGGCACGATCCGGACGTGGTAGCGGGCGAACACGTCGGCCCCGAGGACGAGGCCGAGGAGCAGGCCCTGGAAGGCGCGGGTCAGGTCGAGGGGCAGCTTCAGGTCGATCTGCGCGCCCTCGCCGCCGATGGTGGTGAGCGCGATGACGAGGGCGGCGACGAGGATACCGGGCGGCGAGAGCCGGCCGAGAAAGGCGACGATGATCGCCGTGAAGCCGTAGCCCGGCGAGATCTCGGGCTGGAGCTGCCCGATCTTCCCCGCCACCTCGACGATGCCGGCGAGGCCCGCGGCCCCGCCGGAGATGGCGAAGACCGACAGGGTCAGGCGCGCATCGGAGAAGCCGGCGAAGCGCGCGGCCCGCGGGCTCGCGCCGACGACCCGCACCGCGAATCCGAACAGGGTGCGGGCCAGCACGAAGGTCGCCAGCCCCACGGCGGCCAGGGCGACGAGCACGCCCGCATGCAGGGTCTCGCCCTCCATGAGGTAGGGCAGGCGCGCGGCCGGATCGAACCCGACGCTCTGGGGAAAGTTGTAGCCCGCCGGGTCGCGCAAGGGGCCGCGGACCATGTAGTCGAGCAGGAGCTGGGCGACGTAGACCAGCATGAGGCTCGTCAGGATCTCCGAGACCCCGAGGCGGACCTTCAGCACGGCCGGGATCAGCGCGTAGGCGGCCCCCGCGAGGGCTCCGGCAGCGAGCATGGCGGGCAGGATCCAGGGGGCGTCACCCGATCCGTGCGTCGCCACGCCGACCCAGCCACCGGCCAATCCGCCGACGACGAACTGGCCCTCGGCGCCGATGTTCCAGAGGTCGGCGCGGTAGCAGAAGGCGAGCCCCGTCGCGATGAGGGCCAGGGGGGCCGCCTTGAGGGCGATCTCCTGGAGCGACCAGACCTCGCTCAAGGGGGCGACGAAATAGGTCACGAACGCCGCGCTCGGCGAGACACCGAGGGCCGCCACGGCGACGCCGCCGATCAGAACCGCCGCGACGAAGGCCAGCGCCGGAGCGAGGATGTCGAGCACCGCGGAGCGGCGGGTGCGGGGCACGAGGTCGAGGCGCATGGGGTCTCCCGATCAGTGCGCGGGGGCCGGCGCCGCGTCGCTCGATCCGCCCATGAGCAGGCCGATGGCCTCGCGGGTCGTCTCGGCCGCAGGCACCGCCGCCGATAGCGTACCGTCGTGCAGCACGGCGATGGAACCGGCGAGCTCGAACAGTTCGTCGAGGTCCTGGCTGATGACGAGGATCGCGGTACCGCGGGCCGCGAGATCGATCACCGCCTGACGGATATGGGCGGCGGCGGCGGCATCGACGCCCCAGGTCGGCTGGTTGATCACGAGCGTTCCGGGCTCCGCCAGGATCTCGCGGCCGACCACGAATTTCTGGAGGTTGCCGCCCGACAGGGTGCCGGCGGCGGGATCGGGGCCCGCCTTGCGCACGTCGAAGGCCGTGATCACGCGCTGGGCGAGGGCACGGGCGGCCCCCGGACGAAGCAGACCGAACCGGGTCAGGGGCGCCGTCGAATGGCGCGACAGCAGGGCGTTCTCCGACAGGCTCATCGCGGGTGCCGCCGCGTGGCCGTTGCGCTCCTCCGGCACGAAGGCGGCGCCGAGGCGCCGGCGCGCGGTGATGCCGAGGTCCCCAACGGGTGCCCCGTCGAGGCGCACGGAAGCCGGATCGGCCGCCCGCACCTCGCCCGACAGGGCCGCGAAGAGTTCGGCCTGTCCGTTCCCGGCGATGCCCGCGATCCCGAGGATCTCGCCGCCCGCGACGCTGAGCGAGACGTCGCGGAGCGCGGTGGCGTGCAGGCCGGGGGCGGGGAGGGCGAGGCGGTCGAGCGCCAAGCGCTCCCGGCCGACGGCTCCGCCCCCGCGCACGGTCACCTCGCGCACGGCGCTCCCCACCATCATCGCCGCGAGGGATCGGGCCGTCTCTTCCCGCGGATTGCAGGCGCCCACGACCTTGCCGGCGCGCAGGATGGTGGCGCGCACGCAGAGCCGCCGCACCTCGTCGAGGCGGTGGGAGATGTAGAGCAGCGCCCGCCCCTCCGCGCGTAGACGCTCCAGCACGGAAAACAGCACCTCGGCCTCGCCCGGGGTGAGCACAGAGGTCGGCTCGTCGAGGATGACGAGTTTCGGATCCTGCAGCAGGCAACGCACGATCTCGATGCGCTGGCGCTCGCCGGCCGAGAGCGACCAGACCGGACGGTCCGGCTCGAGATGAAGGCCGTAATCGATGCCGAGCTTGGCGATGCGGTCGGCCAGCGCCCGGCCGGAGAGATCCCGCGGCATGACGAGGGCGATGTTCTCGGCGACCGTGAGGTTCTCGCACAGGGAGAAATGCTGGAACACCATGCCGATCCCGAGCCGGCGGGCGGCGTCCGGGTTCGGCAGTTGCACGATGTCGCCCTGGTGCGTGACGACGCCCTCGCTGGGCTCCAGCAGGCCGTAGAGGATCTTCATCAGGGTGGATTTGCCGGCGCCGTTCTCGCCCAGCAAGGCGTGTATCTCGCCGGCCCGGATCTCCAGATCGACACCGTCGTTCGCCGTGAAGCCGCCGAACCGTTTCACGATGCCGTAGGCGCCGAACAGGGGCGTCGGCCCTGCCTGCGGGCGCGGCGAAGCGGAAGCGGAGCGGGCGGCTTCCATCCTCAGACGGCGCCGAACAGGTGCCGGGCCAACCGGCTGTGGTCTTCGCGCAGCCGACGCGTGTCGAGGCCGATAGGATGTCCGTCGATGACCCGCCATTGCCCGGCCACCATCACCCGGTCGGCCCGGTGGGCGCCGCAGAGCACGAGGGCCGCCAGGGGATCGTGCGCGCCGGAGAAGCGCAGCTCGTCCAGGGTGAAGAGGGCAAGATCCGCCTCGCGGCCCTCTTCCAGGCGGCCGATATCGGAGCGCCCGAGGCAGGCGGCGGAGCCCTCCGTCGCCCAGCGCAGGGCGTCGAGGTGCGTGACCTTCTCGGCGCCGTAGGTGAGGCGGTTCAGCATCAGGGCGTGCCGGACGCCCTCCATGAGGTTCGAGCTGTCGTTCGAGGCCGAGCCGTCGACCCCGAGCCCCACGGGGGAGCCGGCGGCCTCCAGTTCGCAGGTCCGGCACTGGCCGGACGCCAGGGTCATGTTCGAGGTCGGGCAATGGCACACGCCGACCCCCGCCTTACCGAGGCGGGCGACCTCGTCGTCGTTGAAGTGGATGCCGTGGGCGAGCCAGGCGCGCGGGCTCATCCATCCGACCTCCTCGAGGTAGTCGACGGGGCGTTGCCCGAACGTCGCGAGGCAGTAGGCGTCCTCGTCCAGGGTCTCGCCGAGATGCGTGTGCAGGCGGCAATCATGGCGCTCGGCCAGCGCCGCGCTCTCGCGCATCAGCCGCTTCGTCACGTTGAAGGGCGAGCAGGGCGCCAACCCGATCTGCACCATGGCGCCGGGGTTCGGGTCGTGGAACAGGGACAGCACCCGCTCGCTGTCGGAGAGAATCGTGTCGTCGTCCTGCACGAGGGCGTCCGGCGGCAGGCCGCCGTCGCGCACCGAAAGACTCATGGAACCACGGGTGACGAAGGCCCGGATGCCGAGGGCCTTCGCCTCCTCGACCTGGATGTCGACGGAGGCTTCGAGTCCTTTCGGGAACAGGTAGTGGTGATCCCCCGCCGTGGTGCAGCCCGACAGGAGCAGTTCGGTGTAGGCGAGGCGCGTGGCGAGGCGGAAGGCCTCCGGGGTCAGCTTGTCCCAGACGGTGTAGAGGGCCTGAAGCCAGGGAAACAGCGGCTTGTTGATCGCCAGCGGATGAGCGCGGGTCAGGGTCTGGAAGAAGTGGTGATGGGTGTTGACGAGGCCGGGGATCACCACGTGGCCCGCGGCGTCGAAGGTCTCGTGCACAGGCGCCGCCGGCTGGCCGCCCGAGGGCACGCGCTCCACGATGCGCGTCCCTTCGACGACGAGGCCACCGGCCGCATCCTCCGCGAGGATCGCCAGCGGGTTCCTGATCCAGAGACGATGGGTCCCGGCCTTGTGCGCGTTCATTCCGACTCCCGATTCCACGCGATGTCCCGAGCGGAGCATATTCCAGGCCGCCCCGGGGCTTCTCAGAAGATGTGGAACGCGATGCCGGCAAGGAAGCTCTTCTCCTCGGTCCCCTTGAAGGTCGTGCGCTCCACGTTGCCGAACTTGTTCAGCCAGTACTGGAAGCCCACGAAGGCATCGAGCTTGTTGGGCTGGTTCCAGATCATTTTACCGACATCGAGCACGAGGTTCGTGCGCGACAGGAACTCGACGCCGGTTCCGGGATAGTAGCCACCCGGATAATTGAACGCGTCCCGGATGCCCTTGCCCTTGGGCATGACGATGTTGTTGAAGCCCGCGAGGCTCAGGGGAACGTTCGGAAAGAAGGTGATCGGAAAGTTGTAGACGATCTCGAATTCGGGGACAGTGTCGAAGCTGACGTCGCGGTCGCCGCCGATATTGAAGCCGTTCCGGTTCCATTCCTTGTAGGCGTGGGCGCTGATGTTGAGGAAGCCGGCGGGCACGTCGACCGAGAAGGTCAGGCCGCCGACGACGTCGCGCTTCTTCGGCCCGAACGCGGTGTTCTTCGTGTTCGCGTCGAACCCGAAGGCGAGCGAGACGTCCTTGACGAGGCCCGGCACGGTGAAGGCCTTGGTGCCGGTCAGCGCGTTCAGGCTGAGCGTGCCGCGATAGAGGCCGTAGGCTTCCGTGGCCCCGTTGTCGTACTGCGCGAAGCCGCCCGGGGCGTTGGTGGTCCCGGCCGGGTCCTGCGAGGTCGATTTCAGGATGTCGAGGGAGAAGAAGTTCGTGCCGTACGCCCAGGCGTCGGCGTGCGAGATGTTGGTGATGTATTTCGGAATGTCGCGGTTGCGGAAGCCGCCATCCGCCCGCTGGATCTGCACGCCCGGCTCGGCCGCGGGGAACTGGTAGCGAAAGCTCACCTGCGTGTCCGAGAACAGGAAGAAGGACGGCTCCCTGAGGGGTGCTGCCTCCGCCACGTTGAGCTTTCTGGTCTCGAGATCGGCGGCCATGCAGGCCCCGGTCATGCTTGCCCCGGTCATGCTTGCCCCGACCGTGGCGAGCGACAGAGCCGCAGCCGTGAACGTCCTTGCGAACATCGTTCGTCCCCCTGAACCTGCCAATGCTGTTCGGGGGACCGCAACCGGTGTGCCATGGCCCGCCCTTGGTCGGACGCCGGAGCCGGCCGTCACATAACCGCAACACATCTCCATAGACCCGGACAGCGGGTCATGTTGCGGGGCGAGGGAAACTCGTCTCTATCATCGGTGGCGTGCGCGGCCCCGTACCGGTGGCGCATCGGGAACCCGAGACCACAGTGCCAGCGTCCCCAACCCGCTCCGAGAGCCTGTCCGACGCCATCGCCGACGCGATCCTGTCGGGGGAGTTCGCGCCCGGCACCCATCTCGACGAACAGGTCCTGGCCAAGCGCTTCGGCGTGTCGCGCACACCGGTGCGCGACGCCCTGCGACTTCTCAACGGAACCGGCCTAATCGACCTGCGTCCACGCCTGGGCGCGACCGTGCGGACGATCACGCCGGACGAACTCGACATGCTCTTCATCGCCATGGGGGAGATCGAGGCGACCTGCGCGCGGCTCTCGACTTTGAGCATGACACCGGCCGAGCGCGGGCAGCTCCGGATGCTGCACGAGCGCATGGGCAGCCTCGCCGAGGCGAACGACCACGACGCCTATGTCCTCGCCAATGCGGACTTCCACAGCCTTCTCTACGTGGGTGCGCACAACAGCGTGATCGACGAGATCGCCCGCAACCTCCGGCGGCGGCTGACGCCGTACCGTCGCGCCCAGTTCCAGGCACCGGGGCGGCTCGCCCGCTCGCATGCCGAACACGGCCTCGTTGTCCGGGCCGTGCTCGCCCGCGATGCGGCGGCCGCGAACTCCGCGATGCTCGTCCATATGAGCGTGGTCGAGGACGCATTCGAGGCGCTCGATGCCGGAAGTGCCGCCGCGCGCGAAGCGGCCGGCGAACGGGCTCGGGACCGCCTGAAACGCCGCGCCCCGCCGATTCGCGCGAGCCGGGCGCGCGCCCAGCGCTGACGTCTCCGGCGTCGGATGCCGCATCCCGGCGATCTGCCCATGGGGTGGCCAGGAGAGACGAAACTTCGCGCACCGCTGTGTGTGGTTTGGGCACGCATTTCGGCCAGATTGCATACATGCTTCGAGGCCGTGATTCCCGGTCGCGAGAGATCCGCGCATGCCCAGCCTTCTCGACGCCGAGCCGTCGCCGCTTCCCTTCGAGGCGTCGCGCACGGCCCTCGTCATCATCGACATGCAGCGCGATTTCCTCGAGCCCGGCGGCTTCGGGGAGAGCCTCGGCAACGATGTCTCCCTCCTCGCCGCCGCCGTGCCCCCATGCCGGGCCGTGCTCGACGCGGCGCGTGCCGCAGGGCTCCTCGTCGTGCATACACGGGAGGGCCATCGCCCGGATCTCTCCGACGCGCCGCCGGCCAAGCTGGAGCGCGGCGAACCCACGGCGCGGATCGGTCAGCCCGGGCCGATGGGACGCATCCTGATCCGCGGCGAACCCGGTCACGGCATCGTTCCCGCCCTGGCGCCGCAGGATGGCGAGCCGGTGATCGACAAGCCCGGCAAAGGCGCGTTCTACGCCACCGAACTCGCCGACGTGCTCGCGACCCGGGCCATCGCGACCCTGCTGGTCTGCGGCGTGACCACCGAGGTCTGCGTGCACACGACGGTGCGGGAGGCCAACGACCGCGGCTATCGCTGCGTCGTCATCGCCGATGCCTGCGCGTCGTACATCCCGGAATTCCACGAAGCCGGCCTCGCGATGATCACGGCGCAGGGCGGCATCTTCGGCTGGGTCTCCGACGCGCACCGGGTTGTCGCCGCCCTGGAGGGGCGTGCCTCGGAGACGCTCGATTGAACCCTCTCGGCGGCGCGGACCGGGGGCCCGCCGGAACGAGATTCGCATGACCGCCATCGCCCAGACCAAGGAGGACGTTGCATGACGGAAGCCCCGGAGATCCCGGCCTTCGATCCCGAGGCCTACGCCTCGGCCGCGTCCGGCATGCTCGCCCTGCCCATCGACCCCGCCTGGATGCCGGCGATCGTGGCCAACCTGCGCGTGCTGCACGCCGCGGCCGACCTCGTCGGCGCGTTCCCCCTGCCGGACGAGGCCGAAGCCGCCCCGGTGTTCGAAGCGTGAGGTCCGGGACCGTGAGCGAGCAGGATTGGAGTACGGCCTCGGCCGCATCGATCGCCGCGTCCGTCGCGAGCGGGGCGGTGAGCGCCCGGACGGTGGTCGCGGCGGCCCTCGATCGGATCGGCCGCGTCGATCCCGCCGTGAACGCCTTCACGGACGTCCTGGCGGACCGTGCCCTGGCCCGCGCGGACCGACTCGACGCGGCCCATGGGCGGGGCGGGGCGCCCGGCCCCCTCGCGGGCGTCCCCTTCGCGGCAAAGAACCTGTTCGACATCGCCGGGCTGCCGACGCGGGCCGGGTCGCGGATCAACCGGGAGCGGGCGCCGTCGGAGGGGGACGCGACGCTGATCGGGCGCCTGGAAGCGGCGGGGGCGATCCTCGTCGGCGGGCTCAACATGGGCGAGTACGCCTACGATTTCACCGGCGAGAACTGCCACGACGGCAACACCCGGAATCCGCACGCGCCCGGACACATGGCGGGGGGCTCCTCCGGCGGTTCGGGCGGGGCGGTGGCGGCGGGCCTCGTGCCCCTGGCCCTCGGCTCCGACACCAACGGTTCGATCCGCGTGCCTGCCGCCTTCTGCGGCTGCTTCGGCCTGAAGCCCACCTACGGGCGCCTCAGCCGCGCCGGAAGCTTTCCCTTCGTCGGAAGCCTCGACCATCTCGGGCCGATGAGCCGCTCGACCCGCGATCTCGCCCTGGCGTACGACGCCATGCAGGGCCCGGATCCGGCGGATCCCGTCGCCACGGATCGGGCCGTCGAACCGACCGGTCCCGGCCTCGACGCGGGCGTGGGGGATCTGCGGATCGCCGTGGCGGGCGGGTATTTCGCCTCCGGCGGCGACGCGGAAGCCTTCGCGGCCGTCGCGGCCGTCGCCGACGCCCTGTCGGCGACGCGCACGGTCGAGATCCCGCAGGCCGCACGGGCCCGTGCGGCGGCCTACCTGATCACGGCCGCCGAAGGCGCCGCCCTGCATCGCGACCGCCTGCGGGAGCGGGCCGGCGATTTCGATCCGGCCGTGCGGGATCGCCTCATCGCCGGAATGATGCTGCCCGCGCCGTTCGTCGAGCGCGCCCAACGCTTCCGGCGCTGGTACCGCGCGGCCGTGCTCGACCTGTTCCGCGAGGTCGACGTGATCCTCGCGCCCTGCACACCCTGCCGGGCGCCGCGCGCGGGGCAGACAGCCTTCGTGCTCGACGGCGTCACGCTGCCGGTACGCGCCAATATCGGCCTGTTCACCCAGCCGATCTCGTTCATCGGCCTGCCCGTGGTCGCCGTGCCGGTCTGGCTCGACACGGGCCTGCCGCTCGGCGTGCAGGTCATCGCCGCACCGTGGCGCGAGGATCTGGCGCTCCGGGTCGCCCATCATCTCGAACGCGCGGGCGTCGTTCGCGCGCCCGTCGCCAATTTCGCGTGAGCCGCATGCCCATCGACGATCCCACCGTGAAAGCCGAGGTCGAGGCCGCGTTCGCCCGCTACGAGGCGGCCCTCGTCGGCAACGAAGTTCCGACCCTGGAAGCGCTGTTCCACGACGATCCCCGCACCATCCGCTATGGCGGGGGCGAGAACCTCTACGGCATGGACGCGATCCGCGCCTTCCGCCGGTCCCGCTCGGCCGAGGGTCTGGCGCGCGATCTCTCCGGCACGGTTATCACCACCTACGGCCGCGATTGCGCCGTCGCGATGACGCTGTTCACGCGCCCGACGGCGCCCGATCGCATCGGGCGCCAGAGCCAGACCTGGGTCCGGTTCCCCGATGGCTGGAAGGTCGTCGCGGCCCATGTGAGCGTCATCGACGCCTGAGGCCGACGCCGCTCAGGCTCCGTCACTTCGCCGCGGCGGTGACGGCGCGGCTCCACGCCCCCTCGGGCGCTTTGGCGATCACCGCCCGATCGGTGCCGCCGGCTTCGTGCACGCCGACGATGCGCTCGTATTCTCCCGGCGCCTCGGCGACGGGTGCGGACGGCACCACGTGGTAGCGCCGGTCCGCATACACGAGGGCGTCCGCACCGGACGCCTCGCCGAGGCCGACCACCTCGCAGAACAGGACATCGTGGGTGCCGACGCGGCTCCGGCTCGCGATCCGGCATTCGAACGTCGCCAACGCGTCGGCGAGAACGGGCAGCCCGCGCGCGCCGGTGGACCAGCGTATGGCGGCGAAGCGCTCCGGCATCGACCGCCTGCCGCCGAAGGCGGCCGCGACGTGCTGCTGTCCGGCACCGAGGATGTTGACGCACAGCCTCTCGGCCCGGTCGAAGACCGGGTGGGCGGAGGACGCGCGGTTGAGGCAGACCAGCAGGGTCGGCGGCGCATCGCTGACGCTGCAGACGGCCGAGGCGGTGAAGCCGGCACGCCCCCACGGCCCGTCGGTGGTGACGAGATGCACCGCGCTGGCGAGCCGCGCCATGGCATCGCGATAGGCGCCGGCCGCGACGGGCGCGTCGTCAGGTCCCTCGGTCCCGGTCATGTCGGTCGACTCCAAGTCCAAGCGCGGGTCCATTCGCGGGTCCATCGCCATTCGCGCCGTCACGGCCGATCGAGGAAATGCAGGAGGGCCGTGGTGACCAGCTCCGGCCGCGTCACGGAATGGGCGTGCCCCCCATCGGGCGCGAGATCGAGGCGGGCGTTCGGCAATCCGGCGGCGAGCCGCTCCGACGCGGTGAACGGCACCAGCACGTCGTCGCGCGCGGCCATCACCAGGGTCTCGTGCGGCACCGCGCCGAGGCGTCCCGTCAGGTCGAACGCCTCCAGGGCGGCGATGCGCGCCAGAACGGCGTCGGCGCCGGGGAAATGCGCCAGCGCGTGGGCCTCGTCCGCCGCGAGCCGCTCCGCATTCTCCGAGATCCAGGGCGCCGGATACAGGAAGATCGCCTGGGCTCGGACGAAGGCCTCGGGACCGTCCCGCGTCAACAGTGCCTTCCGGGCCGCAAAGCAACGGCGGGTCGCCGGGTCGATGCTGTCCCATCCGTTGATGACGACGAGGCGCCCGACCCGTTCGGGGTGCGTCAGCGCCAGTTGCAGCCCGATCAACCCGCCGAGCGCGTGCCCGACGAGGTCGACCGATTCGATGGCGAGCCCGTCGAGGAGGGCGAGCACGTCGCGCGCCATGGCCGCGATGTCGTGGCCGGGCTCCAGGGGGCCCTGCGAGCGACCGGTGCCGCGATGATCGTAGGTGACGACGCGACGGCGCTCGACCAGCGCCGGCATCTGCGGCGCGAAATAACCCGCCGCCCCGCCGAGCCCCGGCGAAAGCAGCACGGTTCGGCCGCCGGCCCGGCCATGGACCGCGTGATGGACCGGCACGGCCATCCCTCAGGCGGCCTTGCCGAGATGGGCCACCGAGGCGATCTCGACGAGCGCATCGGGCTTCACGAGCCCGCACTGGATGCAGTAGCGCGCCGGCTTCTCGCCCGGAAAGTACGCGGCATACACGGCGTTGATCGCGGCGTAGTCGGCCCAGTCCTTCAGGAAGACGTGGTTGAAGGTGACGTCGTCCATGCCGCCGCCGGCGGCCTCGACCACGCCCTTGATCGTCTCGAGGACGTGGCGGGTCTGCGCGGCCGCGTCCCCCACATGGACGACGTTGGCGTCCGCATCGAGGGGCAGGGTGCCCGAGACGTAGAGCACGCCATCCGCCAGGGTTCCGGGCACGTAGGGCGCCAGCGGCTTGCCGGTGCCGGGGGGAATCACGACGGTCTTCGGCATTCTGGGAGGCTTTCGATTGAGGGTTACTCGGCGTTGCGGGGGGGCTCGGCGGCGAGCGCCTCGGCGAAGGCGCCGACGTCCGAGACCCAGCCGAAGAAGGTCTCGATGTTGAGGAGCGCCCCCGCCTGCAGGCTCGGCGGGCCGGCCTGATGGGTGGCGTCGGCCAGGACGATGCCGAAATATTCGAGGAAGAAGCCGTCGCGCAGGGTCGATTCCACGCAGACGTTGGTGGCGATGCCGGTGAAGATCAGGGTGCGGATGCCGCGGGCCCTGAGCATGCTGTCGAGGGCAGTGTTGGCGAAGCCGCTGTAGCGCGGCTTCGGCAGGACGATGTCGCCCGGCTCCGGCCTCAGCGCGTCGACCAGGGCGTAGTCCCAGGTGCCCTTGGCCAGGAGCCTGTGGTTCCTCTCCGGGTGCCGGCGCATGGTCTTGAGGGCGTTCGACTTGTGCCAGTTCGGCGAACCCGGACCGCCGGCCTCGACGTAATCGGCGTCCCAGCCGTTCTGGAACCAGATCACCAGGAGTCCCGCCGCCCGGGCGGCGGCGACGGCCGCGGCGATCCGCTCGACGACCGGGCCGGTCGCGGAAACGTCGAAGCCGGCGAGATCGAGGTAGCCGCCCCTCGTCGCGTAGGCGTTCTGCATGTCGACGACGATGAGCGCACTCGCGCCCGCGTCGAAGGCGATCGGCTCGGGCCGGGCGGGAAGCGTCACGCCGCCGACGCGGCCCGTCGCGTCGCGGTAGCCCGCCGGGATCTCGCCCCGCATCACGCCACCTGTGCCAGGGAGGCCGAGTCGCCCCGCGTCAGGGGCGCGACATCACCGGTGATGTGCCGACGCGTCTTCATCAGCGGCTGGATCTTCTGTCCGAACGCGTCGAGGCCCGCTAAGAAATCGTCGAAGACGAGGAGCACGCCCCCGGTGCCCGGCACGGTCATGACCGCGTCGAGGAGCCGCGCGATGGTGGCGTGGGAGCCGACCAGGGTGCCCATGTTGATGTTCACCGCGGAGGTCGGATCGGCCATCTGGCGGACGTTGGTGTCGGCCCCCGACTTGGTATCGGCCGAGCCCTGAACGCCGAGCCAGGCGATCGCCTCTCCGTCGGCGCCGGCCTTGTAATGCTCCCATTTGGCGTGGGCCGCTTCGTCGGTCTCGTCGGCGATGATCATGAAGAGCACGTAGGACGAGACCGCGCGGCCGGTCTTCGCCTTGGCGTCCTCCAGCCGCGCCACGGTGGGGGCGAAGGCGGTGGGCGTGTTGACGCCCTTGCCGAAGCAGAAATTGTAATCGGCATAGGTCGCGGTGAACGCCATGCCGGCGCCGCTCTGCCCGGCGCAGATGATCTTCATGTCGGCCTGCGGGCGCGGGCTCAGGCGGCAATCGTCCATCTGGAAGAAGTCGCCCTTGCGGTCGCTGTGGCCGGTCTCCCAGAGATCGCGCAGGATCTGCGCGTATTCCGAGAGATACTCGTAGCGCCGGGCAAAGTATTCGTCGCCGGGCCAGAGGCCCATCTGCGCGTATTCCGGCTTCTGCCAGCCGGTGATCAGGTTGAGGCCGAAGCGGCCGTTCGAGATCGAGTCGATGGTCGACGCCATCCGGGCGACGATGGCGGGCGGCAGACACAGGGTCGGGGCGGTGGCGTAGAGCTTGATCCGGCTGGTGACGGCGGCGAGCCCCGACATCAGCGTGAACGATTCGAGGTTGTGGTCCCAGAACTCGGTCTTGCCGCCGAACCCCCGCAGCTTGATCATCGAGAGCGCGAAATCGAGGCCGTACCCTTCGGCCTTCAACGTCACCTGCTTGTTCAGCTCGAAACTCGGCATGTATTGCGGCGCGTTCTCCGAGAGAAGCCAGCCGTTGTTACCGATCGGAATGAAAACACCGATGCTCATCGGTTCGGCCATGGGTTCGGCCATGGGCTCGGCCTCAGTCTCGGCTTTGGGCTCGGTCATGGCACCCTCGCGTTCCGACGGCAGCATTGCGTGCCGCGACATGAGACCCGTCAAGTCTTCCGCCGTACGGCTTCGGACTCGACCGAAGTGGTACGGCACATCCTCAGGCTAGCTATTCGGACCAGATGGTCAAACTTCAAAATCAGGAAGTTTGACCATCTGCACAAACTCTCCGCGGCATGCGCGCGCGCTGTGCGGGTCCTGCCCATCGGAACGGCGAGAACGGCAGCGCTCGGACCCGGATCCGGCGACGCCGCCGAATCAGGCGAGTCCGAGGCCCGCCAGGATCAGTCTCTGGGTACTGGCCACGGTCCGCTCGAAGAAGGCTTCGTCCGACAGATCGTGCCCGGTGATCGCGTCGACCTGCACGGCGAAATCGGCGTAGTGCTGGGTGATCGCCCAGACCGAGAAGACGAGGTGATGCGGGTCGTGCGGCTGGATCCGCCCTTCGTCCATCCAGCCGCTCAGCACGGCGACCTTGGCGTCGACCAAGGCCCGCAGGGGGCCTTCGAGTTCCGCCCGCAGGAGCGGAGCGCCCTGGACGATCTCGAGGCAGAACAGGCGGGACGCCTGGGGTGCGTCGCGCGACAGGGTCACCTTCGCGCGGATGTAGGCCTTGAGCGCCTCGGCCGGCTCACTCCCGGAATCGAGGGCCTGAAGCGGATCGAGCCAGACATCGAGCACCCGTCGCAGCACGGCGACGTAGAGAGCCTCCTTCGAGGCGAAGTAATAGAGCAGGTTGGTCTTCGAGAGGCCGGCGCGCTCGGCGATCTGATCGAGGCTCGCCCCATGAAGGCCAAGGGTCGAGAAGACCGCGAGGCCGGCATCCAGAACCGCGTCGCGCCGCAGCGCTCCGTCGCGCCGCCGACGCCGCACGGGCGCTGCCACAAAGCCGTCAGCCAATCCGCTCGCCTCCCGGGACGTCGCCCGGAGAGCCGGGCGCGTCCCCGTTCCTACCCGATCCCGTGCGGGCGCGACAAAGGGGACGCGAGGGCCGGAACGGTCGACCGCGCCGAATCAGGCGGTGAGGCCGAGGCGGGTGCGGGCCTGGGCCGGGCTCGCGACGGTCCGGCCGTGCCGCGCGATCGCCTCCACGGCGAGGCCGACGAGTTCGGCGTTGCCAGCGGCGAGCCGATCCTTGGTGAGGCGGATGTTGTCCTCGAGCCCGGTGCGGACGGCGTCTGCGCCGCGTGCCAGGGCCCAATCCATCACGGGCGCCTGATGGCGTCCGATGCCGGCGGCCGTCCACGTCGCCTTCGGCAGCACGCGGCGCAGCTCAGTGAGCAGAATGTCGAGGAGGTGTTCGTCGGCCGGCATCGCGTTCTGCACGCCCATGACGAACTGGACGTGGGGCCGGTCGTCCATCAGCCCGGCCTCCACGAGGCGCCTGGTGCCGTGCAGGTGCGAGAGATCGAAGATCTCGATCTCGGGTCTCACCCCGAAACGCTTCATCCGACCTGCGAGATCGGCGACGAGGGCGGCCGGGTTCTCGTACACGATGGTGGGGAAGTTGACCGAGCCCGTCGAGAGCGAGGCCATGTCGGGGGCATGCTGGAGGGAGAGCCCCCGGCTCGCCGGGTCGCGTCCGCGCCCGCCGGTGGAGAACTGCACGATCATGCCCGGGCAATGCGTGCGCAGGCCCGCCTGGACGGCGGCGAACCGGTCCGGATCGGAGGAGGGGGTCTCGTCATCGTTGCGGACATGGATGTGGGCCAGCGTCGCGCCGGCCTCGTAGGCGGCATGGGTGGATTCGATCTGCTCGGACACCGTGACGGGCAGGGCGGGATTGTCCGCCTTGCGCGGCACGGAACCGGTGATCGCGACGGCGACGACGACGGGCTGGCTCATGGCGTGGGTCTCCCTGCTTTCGTCAACGCGGCAGCGGGGCGTCGGATGCCGAAGGGACGCCCTACCGTCACCCGACAGGGGGAGGCCGACGGCAGCGGTGGCCTCGGGGCCGGCGGAGACGTAAAGGCGGGCTTGGCAAGCCGCGACGGGACCTGCGCGTCCGTGCAACGGCCGTTGTCAGGACCCTTCAACGATGGAGCCTTCCATGAACGACACCATCCTGATCCTCAACGGCCCCAACCTGAACCTCCTCGGCAAGCGCCAGCCCGAGATCTACGGGCACGAGACCCTCGGCGATGTCGAAGCGCTCTGCCGGGCCGAGGCCGAGGCGTTCGGGCTCACGGTCGCCTTCCACCAGAGCAATGCCGAGCACCAGATCATCGACTGGATCCACCAGTACCGGGTCGGATCGGCGGGGATCGTCATCAATCCGGGGGCCTTCACCCACACGTCGATCGCGATCCTCGACGCCCTCGCCACGTGCGAGGTTCCCATCGTCGAGTGCCACATCTCCAACGTCCACAAGCGCGAGGCCTTCCGGCACCATTCCTACGTCTCGCTCGCCGCGACTGCGGTGCTGGCCGGCTTCGGCACGCACGGCTACGTTCTGGCGGTTCGCCACATCGCCCATCTTCGCGGGTTGCAGGGCCAAGTCTGACGCGATCAGGCCGCCGCGCCCGGTCTTGAGCGGGTCGAGCGTCCTCGGGCACAAAAAGGCCGCGGCTTGCGGGTGGCTCCGTCGCCCATCGAAGTCACGCCGAAGCGATACGGGCGGCCGACCCCAGCCTCACGCCTATATCGGAAGTTCTTCCACCCAAGCCATGGCTTGACCCATGGCTTGGGTCGAGAGCCCTACGAAAACCTTGCCGGTCGAAAAACTTGGCGGAAGGGGTGGGATTCGAACCCACGGTGGAGTTGCCCCCACGGCGGTTTTCAAGACCGCTGCCTTAAACCACTCGGCCACCCTTCCGTCCGCGCCGGCGCGGAGCCGGCGGGGTGGGAGGGTTCTAACGGAGAACGCCGCGGTCGGAAATCGAAAACTCAGGCGGCGCTGGCCTCGAGGCGGCTCAGGCGGTCGAGAAGCGCGCGGTCGTGCAGGAGGGCCATGCGCTCCTTCGGCGAGAGCCAGGCGGCGGCCTCGTCGAGGGTGTGGGCTTCCACCACCTTGGCCTGGGCCAGCGCCCGGTCCGTGTCGATGACGCCGCGCGGCCGGGGTGCGGCCTGGGGCAGCATGGCGGCGTGGGCCTCTGCGAAAGCGGGCTCGGCGTGGAGGGCCCGCAGGGCGTCCGCATCGTCGAGGCCCTGCGCGGCATTGCGGGCGGCGAGGCGGCCCGCCTGTGTGGCGATGGCGGGCGGGTCGCGCTCCTCCGGGGTCATGAGCAGGCCGAGCCGCTTGAGGGCCAGCCCCCAAGCGAGCTGACCGCTCGCCCACGAGATCGGGATCGCGAGCACGAGGCCGAGGATCGTCGGCGACATCCAGAGGAACAGGGAGGTCGCGATGGCGAAGGCGGCGATCCCGGTGACGAGGCCGAGCGCCATGTGCCAGCGGTGGCGGCGGACGATGTCGCTCCACGGGATCGAGCCGTCGTCGCGCCGCTGCGGGTTCCAGCCGGTGTCGCGCCCGACGAGGATCTGGAACACCGAGCCCGACTGGATCAGCATGGCGATGGGCGCGATGAGGGCCGAGAGCAGGATCTCGATCAGGCTCGACAGAACGAGGCGGACGGCGCCCCCGCAGGCCCGTCGCACGGGGCCGTCGATCAGCGCCAGGATGAGCCCCAGAAACTTCGGGGCGAGCAGGATGCCCATGGTGATCCCGAACAGCCGGAGCGCGCGAACGGGATCGAAGCGCGGCCAGACCGGGTAGAGCCCGAACTCGCTCGTGAAGTATTCCGGCCGCACGTAGGCGGTCTGCAGCACGAGGGCGATACCGACCACGAGCTGGGCCAGCCAGAGCGGCGAGGCGACGTAACCCGCGATGCCCGTGGCGAAGTGCTGGCGCGACGCGGTTTTCAGACCGGCGGCCCCGATGATGCGGCTGTGCTGAAGGTTGCCCTGCGCCCAGCGCCGGTCGCGCACGGCCACATCGATGAGGGAGGGCGGGCTCTCCTCGTAGGAGCCGGGAAGGTCGGGCAGCATGGTCACGCTCCAGCCGGCGCGCCGGATCAGGGCGGCTTCCACGAAGTCGTGGCTGAGCACATGGCCGCCAAAGGGCGGCTTGCCGGGCAGGTCCGGCAGGCCGCAGGCGGCGGCGAAGGCCTTCGTGCGGATGATGGCGTTGTGGCCCCAGTAATTGCCGTCGCGGCCCGACCACACCGACAAGCCGGTGGCGATGACCGGCCCGTAGATCCGCGCGGCAAATTGCTGGACGCGCGCGAACAGGGTGTTGCGGTTGATGATGAGCGGCAGCGACTGGATGATGCCGGAATCCGGGTCGGCCTCCATGGCGGCGGCCAGATGCACCACGCACGTGCCCGTCATCAGGCTGTCGGCATCGAGCACCAGCATGTGGTCGTAGGTGGCACCCCAGCGCGAGACGAAGTCGCCGATGTTGCCGGCCTTGCGGTGGTGGTTCTTCGGCCGGTGGCGGTAGTACAGGCGGGCGTCGTCGCCCCAGCGGGCGCGAAGATCGAGGAACGCGCGCTCCTCGGCGATCCAGGCATCGCTCAACGTCGAATCCGACAGCACGAAATAGTCGAAGGCGTGGCCCAGGCCGGTGGCATCGATCTCGACGCGCATGGCCTCGATGGCGGCGAAGGTCCGGGCCGTGGCCTCGTTGTAGACCGGCATCACCACCGCCGTGCGGGTGGTGAGCGCCGTCGGCAGGGCAGGGGCCTTGGGGCGGCGCAGGAGCACCAAGAAGCCCAGGATCGCGCCGGTGAAAGCGAGCGCGATCCAGGAGAAGTTCAGGGTGAACAGGGCGAGCAGCACGTATTGCAGGGCCGTGGTGCCGCCCGAGACCGCCACCACCTCGTACATCTGCATGGCGCCGTAGGCGGTGAGGAGTGCTGCCGCGCCAAACACGAAGAGGCGGGCCAGCCACGGCTTTCCATGGCGGACCGAAGGCACGTGGCCGGCGGCCCCGTCCCAGGTGTCGAGGCGCTGCACCGGCATGGCCAGGGGCGCCTCGGGTGGCATCGCCGGACGGAACGGGGCGGGTGCCGGGGCGACTTGAGGCGCGGGTGCGTTCACGGTGTCCAACGGTAGAGCCAGGTTTCGGTGAGGGGGGTGTCGCCCCGTTGCAGGGCGAGGCGCAGTTCGCACGCCTTCTCGCCACGCGGGTCGAGCTCGAAGGCGACGCGCACGGTCTTGCGGTCGGGGTAGCGGTAGAGGGTGCTCGCCGTGATGGCGCCGGGGCCGACCGAGAGCTGGGTCCGCAGGTCGCCGGCTTCGGCCAGACCCTCCCCGGTGAAGTCGACCAGGAAGAGGCGCCGGTTGTCGTTCGTCCCGCGCCCGGCGCGGGTGCCGGAAACCACGGCCACAGGCACCGGCTCGGGTGGCTGCCAGCACCAGTGCTGGCGGTAGCTGAACGCCCGCTCGGCCCCCGCCGCGAGGCCGGCTTTCGGCCGCCAATAGGCTAGGATGTTCTCGTTGAATTCGGAATCGCTCGGGATTTCGAGCAAGGTCACGGACCCCGGTCCCCAGGCGGAGAGGGGCTCGAGCCACAGGGACGGGCGCCATTCCCAATGCTGGATGTCGTCCTGGAAGCTGCGGTAATCCCGCGCCCGCTGCATCAGCCCGAAGCCCTTCGGGCTGTCGTCGACGAAGGACGAGACCTGCAGGGTCTCGGGGTTGCGCGCCGGGCGCCAGATCGCCTCGCCGGAGCCCGTGCGGATCTGCAAGCCGCCCGAGGAATGGACGGCGGCGCGCGCATCGTCGGCGCCGCGACGGTCGTGGGGACCGAACAGGTAGCTCGTCGTCATGCCCCCGAGTCCGAGGTGATCGATGGCGGTCCGCGCGAACACCGTCCCCTCGACGTCGCAGAGCGAAGCCGCTCCCGGGCGCAGGCTCATGCGCAGGGCCGCCGTGGCGGACGGCGAATCGACCAGGGCATGCAGGACGAGGGGGCCGCCGGGACCGGGCCGTTCGATCCAGACGGCACGCCACTCGGGAAATTCCTCACCCCGTGCATCGGCCGGTCGCAGGGTGAGGGCGCGCGCGGTGACGCCGAAGCCCTGGCCGGCCGCGACGAGGCGGAAGAACGAAGCGCCCTGGAGGTAAGCGAAATCCGTGAGCTCGCCGCCCGCGAACCGGGCCCGGAGCTTGAAACCGGAATACCCCGGGTCGTCCTTGAACGTCGGGATCTGGGTGGTGTCCGTCTCGAAGCGGGCGCGGTCGTAGGCCACGGGGCGCACGACCCCGTCCTCGATGAGCGCCAGGGCGACCCGTCCCCTGAACACCGAGCCGCGATGGAGCGGTTCGATGGTGAAGCCGAGGTCGGCGTCGGCCCAGACCGCGCTCCCCGGCACGGTCCGAATCCCGGCGTATTGCTCGCGGTTGAGGCCCGTCAGGGCCTCGGGCAAATCGTCCGTGCGCGGGGCGACGTAGGCGCGCGCGGCCAGTGCCCGGGCGAGGTCGGTGACCAATCCGGCCTGGAATGGCGTGCCGGCCGCCGGAAGGGACGGAGCCTCGTCGGCGAAGGCGCGCGCGGGCAGGGCGGCGAGCCCTCCGGACAACGCCACCACGCCGGCCCCACGGAGAAGATCGCGGCGGGTATGGTCCTGGGAACCTGCCATCGCGGGAGCGTCGGACGGGTGAGCAACGGCAGCGTGGGAACCTGGGAGCGGCAGCGTCATGGGACCTGTCGTTTGGGCGCGCTCGGGCGCCGGATTGATGGAGAGCGCGGCTCAGGCGCAGGGTCTACCATGCGTCGGCCTGAACTGGAGATTAAGTGTCACACAACGCCCAAGTCCCCGGTCCCGTTCGACGCGTCGGAGCCGGTTCGCCCCCCACAAGCCTGGCCGTCTGGCCGAGCCGGCGCGCTTATGGCACATCGAGACCGTCGATGGTCATCGTCGACGCCGCAACGGAGGCTCTTCATGGCACTGATTCCATGCCCCGCCTGCACGCACCGTGTGTCCACGCAGGCCTTGGCTTGCCCCGCCTGCGGCCATCCCGGTCAGGAGCATTCCCCGCGGGGCGGAGGCGGCGGCATCGCCCGGGTGCTGGGCCACGTCGCCGGCACCTACATCTCCACGACGACTCTGGCGAGCCTGGCGCTGGGCTGCGTCATGTTCGTCTGCGTCGCCGCCGTGCTGATCACGCTGATCCTCTCCGGTCGCTGATTCCGAGGGCGGTGCTTGTTCCAGTGAAGGCGCTTGTTCCAGGGAAGGTGTTTGCGAACCCGGCGGGAGTCAGCCGGGGCCTTGCCAGACCCGGCGGTGGCGCAGTAGCGCACCGGCAGCGCGCGTAAGGACTGGGACCGACCGATGGATGCAGCGACGACGACCGGGCGCAGCCTCACCGCCATCGTGCTGGCCGCCGGCAAGGGCACGCGGATGCGCTCGGATCGGCCCAAGGTCCTCCACGCCGTGGCCGGGCGGACCATGCTCGGCCACGTGCTCACCGCCGCCCGCGAGGCCGGCGCGGGCCGCATCGCCGTGGTGGTGGAGCCGGGGCAGGCGGCCGTCGCCCGGGAGATCGAGCGGATGGCCCCGGGCGCCGCCGTGTTTCCCCAGGCCGAGCGCCTCGGCACCGCCCACGCGGTGCTGGCCGCCCGCGACGCCCTGACGGCCGGCGACGACGACGTGATCGTCGCCTTCGGCGACACCCCCCTCGTCACCGGCGCCACCCTCGCGCGCCTGCGCGCGCCCCTGGCCGACGGCGCCGCCGTGGCGGTGCTGGCCTTCGACAGTCCGAACCCCACGGGCTACGGCCGCGTGCTGACGGACGGCGGACGGGTGGTGGCCATCCGGGAGGAGAAGGACGCCACCCCCCCAGAGCGGGCCGTGACCCTGTGCAATGCCGGGCTGATGGCGCTCTCGGGCCGGCACGCCCTCGACCTCCTCGCCCGCATCGGCAACGCCAACGCGGCCGGCGAGTACTATCTGCCCGACGCCGTCGCCCTCGCCGTCGCGGACGGGCTCACCGTAGCCGTGGTGGCCGTGGACGAAGCCGAGGCGCAGGGCGTCAACGACCGGATCCAACTCGCCGTCGCCGAGGCCGAGATCCAGAGTCGCCTGCGGCGCGCAGCGCAGCTCGGCGGGGCGACCCTGATCGCCCCTGAGACGGTTTTCTTCAGTGTCGACACGGTTTTGGGCCGGGACGTTCTAGTGGAACCTCATGTGGTGTTCGGCCCTGGCGTCACCGTCGGTGACGGCTCTGTCGTCCACGCCTTCTCGCATCTCGAAGGCGCCACCCTGGCGCCGGGCGTCCAGATCGGTCCCTATGCCCGCCTGCGCCCCGGCGCGGTGCTGGAGGCGGGCGCACGGGTCGGCAACTTCGTCGAGATCAAGAACGCGCGCCTCGGCGCCGGCGCCAAGGCCAACCACCTGAGCTACCTCGGCGACGCCGAGATCGGGGCGGGCGCCAATGTCGGGGCCGGCACCATCACCTGCAACTACGACGGAGTGAACAAGCATCGCACCACCATCGGGGCGGGCGCCTTCATCGGCTCGAACACCGCCCTCGTCGCCCCCGTCACCGTGGGGGCCGGTGCCATCGTCGGGGCGGGCTCGGTGATCGCGGCCGATGTCCCCAAGGACGCGCTGGCCGTCTCGCGGGCGCGCCAGCGCAACCTCGCCGGATGGGCGCCGGGCAAGCGTGCGGCTCTGGCCGCCGAGAAGGCCAAGCGCGCAAAATCGTAAACCATGCGGGCGGTTGGGCCGATTGCCTCAAGCTTGCGTTGAGGGTTTGCCGGCGACCCTTGGCGTCGACCGGGTGGCGCGCCTGTTCCAATCCGATACAAGCCCGGCTCGGCCGCGGTTTGGCGGCCCGTTTGTGAGAGACACGACCCATGTGCGGAATCGTTGGCATCGTCGGACGGGACGCCGTGGCCGGGCAGCTCGTGGAGGCCCTGCGCCGGCTCGAGTATCGCGGCTACGATTCGGCCGGCATCGCCACCCTGACGCAGGGGCGCCTGGAACGCAGGCGCGCGGAGGGCAAGCTCGCCAACCTCGAGGCGCGCCTGCGCGACGAGCCCCTCGCCGGCGCCATCGGCATCGGCCACACCCGCTGGGCGACCCATGGGCGCCCCAACGAGACCAACGCACACCCACACGCCACGGCGCGCCTCGCCGTGGTCCACAACGGCATCATCGAGAATTTCCGCGAACTCAAGGCCGAGCTGCAGGGCCTCGGGGTCCGCTTCGAGAGCGAGACCGACACCGAGGTCGTGGCCCAGCTTATCAGCCACGCCATGGAGGGGGGCTTAAGCCCCATCGAGGCCGTGGCCGCCTGCCTGCCGCGCCTGCACGGCGCTTTCGCCCTCGGCATCCTGTTCGCCGGCCACGACGACCTGCTCATCGGCGCCCGCCACGGCGCGCCGCTCGCCATCGGGTTCGGCCAAAGGGAAGCAGGGATAGGCGAGACCTATCTCGGCTCCGACGCCCTGGCGCTGGCGCCGTTCACCGAGGAGATCACCTACCTGGAGGAGGGCGACTGGGCGGTCCTGTCCCGCGCGGGCGCCGAGATCCGCGACATCGGCGGGGCCATGGTCGAACGCCCGCGCCAGCGCATCGTCGCCCAGGCCTACCGGGTCGAGAAGGGCAACCACCGCCACTTCATGGCGAAGGAGATCCACGAGCAGCCGGAGGTCGTGGGCCGGACCCTCGCCCACTACGTCGATCTGGCCAATGGCCGCGTCGCCCTGCCGGGGGACCTGCCGTTCGATTTCGCCACGCTCTCGCGGCTGTCCATCACCGCCTGCGGCACGGCCTACTACGCCGGGCTCGTGGCCAAATACTGGTTCGAGACCCTGGCGCGCCTGCCCGTGGAGATCGACGTCGCCTCCGAGGCGCGCTACCGCGAGCCGCCCCTCGACCGCGACGGCCTCACCCTGGTGATCTCGCAATCGGGCGAGACCGCCGACACACTGGCCTCCCTGCGCTACGCCAAGAGCCAAGGCCAGCACACCCTGGCGGTGGTCAACGTGCCGACCTCGACCATCGCCCGCGAGGCCTCCGCCGTGGTGCCGACCCTGGCCGGCCCGGAGATCGGCGTCGCCTCCACCAAGGCGTTCTCGTGCCAGCTCACCGTGCTCCTGTGCCTCGCCATCGCGGCGGGCCGGGCGCGCGGCACCCTGAGCGCGGAGCGCGAGCGCGGCTTGGTCGACGCCCTCATCACCGTGCCGGGCCTCATGGCCGAGGCGGCCAAGCGCGAGGGCGAGATCGAGGTTTTGGCCCGCGAGGTCTCGAAGGCCCGTGACGTGCTCTATCTGGGGCGCGGCACCAGCTACCCGATGGCGCTGGAGGGCGCCCTGAAGCTGAAGGAAATCAGCTACATCCACGCCGAAGGGTATGCGGCGGGCGAACTCAAGCACGGCCCCATCGCCCTCATCGACGAGAGCGTGCCGGTCATCGTCATCGCCCCCCATGACGCGATCTTCGAGAAGACCGTGTCGAACATGCAGGAGGTGGCGGCGCGCGGCGGCCGCATCATCCTCATCGGCGACGCCAAGGGCGCCGCGGCGGCCGGCCTCGAGACCATGGCGACGGTGACCATGCCCGACTGCGATCCGGTGGTGGCGCCCATCGTCTACGCCGTGCCGATCCAGCTCATCGCCTACCATACGGCGGTGTTCATGGGGAAAGACGTGGACCAGCCGCGCAACCTCGCGAAATCCGTGACGGTGGAATAACCGCGCGGGAATCGTCCCGCTCCATCACCAGCCCGCCCTGAAACACGGTCCCGCCCACGGCGACTGATCGCGGACCCTTGCGCTTTTCCATCCCGTCGCCATCTTCAGACCATCCAACCGGATGGCCTGGAGGGGTTCGAGAGATGGAAGACAACGTTCACGCCCTGCGGCCGAAGCTGCCCGACAGCGAGAAGGTCACGGTCAATCTCGGCTTCGTCGACCTCGGGCACATCGATCTGATGGTTCGCGACGGCTTCTTCGCCAACCGGGCCGACTTCATCCGCACCGCCGTGCGCAACCAGCTCGAACGCCAGGGCGAGGCCGTGCGCCAGTCCGTGGCCCGCAAGGGCCTCGAACTCGGGCTCTCCCATTACAGCCGCGCCGCCCTTGAGGCGGCGCGCGACGCCGGCGCGCCGCTCCACATCCAGGTGCTCGGCCTCGCCAGCATCGCCCCCGACGTCACCCCCGAACTCGCCCGCGCCGCCATCGCCTCCGTGCAGGTGCTGGGTGCCTTCCAGGCGAGCCCGGCGGTCAAGGCGGCCCTCGCCGACCGCATCGCCTGAACTCCCTCACCGACAAGGATTCCGATCCATGGCCCCATTCGACGCAACCCACTTCTCCGCCATCGACATGGCCGCCGTCACCCGCCTGACCCAGGCCGGGCGGCTCGCCGAGGCGATGGCCCTGCTCCAGGGCAAGCCTGCGCCCGAGGCGGACGCACCGAAGGACACGAAGCGCCCGCGCCCGATCCTCGACATGGTGGCCCCGACGGACGGCACCGGGGCCTGGACGGCGCCGGGGGCAGACAGGGACACCACTGCCGACGCACCCACGCAGGCGGCACGGCTCGACCCCGCACAGGCCCTGCGCGCCCTATCCGAGCGCTTCACCAAGGCCGGCGGTCTGGCGGCGGCGATGCCGAACCTCGAAGGTTTCGGTCAGGGCCTCGGTCAGGGACTTGGCCGAGGCCCCGCCACGAAGCCGATTCCGGTGCCCGAGGGCGCCCGCTTCGAGACAGGCCACTTCACCAGTGCGGGGGGCGCCCGCGACTACAAGGTCTACGTGCCGAGTGGCCGGACGGGCGAGACGCTCCCCGTGATCGTGATGCTGCACGGCTGCACCCAGTCGCCCGACGACTTCGCCGCCGGTACCCGCATGAACGCGCTGGCCGAGACGCAGGGCTTCCTCGTGGCCTATCCGGCGCAGCCCCCCTCGGCCAACGCGCAGAAATGCTGGAACTGGTTCAACGCCGGCGACCAGCAGCGCGAGGGCGGCGAACCGGCCCTCATCGCCGGTATCGCCCGGGCGGTGGTGGCCGAGTTCGGCGGCGACGCAACCCGCGTCTACGTCGCCGGCCTCTCGGCGGGCGGGGCGGCGGCGGCCATCATGGCCGCGACCTATCCCGACCTGTTCGCGGCGGTCGGCGTCCATTCGGGCCTCGCCTGCGGGGCGGCCCGCGACATGCCGTCCGCCTTCGCGGCCATGAACGGCGGCGGGGCGGTCCAGGCGCGCGGGAACGGCCCGGCCGTGCCGACCATCGTGTTCCACGGCGACGGCGACCGCACGGTCCATCCCGTCAACGGCGAACGGGTCATCGCCCAGGCGACGCCCGCCGAGGCTCTCGGTACCACGGTCACCAACGGCACCGCGCCGGGGGGCACCCGCTACACCCGCACGGTCCGGACCGACGAGGCCGGTCGCGCCGTGCTGGAGCATTGGCTCCTGCACGGCACCGGCCACGCATGGTCCGGCGGCAGCCCGGACGGGTCCTACACCGATCCGCGCGGCCCCGATGCCAGCGCCGAGATGGTGCGCTTCTTCCTGGCGCACACGCTCGCGGAACGCCCGACCCGACACTGAACCGGCGGGCCGGGCGCGCAGGCGCGACCTTGAGCCCGGCACCGTCTGCGGCTACCTCTACGCAAGCGGGCCGGGGCCGGCCGACGATCCTCGGGCGCCGTTCCCCGCGCCGAAAGTGCATCCGTGGCGACACTCATCCCACCGGTCCCCGAACCAGAGCCCGCAGGCGCCCGCCCCCGGGTGAGCGCACGCGGGCGCCTGCGGACCTACTTCCTCACCGGCATCATCGTCTCGGGCCCCCTGGCGATCACCATCTACATCACGTGGTGGTTCATCAGCCTCATCGACGGCTGGGTGAAGCCCCTGGTGCCGGCGAGCTACCTGCCCGACCATTACCTGCCGTTCTCGATCCCAGGCCTCGGCCTCGTCATCGCCTTCCTGGCGGTGACCCTGCTGGGCTTCCTCACGGCCAACCTCGTCGGCCGCAGCGTCGTCGAGTTCGGCGAGGTGCTGCTCGCCCGGACCCCGGTGATCTCGGGGCTGTACAAGGGCCTGCGCCAGATCTTCGAGACGCTGTTTTCGGCCAACGGCACCTCGTTCCGCACTGTCGGCCTCGTGGAATTTCCGGTGAAGGGCACTTGGTCGGTGGTGTTCCTGTCGGCGCCGGCCGCGCCCGACGTGCAGAACGCCCTGGCGCCCGGCGGCGACCATGTCGGCGTGTTCCTGCCCTGCGCGCCCAATCCGACCACGGGGTTCTTCTTCTATCTGCCGCGCCACGACATCGTGGAGATCGCCATGAGCGTGGACGATGCGGCCAAACTCGTCATGTCGGCGGGCGTGATCCAGCCCGACGATCCGCACGCACGGATCCAGGCCATGGCCGCCACCTTGCGCCATGCGCAGGAAGCGGCGGTGAAGCCCGCTGCCCCGGTGGACGCCTGAGCGAAGCCCAGATCCGCGTCGCGAAGCGATCGACCGGTATGAGGGGTCATCCGGCTCCGAGGAGACGGATCGCAGCGTCGCGCTCGAACAGGTAGAGCAGCACCCTGAGGGCCCGGCCCCGCTCGCTCTTGAGGCCGGGATCGCGCTGGACCACGAGTTGGGCGTCGTCGCGGGCGACCTGCAGCAGTTCGGCGTCGGTCTCCAGGCTCGCGAGGCGGAAGGCGGCCAGGCCGGATTGGCGCGTGCCCAGTACCTCGCCCTCGCCGCGCAGGCGCAGGTCCTCCTCGGCGATGCGAAACCCGTCCTCGGTCTCGCGCATCATCTCCAGGCGTGCCCGCGAGACCTGCCCCAGCGGCCCGCGATAGAGCAGCAGGCAGGTGGATGCCCTGGCGCCCCGCCCGACCCGACCGCGCAGCTGGTGGAGCTGGGCCAGCCCGAAACGCTCGGCATGCTCGATGACCATGATGGTCGCCTCCGGCACGTCGACGCCGACCTCGACCACGGTGGTGGAGACGAGGATCTTCGTGACGCCGGCGGAGAACCGTTCCATAGCGGCGTCCTTGTCCGGCCCCGGCATCTTGCCGTGGATCAACCCGACGGCGTCGCCGAAGCTGTGGCGCAGATCCGCGAACCGCTCCTCCGCTGCCGCGAGATCGATGAATTCGGATTCGGCCACCAGGGGACAGATCCAGTAGACCCGGTCGCCGGCCGCCAACGCGCGGCCCAACCCCGCCACCACCTCGTCGAGGCGGTCGGTGGAGACGAGGCGGGTGACGATGGCCTGGCGGCCGGCGGGTTTCTCGTCGAGCACCGAGACGTCCATGTCGCCAAAGCAGGTCAGCGCCAGGGTGCGGGGAATGGGTGTGGCGGTCATCACCAGGATGTCCACGGCCTGGCCCTTGGCCCCGAGCGCCAGGCGCTGGTGGACGCCGAAGCGGTGCTGCTCGTCCACCACGGCCACGCCGAGATCGCGAAAGACCACGCTGTCCTGGAACAGGGCATGGGTGCCGACCACGATGTCGATGGTGCCGGCCGCAAGGTCTGCGAGCGTCGCGCGGCGCTCGGCGGCCCGGTCGCGCCCGGTGAGGAGGCGCAGGCGCAGGCTCCCGGCCATGGGCCCGAGCCGCTCGAAATGCTGGCGGGCGAGGATTTCCGTGGGGGCCATGAGCGCCGCTTGCCGCCCGACCTCGATGGCGGAGGCCATGGCCAGCAGCGCCACGGCGGTCTTGCCCGAGCCGACATCGCCCTGGAGCAGGCGCAGCATGCGCCGATCGGAGGCGAGATCGGCGCGGATCTCCGCGACGGCGCGCTTCTGGGCACCCGTGAGCCCGAAGGGCAGGGCGGCCTCGATTCGGTCCTTCAAGTGCCCGTCGCCCGCGTTGGCCCGGCCCGGTGCCCGGCGGTTGCGGGCGCGGAGCAGCGCGAGCGCCAGTTGCGAGGCCAGGAGTTCGTCGTAGGCAAGACGCCTCCGGGCAGGCGTCCGGGGTGCGCTCGTCGCGCCGTCCGGAACGGGCGGCGGGGCGTTCTCGGGGCGATGCTCGGCGCGCAATGCGTCGGCGAAGGTCGGCAAACTCTCGCGGGCCAGCCAGGCCGGGTCCTGCCATTCGGGCAGCACCGGCAGGCGCTCCAGCGCCGCGTGCGCCAGCTTCGAGATCGCCCGCGAGGTTAGCCCCTCCGTGGCGCCGTAGACCGGCTCGACGGCGGGGAGGGCGGCGAGCCCCGCCTCGTCGATGATGCGGGCCGGGTGCACCATCTGGCGGTGGCCGTCGTAGAGGTCGATGCGGCCGGTGATGTAGCGGTGGGCGCCCAGCGGCAGCATCTTCTCCACCCGGGGGGCCGGCATGCCGAAGAACACCAGGGTGATGTCGCCCGTCGCATCTTCCACCAGAACCCGGAACGGGCGCTTGCCGGCGCCGGCTTGGGGCGGGCGGTACTCGGTCACGGTGACGCCGAGGGTCACCGGCTCGCCGGGCGGCGCCTCCGCGATGGAGCCGAGGAGCTTTCGCACCACGCCGCCCTGGGGCAGGTGGAACAGGAGATCGACGATGCGGGCCGGCTGCTCGGGGGTGCCCAGCAGCCGCTCGATCATCGGCGCCATCTTCGGTCCGATGCCCGGCAAGCCGCGCGCCGGTGCGAAGAGCGGGTCGAGGATGGTCGGGCGGAGCGGGGCAGGGCGGGGGTCGTCGGTCATGCGGCTCGGGCGAGGGCGGTTTTCGCGGACGCTAAGGCGGTGGCCTTAAGAGGTTGGCGCATGCGCCGGGCGGGATGGTGACGCGACGCGGTGCCTCTATATACGTCTTGAAAGGCTTGGTCCCGGCGCGGATGCCGCATCGGCCCGGGTCCGAAGATCCTCCGATCCCGGGATCCCTTGATACCGAGTTCCCGTCATCCCCGGATCACAGCATCACAGGCGAGCCCATGTCCGGAACCACCCGCACCAGCGCGGACCTCGATCCACGCCGCCGCCGCACCCTCTTCCGCGCCTGGCATCGCGGCATCCGCGAGATGGACCTCATCATGGGCCGCTTCGCCGATGCCGAGATCGGCACCCTGACGGAGGAGGAACTAACCCTGTTCGAGGCGCTCATCGAGGTGCCGGACCGCGACCTGTTCCGCTGGCTCACGGGCGAGGACGAGACGCCGCAGAACTACGATACCCCCGTGTACCGCCGCCTCAAGGCGTTCCATAAGCACGACGCGCCGATTCACTAGACACCGCGCGACCGCACGGGACCGTCCGACGCCCTCGATCCCCCCTACGGGGAGGGATGCCGCGTTGCGCCTCGCCCACCGAACGAGTTCAGACACCCGACCCGATGGCAAAACCCCAACCCAAAGCCCCCGCGCCCGCCCCAAAGCCCCCCGTGGCGCGCTTCGCCCTGCCGAAATCCGGGCCCCTCGCCCGCGCGCTGGAGGCGCTCAAGCGTGGCGACAGCCCGACGCTCGCCAACGTGCCGGAAGGGTTCGACGCCGTCGTGGTGGCGGATCTCGCCCGGGCGCTGAGCCGCGACGTCGAGGGGCCGGCGGTCCTCGTCCACGTCGCGCGCGATTCCGGGCGCGCGGCGGCCTTCGTCAACGCCCTGAAGTTCGTCGCCCCCGAGATCGAGGCCATGAGCGTCCCGGCCTGGGACTGCCAGCCCTACGACCGCGTCTCGCCCAACGCCGCCATCGCGGCTCAGCGCATGACCGCCCTGTCGCGGCTCTCCCGGTCACGCTCGTCGGAGGAGCAGCCGCGCATCCTGTGCACCACGGTCAATGCTTTGATTCAGAGGGTGCCGCCCAAAGAGAAGATCGCCGTCGAGACCTTCTCGGCCGCCATCGGCAACGTGGTGCCCATGGATCAGGTCACCGCCTGGGTCGAGGCCAACGGCTTCTTGCGCACGGGGACGGTGCGGGACACCGGCGAGTACGCCGTGCGCGGCGGCATCCTCGACCTGTCGCCGCCCGGCCTGCCGAACCCGATCCGCCTCGACTTCTTCGGCGACACCCTCGAATCGATCCGCGCCTTCGACCCCGAGACCCAGCGCACCATCGGGCAGCTGCGCTCCCTCGACCTCGTCCCCATGAGCGAGGTCCAGCTCACCACGGAGACGATCCGGCGCTTCCGCCAGGGCTACATCGGAAGCTTCGGTGCCGCGACCCGTGACGACCGTCTCTACGAGACCATCAGCGAGGGCCGGCGCTACGCCGGCCTCGAGCACTGGATGCCGCTGTTCTACGACCATCTCGACACCCTGTTCGACTACGTCGCCGGCGTGCCCCTGGTGTTCGACGCGCAGGTCGACGAGGCCGCCACCGAGCGCCTCACCCTGATCCGCGACTATTACGATGCCCGCGCCGAGGCGGTGAAGGCCCCGTCCCCGGGGGTCGCGCCCTACAAGCCCCTCAAGCCCTCGGCCCTGTACCTGACGCCCAACGAGTGGCGCGACCGGGTGGCGGCGGCAGCGATCGCCCGGCTTTCGCCCTTCACCCTGTCCGAAAACTCGGAGCGCCTGACCATCGATTGCGAGGGTCGGCAAGGCCGCACCTTCGCGGCCGAGCGCGCCGACGAATCGGCCAGCGTGTTCGATGCAGCGGTGGCGCACGTCAAGGACCTGCAGGGATCCGGTCATCACGTGATCCTTGGATCCTGGTCCGACGGCTCGCGCGACCGCCTGTGCAGCGTGCTCTCCGACCATGGGCTCAAGAAGCCCATCGCCATCAACACCCTGACGGCGGTGAACGCACTCAAGCGCGGCACCGACGTGGCGGTGGCGGTGTGGGGCCTGGAGAGCGGCTTTACCGTCGACAAGCTCGCGGTGATCTCGGAAGGCGACATCCTCGGCGACCGGCTGGTGCGCCAGAAGCGCAAGGCCAAGCGCCCGCAGGACATCATCCTCGAAGTCCAGGCGCTCCAGGCCGGCGACCTCGTGGTCCATGCCGACCACGGCATCGGCCGGTTCGTCGGCCTGAAGACGGTGACGGCCGCGGGGGCACCGCACGATTGCCTCGAGATCCAGTATGCGGGCGGCTTGCTGCTCCTGCCCGTGGAGAACATCGAGCTTCTGACCCGCTACGGCTCGGAGGATGCGGAGGTCGCCCTCGACCGTCTCGGCGGCGGCGCCTGGCAGGCCCGCAAGGCCAAGATGAAGAAGCGCATCCTCGAGATGGCGGGCCAGCTCATCCGGGTCGCGGCCGAGCGCTTCGTGCGCCAGGCCCCGCGCCTGCACGCGCCGGAAGGCCTCACCGACGAGTTCGCGGCGCGCTTCGCCTTCAACGAGACCGAGGACCAGGCCAACGCCATCGACGCGGTGCTCACCGACCTCAACGCCGGCCGGCCCATGGACCGGCTGGTGTGCGGCGACGTCGGCTTCGGCAAGACCGAGGTGGCCCTGCGTGCGGCCTTCGCCGGCGCCATGGGCGGCAAGCAGGTGGCGGTGGTGGTGCCCACCACGCTCCTGGCGCGCCAGCACTACCGGACCTTCGCCGAGCGCTTCAAAGGCCTGCCCGTCGAGGTCGCCCAGATGTCGCGCTTCGTCTCCAACACCGAGATGAAGCGGGTGCGCGACGGTCTCACCGCCGGCACCGTCGACATCGTCATCGGCACCCACGCGCTGCTGGCCAAGAACGTGGCGTTCAAGGATCTCGGCCTCATCATCGTCGACGAGGAGCAACATTTCGGCGTGGCCCACAAGGAGCGCCTCAAGGCGCTCCAGGCCGACGTGCACGTGCTCACCCTCTCGGCGACGCCGATCCCCCGCACCCTGCAGCTCGCCATGACGGGGGTCCGCGAACTCTCCATCATCGCGACGCCGCCGGTGGACCGCCTCGCCGTGCGCACCTCCGTGACGCCGTTCGATCCCCTGCTGATCCGGGAGGCGCTGCTGCGCGAGCGCTATCGCGGCGGCCAGTCGTTCTACGTGGTGCCACGCATCGAGGATCTGGCCGAGGTCAAGAAATTCCTCGACACCGAGATGCCCGAGACGACCGTGGCGGTCGCCCATGGCCAGATGGCGGCGGGCCAGCTCGAGGACGTGATGACGGCGTTCTACGAGGGCAAGTACGATGTTCTGCTCTCGACGACCATCGTCGAATCCGGCCTCGACATTCCGACGGCCAACACGTTGATCGTGCACCGGGCCGACATGTTCGGCCTCGCCCAGCTGTACCAGCTGCGCGGCCGCGTCGGGCGCGCCAAGGCCCGGGCCTACGCGCTGTTCACGACGCCGGCCAACCGCACCCTGACGGTGCAGGCCGACAAGCGCCTGAAGGTGCTCCAGACCCTCGACACCTTGGGCGCCGGCTTCCAGCTCGCCTCCCACGACCTCGACATCCGCGGCGCCGGCAATCTGCTGGGTGACGCCCAGTCGGGACACATCAAGGAGGTCGGCTACGAGCTTTACCAGCAGATGCTGGAGGATGCCGTCACCGCGCTCAAGGCCGGCATCGAGGAGCCGGTGGAGGAGGCTTGGTCGCCCACCATCGCGCTGGGCGCCCCGGTCACCATCCCGGAGGACTACGTCGAGGATCTCACCGTGCGGCTCGGCCTCTACCGCCGACTCTCGACCCTCGAGAACGATGCCGAGATGGAAAGCTTCGGCGCCGAACTCATCGATCGGTTCGGGCCGCTGCCGCCGGAGGTGGAGCAGCTCCTCAAGATCGTCACCATCAAGATCCTGTGTCGCGACTGCAACGTCGAGAAGGTCGAGGCCGGCCCAAAGGGCGCCGTGGTGCATTTCCGCGACCGGTCGTTCGCCAACCCGCAGGGCCTCGTCGCCTACGTCGCCGGCCAAGCGTCCTTCGCCAAGGTGCGTCCGGACATGAGCATCGTGTTCATCCGCGACCTCGACTCGATCCCCGAGCGCCTCAAGATCACCACCACGATCCTGCGTGAATTGTCGAAGATCGCACGCGTCAAGAAGGCGAAGGCGGCCTGAACGTGAAACGGACGCGCTTTGCAGCGCGCCCGTCGAACCTGATTCCGTGAATTCTATAAAGGGCTTACGGGCGAACGCTCACATTCTTTCTCAGAGCCGAATCGCCCGGATCGCTTTGTGGTGGCCTCTAGAGATCGGGCTCGTTGAGCACGTAGGGGCCGATCTCGCTCTGCAGATCGATGCGGGTTCCGGCTTGGCCGGCCATGAGCTCATCCACGACGATGACCGGGATGCCGGCATGGCGCATCTGCTCGCGCAAGCGCTCGGACAGCAACGCATAGGCCGGATCGCGCGAAGACACCTGCAGCAGGATGGCAGCCGGGCGCGCGATAACCGCGAGCACGTCCTGTGCCGCCTCCAGGGAGGCGGTGACGCTGGCATAGCCGAGCTCCGCGAGCTCCGCAGCCAGCGATCGGTCGATGGCCCGACGGCCATCATCGACAACGAGAACCTGTTGCAGCGCACCCATGAGCGTCAGCGGTAGTCCATCCATCGTCCCTTGGGAAGGGACCCGTGTGACAACACACACGGCGACGATTGGTTCGCCGACATGAAAACATGGTTTTCACATCATGGGACGGGAGCCCGAGGGCAACGAACCAGAACTACCCTTCATGCGGGGCTTGCGGATCTCGTGGCAAACTACTGCTCAAAAGGGTATTTTTGAAATTCAGATGATTCGATTGACTGGGATCCGGCTTGATCTCGATTTTATGACGTGACGCGATCGATTTGGTGACGCGCTCGCGTGCGATGCCTCAGTGATCCTCGACGCCCATGGCGCGGCCGCCGGCGACGGGCACGCGAAACGACGAGGGCAGCCACCCCTCCGCGAAATCCGGTTGGGGAATGCCGCGTTGCAGCGGCCCCGCGTGACAGGCGAGTCCCCGAAAGGCAAGGGCGCCATCGGGGTCGCGGCGCAGGCTCATCAGGATGGACCGGGGATCGGCCCGTTCGGGAGCCGCCAACGTGAGGGTGACATCGTTGTCACGGCGTGCGCCGGTGAGCAGGGCGATCTCCTCGAAGGCGACCACGTCGATCACCGGAACCGCGTCCGGACGGGAGGACAGGCGGCGCTGGGGGAAGCGGCTCGGCGTGCGGTGCACGAGTACGAGACTGGCAAGGGTCGCAGGCAGGTGGCTCGCGGCGAAGTTGGCCTCCAAGGCCGCCGGCACCACGAGGTGGGTCGCCACCGGGCGCGCCAGGGCCTCGGCGAATCCCGCCGCCTCGAACATCGGCATCGCCTCGAAGGTCGCGCCGGCCACGAGGGCGGCACCGAGACCCGTGACGAGCCCGCGCAGGTCGCTGCCGGGCAGGAGTGTGAGGAGACGCTCGCCCGGCGCCATCCGGGCGGTGATCCCATGCACTGCGATGGCGGCCGCCAGGGCATCGGCGCTGCGGTGGATCGGGCAGGCGGGATCGCCCCCGGCGAAGCTGACCAAGCCGCCGGGTCCCGGGGCGAACGGGCCACCGGACTGGTCGAGCACCATGGCATCGAGGTTGATGACGCCGTCGGGCACGTCCGGCCCGAAGGCGGCGAGGTAGCGCAGGCCGAAATACCGGGCGGCCACCCGGCGCAGGCGCTCGGCCGGATGGGTCGCGCCGAAGCGGGCCTGGGTCAGGACCGCGCTGATGCCGGCGGACTGAACGGCGAGGACGAGGCCGTCCTCGTCCAGAGCTGCGGGCAGGAGGGCCGGAACGTGCCCGGCCGCTTCCACCGCGAGGATGGCGAGGGCTCCCTCGATAGCGTCCGGCAGGGCGATCCCGATCCGGCTCTCCGCCGGAAGCCGCCAGCCGCGGAGGCCGTTGGCGAGGCGAGCCACGATCTCGGCAGCGGCGGCGTAGGTCCAGACGATGGATTGGCGTCCACTCCGGCGGTGCTTATCCGGCGAATCGACGAAGGCGATCCGTTGCGGGTGGGCATGGGCCGTGGCGGCCAGCAGGCTGCACAGGCGCTGGCCGCGCAAGAGGGGGTCGCGCGGCGCGGCGGTCGCATCGCCCGCGGACCTCGGGAGGCTCAGCAGGGCGGGACGGGGCGAGGCCGGAGCGCGCGGCGCGGCAGCGCCGGTCGCGAAGCCCGGTGAAGGGGATGAGATGGCTGGCTGCGCCGACACGTGCGCTTGAACTCCCGATGCCCCACGTTCATGAACCCTTAGGGTTAAGCGCGCCTTAAACCGCCCTGCCCGAACGGCCCGAACGGGGCAGGTGTCATGTCTTCGCCGCATTCCCTGAGGAAAGCAGGCGCGCAATCGTTCAGGCGGGATCGGGACACACCCGATCTGCCGGCGCTGGGCCGCCAAGCCGGTGCGCGGGTCCTAGTCCGTCGTCACCGTGTCGCTTCGCGTCCAAACGCCCACCGGGACCTCGCGTCCCGGCCGCGCCTCCCATACAAGTCCGTCGATTTCCAGATTCCAAGGGGCCAGACCTGATGTCCTTCGCCAACCGTCCCGCGCGCCCGCTGCGCATCGCCGCGTTCCTTGCCCTGGCGGGTCTTGCCGGACCGGCCCTCGCGCAGGCTCCGAAGCCGAAGCCGGGCGCGCCTGCGCCGACGGCCCCTGCCCCGACGGCACCGGCCGCTCCCGCGGGCGGCGGCATGGCGCAGCAGCAGACCGGTCCCCAAACCGTCAACGTGAAGTCCGAGCCGTCCCAAACCGAGTGGACCAAGGTCTGCGGCAAGGACCAGGCGAGCGCAACGGACGTTTGCTACACCACCCGCGACTTCGTCTCCGATCAGGGCCAGCCGGTCCTCGCCGTCGCCGTCTACGACATGAAGAACGCCCAGCAGAACGTACGCGTGGTGCGCTACCTGCTGCCGCTGGGCCTGCTGCTGCAGCCGGGCATCCGCTTCACCGTCGACGGTCAGCAGGGCACGCCGGGCAAGTTCGCCGTCTGCTTCCCCAATGGCTGCTTCGCCGAGGCCGGCGGCGTCGGCAACGACGTCGTCAACGCGATGAAGAAGGGCACCACCCTCAACGTCAGCGTCCAGAACCAGACCCAGCGCGAGGTCACCTTCGCGGTGCCGCTCGCCGGCTTCGGCAAGGCCTTCGACGGCCCCGCCATCGACCCGAAGGTGCTGGAAGAGCAGCAGAAGAAGCTCCAGTCCGAGCTGGAGAAGCGCAGCGACGACATGCGCAAGAAACTCGAGCAGCAGAACGCCACCGGTGGTGCGGCTGCCCCGGCTCCGGCCGCCGCGCCCAAGCCTTGAGAGCGATCGGATCGCGGCCACGCCGCGATCCGCTGGGATTCGAAACGAGAAAGGCCGGGCGAAGGATCGCCCGGCCTTTCTCGTTTCGGGGGCTTTCGAACTTGCGGTCAGTTCGCCTGGGACGTCCGCATCCGGTAGGTGCCCTCCGCATCGCGCTCGAACACCTCGGCGATGCCGGTGTGGCGCAGGGCCTCGCCGGAGGTATCCGGCACAAGGTTCTGCTCGGAGACGTAGGCGACGTACTCGCTCTCGGCGTTCTCGGCGAGCAGGTGATAGAACGGCTGGTCCTTGCGCGGCCGAACCTCCTCGGGAATCGCCAGCCACCATTCCTCGGTGTTGTCGAACACCGGATCGACATCGAACACGATGCCGCGGAACGGATAGATCCGGTGCCGGACCACGGCGCCTAAGCCGAACTTGGCGGTTCTCATTTCGGGCGCGGTGGAAATCGTATCGCTCATCCCCGTCAGATAAGCCGGCCCGCCGCGGTTGTCATCGGCGACGATGCCGCCGACGACAACCGACGCCTTCAGGTCAGACCGTAGGTCTTGGCGAGTTCCGGGTCCTTGTCGGCCACGAGGCGGGCGAGATCGACGATGACCTTCGCCTGCTTCCAGGTGGCGTCGTCCTGCATCTTGCCGTCCAGCATCACCGCGCCGGTGCCGTCGGGCATCGCCTCGACGATGCGCACCGCGAAGGCGACCTCCGCCGGATCGGGCGCGAACACGCGCTTGGCGATGGCGACCTGGTTCGGGTGCAGTGTCCAGGCCCCGGCGCAGCCCATGAGGAAGGCGTTGCGGAACTGAGCCTCGCAGGCGTCCCCGTCGGAGAAGTCGCCGAACGGGCCGTAGAAGGCCTTGAGGCCGTTGGCCATGCAGGCATCGACCATTTTCGCAATTGTGTAGTGCCAGAGATCCTGCTGGGCGGAGGCGCGGACGGCGCCGTCCGAAGTCGGATCGGCAATGACGCGGTAATCCGGGTGGCCGCCGCCGACGCGGGTGGTCTTCATGCCGCGGGACGCCGCGAGATCGGCGGGGCCGAGGCTCATGCCGTGCATGCGCGGCGAGGCGGAGGCGATGGCATCGACGTTGGCCACACCCTCGGCCGTCTCCAGGATGGCGTGGACGAGGATGGGCTTCTTCACGCCGTGCTTCGCCTCGAGCTGGGCGAGCAGCTGGTCGACGTAGTGGATGTCCCACGGCCCTTCGACCTTGGGCACCATCACCACGTCGAGCTTGTCGCCGACCTGGGAGACGATCTCGAACAGGTCGTCGAGAATCCAAGGCGAGTTCAGGGCATTGATGCGGGTCCACAGGCCGGTGCCGGACGCGGCGAAGTCGGTGGCCCGCGCCATGGCGACGAAGCCCTTGCGCGCGGCCTCCTTCTGATCGACGGGCACGGCGTCCTCGAGGTTGCCCAGCACAACGTCGACGGTGGCGGCAAGCTCGGGCACGCGGGCGCGGACCTTGTCGTTGTGCGGCGGCACGAAGTGGATCATGCGCTCGAGCTTCACCGGAAGCTCACGGAACGGTGCGGGCGCGCCGGTGGCGAGCGGCTGGAAGAAGCGGCGGGGCAATTTCATCGGCGTCTCAGGCTCCGTGTTCTTGTGTGTCGGGGTCCCGCCCCAGCGGTTAGTTCAAGCCTGCCCCCGTCGTAAAGGTGCGCGGACACACCAAACCATTTGCCACGCGGCCGGGATGAGAGGACCATCCGGAACGAGACCCGCCGCCTCACGTTCTGAGGACGAGGCGGGCACCTCGACGACGAACGAAGGACGGACCCATGTCCGGATCATCGATCAGCCGTATCGGCCTCCGGTCCACGGCGCTCGTGTGCGCGGCCGTCATCGGTCTCGGCCTCCCACAGCCGGGTTCCGCCGCCGAGCGAGGCAGGCCCCCAGAACGCACCGTCTTCACCGCCGCGGACGCCGCATCGGCGCGACCCGACGGACTTCCCGCGGGCCTGCGCATCCCCGGTGACGATCCGGCCGCCTTCGCCCGGCTCCTCGACGACGCACGGGCCGTCGCCGACCCCTGGCTGGTGCTCTCGGGCGGCGGCGAGAACGGCGCCTTCGCGGCCGGTCTCCTCAAGGGGTGGAGCGAGGCCGGCACCCGGCCGAGCTTCGGCGTGATCACGGGCGTCAGCACGGGTGCGATGATCGCCCCCTTCGCCTTCGTCGGGTCGGGCGGCGATGAAGCCTTGCACAAGGCCTACACGGACATCTCGGCCGCCGACGTCTTCGAATTCGGCGGCACCAACGAAGCCCTGACCGACACCTGGCCGCTCAAGCGGCGCATCGACCAATCGGTGACCCCGAAGCTGCTTCAGGCCATCGCGGCCGAGCACGCAAAGGGACGGCGTCTCCTCATCGCCACCACGGCGGTGGATTCCGAGCGGCCGGTGCTGTGGGACATGGGCGCCATCGCCGCGACGGGCGGCCCGAAGGCCCTCGCCCTGTTCCGGGACATCATCCTCGCGTCCTCGGCGGTGCCGGGGGTGTTTCCGCCGGTGATGGTGCAGGCCATGGCAGGGTCCAGGCCGATCCAGGAGATGCACGACGACGGCGGGACCACGGCACCGTACTACCTCGCCCCCGAAGCGACGCTGCTCTCCGCCGACCCGGTCGCCCTGCCGACCCACCGGGTCTACCTCGTGATCAACAACACGCTTGCGCCGCACTTCCAGATGGCCTCGCGCACCACCCTGAGCGTGCTCGGCCGGTCCATGTCGGCGGCGATCAAGGCGCAGACCCGCGCGGCCCTCGCGCTCAGCCGAGGGTTCGCCCAGCGCACGGGCCTCGACCTTCGTGTCGCCGAAATCGACGGGCGCTTCACCCGGACGAGCACGGTGCCCTTCGACCAGACCTACATGAGGGCGCTGTTCGCCCACGGCGAGGCCCTGGGACGGGCCGGCACGGCGTTCACCGGGGAGGGCATCGACGCCGATCGCCCGACGGTCTCGCGACCGGGGGCGACGGAGCCGCAGCACACGTCCTCGGGCCACGCCGTCAAAGATTTGGCCCGGCGCTGAACGTCACCGCATCAAGCTCGGGGCACCGAGACGCGGCACCACGCCCTCGCGCATGACGATCCGGCGCAAGGGTGCGATCGTCGTCATGGCGAGGAGCCCGAGGCCGCGCAGCGCGTCCACGGGCAGGAAGCCGGTGAGCAGGCTTCGGTTGAGGGTGTCCACCGCCAGGGTCCGCAGGCGCGCGTCGCGACTGCGACCCCGGGCGAACCCCGCCAGTGCCGCCCGCGAGCCCGGGTCGCGTCCGTCGCCCACCGCCTCCACGACGGCGTCCCGCAGGGCCGCCGCATCGCGCAGACCGAGGTTGAGGCCCTGCGCGCCGATGGGCGGGAAGACATGGGCCGCCTCGCCGACAAGGGCGAGGCGGGCGGAAACCGGACTCGTCAGGGCGAGGCCGCGCATGGGGACGAGGCCGCGCGGCCCGTCGATCCGCATGGCCCCCAGCATCGCCTGCGCCTGGGTCTCCACGGCGCGTGCGAGCCCGGCCTCGTCGAGGGCCGCCATGGCCTGCGCCCGCCTGTCGTCCATCACCCAAACGAGGCTGGAGCGGTGGCCACCGGGCAGCGGAACCAGGGTGAACGGCCCCTGCCGCGTGTGGAACTCCGTCGAGACGTCCCGGTGCGGACGGGTGTGGGCGAGGATCGTGGTGATGGCGGCCTGCGGGTAGGACCATTCCCGGGGGACGAGACCGGCGGCAGCCCGCAGCTTCGAGCGGGCACCGTCGGCCCCGACCGCGAGGCGGGCGGACAGGCGCGTGCCGTCCGCGAGGGTGAGATCGGCGGCCTCCGCGCCCACGTGGAACTCGACCGCGTCGCTCTCGAACAGGGTGAGGTTGGCCATGCCCCGGGCCTGCGCCCGCAGGCTCTCGACGAGCCGGGCGCTCTCGACGTTCCAGCCGAAGGCATCGAGGCCGATCTCGGTCGCGACGAAGCGGGCCGGGGGCGGCCGGAACAAGCTGCCGGTGTCGTCGACGATGTGAAGCTCGGCCAGCGGGCTCGCGTGAGGAGCGATGCCCTCCCAGGCACCGAGCGCCCTGAGGAAGCGCACCGACCCGTCGAGGAGGGCCACGGTCCGCCCGTCGGCCACGGGCGCGTGCCGGCCGACGAGGGCGGTGGGGATGCCGTCGCGGGCGAGCGCCAGGGCGGCCCCGAGGCCGGCGGCCCCGGCGCCGACGACGGCCACCGCGAAGGGGGCCCCCACGCGCGAAACGGTATCAGGCGATGGGGCCACGGGGCTGTTCTCCTGGGCACGGCCCATCCGATGCGGGGATCGAAGGCAGGTGTCGACGTGGGACAGACCGGCCGATCCGTCACCCCTTACAGAGGGAGGAGCCCGGATCGGTCAAGGGACGCGATGGTGCGGGAAAACAGCGCCGGTTAGCATCCCGGGCGAGAACACCCGTCCGCCCGCGCCGGAGATGCCCGTGAACCTCGCCATCACGCTCTTCGCGCTCGGCTTCCTCATGCTGGTGGCCTATCGCGGCTTCAGCGTCATCCTGTTCGCCCCCATCGCGGCGCTCGCGGCCGTGCTGCTCACCGATCCCTCCGCCGTGCTGCCGGTGTTCTCCGGCCTGTTCATGGAGAAGATGGTCGGCTTCGTGAAGCTGTACTTGCCCGTGTTCCTGCTGGGCGCCGTGTTCGGCAAGGTCATCGAGATGTCGGGCTTCTCGCGCTCCATCGTCACGGCGGTGATCGAGGTCGTCGGCGCCAGGCGGGCCGTCCTCTCCATCGTTCTGGTGTGCAACCTGCTCACCTATGGGGGCGTCTCGCTCTTCGTCGTGGTGTTCGCGGTCTACCCGTTCGCGGCCGAAGCGTTTCGCCTCTCCGACATCCCGAAGCGCCTGATCCCCGGCACCATCGCGCTCGGCGCGTTCTCCTACACCATGGACGCCCTGCCGGGCACGCCGCAGATCCAGAACATCATCCCGACCACCTTCTTCAACACCACCACCTGGGCGGCCCCCTGGCTCGGGCTCATCGGCGCGGCCTTCATCCTCGTCATCGGCGTCGCCTATCTGGATGCGCGCATCGCGGCGGCCAAGCGGAGGGGCGAGGGCTACGGCAGCGGCCACACCAACGAACCGGCGGTGATGGATGTCGCCGCGCGGGCGCACCCGGCCATCGCCCTCCTGCCGCTCGTGGTGGTGGGGCTCGCGAACCTCGCCTTCACGGCAGCGATCCCGCGCCTCTACGGGTCCAAGGTCGAGACGGCGCTCGCCGGCCTCGACAAGCCCATCGTGACGACGATCGCCTCGGTCACCGCCATTTGGGCCGTTGAGCTGGCGCTGCTCGCCGGCATCCTCACGGTGCTGGCTTTCGCCTGGAAGCCCGTCGCCCAGGGCTTCGCCGAGGGCAGCCGGGCGGCGGTAGCGGGTGCGCTACTGGCCGCCATGAACACCGCCTCCGAGTACGGCTTCGGCGCGGTCATCGCAGCACTCCCGGGCTTCCTCGCCATCCGCGAGGCGCTCTCGGCGATCCCGAACCCCCTGGTGAACGAGGCCGTCACCGTGACGGCGCTCGCCGGCATCACCGGTTCGGCCTCGGGCGGCTTGAGCATCGCGCTCGCAGCCGTGTCGGGCACCTTCATCGCGGCGGCGCAAGGGGCCGGCATCCCCATGGAGGTGCTGCACCGGGTGGCCAGCATGGCGAGCGGGGGCATGGACACGCTGCCTCACAACGGCGCCGTGATCACGCTTCTCTCCGTCACCGGACTGACCCATCGGCAGGCCTACGCCGACATCTTCGCCATCACGGTTCTCAAGACGACGGCCGTGTTCGTGGTGATCGGAATCTACTACCTCACCGGGATCGTATGAGGCGCAGGGGCTCCGCGAACGGCTCACCCGCCGGGCAGGGGCGATGCGCCATTGCCCTTCGCAGCACACCGTCTATGTCGGCTCTGAACTGACTACCACGAGGAGCTAAGCCCCATGCCGAAGGCGATCCGAGTCCACGAATACGGCGGCCCCGAGGTGATGCGCTACGAGGACGTCACGGTGGCCGAGCCGGGCCCAGGGCAGATCCGCGTCCGCCAGAGCGCCATCGGCGTCAACTTCATCGACATCTACTTCCGCTCGGGCGCCTACAAGGTGCCGCAACTGCCCTTCACCCCCGGCAATGAGGGCGCCGGCACCGTGGTGTCGGTGGGCGAGGGCGTGACCGAGTTCCGGGCCGGCGAGCGCGTGGCCTACGGCTCGGCCGCCGGCACCTATGCGGAAGAGGTGGTGATCCAGGCCAGCGCCGCCGTGCACCTCGCCGACGGGGTGGAGGACACCACCGCCGCCGCGATGATGCTGAAAGGTCTCACCGCCGAGTACCTCCTGCACCGGACCTACCGGGTGAAGGCCGGCGACACGATCCTGTTCCATGCCGCCGCCGGCGGCGTCGGCCTCATCGCCTGCCAATGGGCCAAGCACCTCGGCGCCACCGTCATCGGCACCGTGGGTTCGGCCGAGAAGGCGGAACTCGCGCGGGCCAACGGCTGCGACCACGTCATCCTCTACCGCGACGAGGATTTCGCCGCCCGGGTGAAGCAGATCACCGGCGGCAAGGGCGTGCCGGTGGTCTACGATGGCGTCGGCCGCGACACCTTCCCGGCGTCCCTCGACTGCATCAGCCCGCTGGGTCTCTTTGTGAGTTTCGGCTCGGCCTCGGGTCCCGTGGACGATTTCAGCCTCGCGCTCCTCGGCCAGAAAGGCTCGCTCTACGCCACCCGCCCCTCGCTCTTCGCCCATGCGGGCAAGCGCGAGACCCTGGACGCCATGGCCAAGAACCTGTTCTCCGTGGTGGCGAGCGGCGCGGTGACGATTCCCGTCCACGCCCAGGCGAAGCTGTCGGACGCGCCACAGGTCCACCGCGATCTCGCCAGCCGCAAGACCACGGGCGCCACGGTGATGATCCCGTGATCCTGTCCACTCGGATCCTGTTCTCCCGGGATCGGAGGACGCCGTGATCCCCGGATCATCGGATATCCTCCTCGTCGTCGACGTGCAGGTCGATTTCTTGGCCCGCGGGGCGCTCGCCGTGCCGGACGGCGACGCGGTGATCGCCCCGATCAACCGCCTCATCGACCGGTTCGCCCACGTGGTGGTGACCCAGGACTGGCACCCGCCGGGCCACGTCTCCTTCGCCACCAGCCATCCGGGCCGGGCGGCGTTCGAGAGCGTGGTGCTCCCCTACGGCCGCCAGGTGCTGTGGCCGGAGCATTGCGTGCGGGGAACGGCCGGTGCCGCCCTCGCCCCCGGGCTTCGAGCCGAACGCGCCGAACTGGTGGTCCGCAAGGGGCATCAATCCGATGTCGACAGCTACTCGGCGTTCCTGGAAGCCGACCGGACCACGCCCACCGGGCTCGCCGGCTACCTGCGCGAGCGCGGGTTCACCCGCGTGGTCGTGTGCGGCCTCGCCACGGATTACTGCGTCGGCTGGACTGCCCTCGACGCCCGCGCGGCGGGGTTCGAGGCCGTGGTCGTCACCGATGCCGTGAGGGGCATCGACATCGAGGGTTCGGTCGCCCGCGCCATGGCCGCCATGGCGGCGGCCGGGGTCGGTTTCGTCGAGAGCGCGGCCTACACCGCGCTGCCGTAGAGATCGTAGGCGTCCGCCCGCTCGATCTTCACGGTGACGATGTCGCCGATGCGGAGCGGGCGGCGGGAGGTGACGTGGACGTTGCCGTCGATCTCCGGCGCGTCGTATTTCGAGCGCCCCTTGGCGATGCCGCCCTCCACCGCATCGATGATGACAGGCAGGCGCTTGCCGACCCGCGCCTTCTGCAGGCGCGCGGAGACGATCTGCTGCGCCTCCATGAACCGGCGCTTGCGCTCGGCCTGGACTTCCGGCGGAACCGCGTCACCGAGTTCGTTGGCGGGCGCGCCCTTCACCGGCTCGTAGGCGAAGCAGCCGACGCGCTCGAGTTTCGCCTCCTTGATCCAGGCGAGCAGCTCCTCGAACTCGGTCTCGGTCTCGCCGGGAAATCCGACGATGAAGGTCGAGCGGATGGCGAGATCCGGGCAGATCTCGCGCCAGCGCCGGATGCGCTCCAGTTGCTTCTCCTGGTTGCCCGGCCGGCGCATGCGCTTGAGCACGGAGGGTGAGGCGTGCTGCAGCGGCATGTCGAGATAGGGCAGGATCTTGCCCTCGGCCATCAGGGGGATGACGTCGTCCACGTGCGGGTAGGGATAGACGTAGTGCATCCGCACCCAGGCCCCGAGCTCGCCGAGCTCGGCGGCGAGATCGTAGAACTTCGCCCGGACCTCGCGGCCCTGCCACGGGCTCGTGGCGTAGCGGATGTCGACGCCGTACGCGGAGGTGTCCTGCGAGACCACCAGCAGTTCCTTGACGCCGGCTTTGACCAGTTTTTCCGCCTCGCGCAGCACGTCGCCCGCAGGTCGGCTGACGAGGTCGCCACGCAGGGACGGGATGATGCAGAAGGTGCAGCGATTGTTGCAACCCTCTGAAATCTTGAGGTAAGCGTAGTGGCGCGGGGTGAGCTTCACACCCTGCGGCGGCACGAGGTCGAGGAACGGGTCGTGGGCCGGGGGCACCGCCTCGTGCACCGCCGCCACCACGGATTCGTAGGCCTGCGGGCCGGTGACGGCCAAGAGGTTCGGGTACTTCTCGCGAATTTCCTCGGGCTGCGCGCCCATGCAGCCGGTGACGATGACCCGGCCGTTCTCCGCCATGGCCTCGCCGATGGCCGAGAGCGATTCGGCCTTCGCCGAATCGAGGAAGCCGCAGGTGTTGACGACGACGACGTCCGCCCCGTCGTGGCGCCGGGCGAGTTCGTAGCCCTCCGCCCGCAGGTGGGTGAGGATGCGCTCGGAATCCACCAGCGCCTTGGGGCAGCCCAGCGACACGAACGAAATCTTGGGCGCGGCCTTCGAAGACGCCGGCGGCAGCAGGGGTGAAGCGGTCATGGGCACTCGTCGGGCGCGGTCGAACGAGTGTCGAACGGCCGGTGATTCGAGGAAATCGGGTGAGTTGACAACTCTATAGCCGCATCCGGGCCGGCTTGCGAGCCTCACCGTTTCGGGCGCGCCATGCATCGCGACCGCTTCCCCGGCGGCCAAGCACGTGCCAACTCGGAAAAACCCGGAATCCTTGCCGCAGGGCAGGGCGGGTATCCCATTGCCGCGTGACTCTCTAAGCCCCCATCATCATGTGGACCGCAGACATCCCGTTCGTCGATCCCGTCGCGGCGGCAGAAGCCCTGGCGCACCTGCCGGGGCTCGCCTTCCTCGACAGCGCCATGCATCACCCGACCCTCGGCCGGACCTCGACCCTAGCGGCGGACCCGTTCGCCCGGTTCCGGTATCGCGACGGTCAGGCCACCCTGGACGGCGCGCCCGTGCCCGGTACCGGCCTCGACGCCCTGCGCGCCTGCCTCGCCCCCTATCGGATCGACCCGGAGCCGGGCGAGCCGGGCTTCACCGGCGGGGCCATCGGCTACTTCGCCTACGATCTCGGCGAACGCCTGGAGCGGGTGGCGGCCCCGGCCCGGCGCGCGGGCCTGTGCGACGACATCGCCTTCAACCTCTACGACACGGTGCTCACCATCGACCACGAGAGCGGCACCTGCCGGCTCATGGCCACGGGCTTTCCCGAGCGAGACCCCGCCGCCCGGCAGGCCCGGGCGCAGGCGCGCCTCGCCCTGTTCGCGCATTGCCTCTCCGGCGCCCGTCCGACGCCCGAGCCGGCGGCGCAGGGTCCCCTGGTCTGGCACTCCAACTTCACGAAGGGCGCCTACGAGGCCGCGGTGGAGCGGGTGCGGGACTACATCCGCGCCGGAGACATCTATCAGGCCAACATCGCCCAGCGCTTCGAGGCCAGCCTGCCGGCGGGCTTCGATGCGCTCGGTCTCTACCGCCGCCTGCGCGCCACCAACCCGGCGACCTTCGGCGCCTATCTCGCCTTCGAGACCCTGCGCGTCGCCTCGAGCAGCCCCGAGCGCTTCCTCAAGCTCTCGGGGCGGGACATCGAGACCCGCCCGATCAAGGGCACGGTGCGCCGCGTCGCCGACTTGGCGGAGGATGCGCGCCTGGGGGCCGCGCTCCAGGCCGACCCCAAGGAGCGCGCCGAGAACATCATGATCGTCGACCTCCTGCGCAACGACCTCTCGCGCATCTGCGAACCGCACAGCGTGCGGGTGCCGGTCCTGTGCGGGCTCGAATCCTACGCCTCCGTCCACCATCTCGTGTCCGTGGTCACCGGAACCCTGAAGGACGGGATGGACGCCATCGACCTGATCCAGGCGACCTTCCCCGGCGGCTCCATCACCGGAGCACCGAAGCTGCGCGCCATGGACATCATCACCGAGATCGAGGGCGACGCCCGCGAACTCTATTGCGGCGCCATCGGGGCCCTGGGCTTCGACGGTAGCCTCGACACCTCCATCGCCATCCGCACGGTGGTGATGGAGGGCCACACGGCCGTGCTTCAGGCGGGCGGCGGCGTCACCCTGCTGTCCGACCCGGGCCGCGAATACGAGGAGACCCTGACCAAGGCCGCGCGGGTGTTCCAGGCGTTCGAGCCAGACGGGGAGAGCGCGCCGTGATCCTCGTCATCGACAATTACGATTCCTTCGTCTTCAACGTGGTGCGGTACTTCGAGGAACTCGGACAGACCGTGCGGGTGGTGCGCAACGACGCCGTCGATGTCGCCGGCATCCGGGCGCTCGCCCCCGAGGCGATCGTGATCTCGCCCGGCCCCTGCACGCCCGCCGAGGCCGGCATCTCGCTCCCCGCCATCCGCGAGCTGTCCGGCGCGATCCCCCTGCTCGGCGTCTGCCTCGGCCACCAGGCCATCGGGGCGGCCTTCGGCGGTCGCGTCGAACGGGCAGGCCGGCCGCTCCATGGCCAGGCGACCCCCATCACCCACAGGGGGCAAGGCCTGTTCGCCGCCCTGCCGAGCCCGATGCAGGTGGGACGCTACCATTCCCTCATCGTCACGCCGGAGCCCGGCATGGAAAGGTCGCTCACCGTGGACGCCGTCTCGGCCGAGGGCGAGGTGATGGCCCTGTCCCACACGCAGCATCCGACCTGGGGCATCCAGTTCCACCCGGAATCCGTGCTGACCGAGCACGGCCACGCCCTGTTCGGCAACTTTTTGGAGTTGGCCCGCGCCTGGCGCGCGGGGGAGGGGCAGGAGCGGGTGCGGTCCCATGCCGTGGTTTGACGGCGCCCTCATTGCGGGGCCGACGGCCCAGTTCGACCTCGCCGACCGGGGCCTGACCCTGGGCGACGGGGTGTTCGACACGGCGCTCGCCCGCGACGGCCGCATCGTGTTCGAGGCCGCGCATGTCGCGCGTCTGGCCGCCGCCACGCGGGCCCTCGGGTTCTTCGTCGACCCGGCGCGCATCACGCAAGCCATGCGGGCCGTGGCCGACGGGGCAGGGGAGCTGGCGGCGATCCGCACTACCGTGACCCGGGGCGCGGGACCGCGCGGCCTCGCGCCCCCGGCCGAGCCGCGCCCGGTCCTGTGGGCGAGCGCGGCGCCGCTCCCGCCCGCCCTGCCCTTCGCCTCCCTGACGCTGCATCCCACGGACATCCGCCGCAACGACACCTCGCCGGCCGCGCGCTGGAAGACGCTCGGCTACCTCGACGCCGTGCTGGCGGCGGCCGAGGCGCGGGCGGCCGGGTTCGACGAGGCCCTGTTCTGCAACACCCACGGGCGCGTCGCCTGCGCCGGCACCGGCAACCTGTTCGCGGTGTTCGGCACCCGCCTCGTCACCCCGCCCCTGTCGGAGGGCGTACTCGCCGGCATCGTCCGCGCCGAACTTTTAGGATTGGCCCCGGGCCTCGGGCTCGTGGTCGAGGAGCGGCCCCTCGAACTCCCGGACTTCCTCGGCGCCGAGGCGGTGTTCCTCACCAATTCCCTGCGCGGGCTGGCCCCCGCGCGGGCAGTCGGCGCGACGGCGTTTGCCGAGCATCCGGCCGTCACGGCCTTGAGCGAGGCCCTGCGCGCGGCCATGCAAGCGTGACCGGGCCGCGCGATCACCGCTGGTGGCTGCGCCTCGCCCTGATGGCGGCCTACGGCTTCATCGGGATCGTGCATCTCGCCGCCCCCGACGCGTTCCTGCCGATCATGCCGGACTGGGTGCCGGCCCCGCGCCGCGTGGTGATCCTCACGGGCCTCTGCGAACTCGCCGGCGTCGCCGGCCTGATCTGGCCGCCGACCCGGCGCTGGGCCGGCATCGGGCTCGCCCTCTACGCCGTCTGCGTGTTCCCGGCCAACATCAAGCACGCGGTGGAGGGCATCCCCGTCGCCGGCCTGCCGGATTCGTGGTGGTATCACGGGCCGCGCCTCGCGTTTCAGCCGGTCTTCGTCTGGTGGGCCCTCTACGCCACCCACGTGATCGACTGGCCCCGCCGGACCAAGTGAGGGCAGGGCGTCCGTGTCCGGGATTCCGAAGGGGTCACCCCTTCGGCGGGTGTCGGGGAGAGCCCGACGAAGACCTCCAGGGTTCCGCCCTGGACCCGCGAAGGGCTAGCCCTTCGAACCCTGACTCTCACCTCTTCTCGGCTCGCTTCACCGCCGTCCAGGCGGCCTCCATGGTGTCTAGGGACGCGTCGCCCAGCGTATTCCCGTCGGCCGTGAGGCGGGCCGCCATGGCGGTGAAGCGCCGCTCGAACTTCGTATTCCCTGATCTCAAGGAATATTCCGGATCGATCCCGAGATGGCGGGCGAGGTTGGCCACCGAGAACAGCAGATCGCCGACCTCCTCGGCCATGTCCTCGGGGGTGCCGTTGGCCATGGCGTCGGCGACCTCGTCGGTCTCCTCGCGGACCTTGGCGACGACGTCGGCCGGGTCCGACCAGTCGAAGCCGTAGGTCGCCGCCCGGGCCGAGAGTTTTGCCGCGCGGCTGAGGGCGGGCAAGGCGCAGGCGATGCCGTCGAGGGGACCCGTATGCTGCGTCGGCCGCCCCGCCCGCTCGGCCGCCTTGATCGCCGCCCATTGCCGCTCCACCGCCGCCGGATCGCGCAAGGATGAGTCCGCCGGTACCGGGCCGCCGTCGGGGGCGAACACGTGCGGGTGGCGCCGGACCATCTTGGCGACGATGGCGTCCACCACGTCCGCGAAGGTGAAGCGCCCGGTCTCCTCGGCGATCCGGGCGTGGAACACGACTTGGAGCAGCAGGTCGCCGAGCTCGTCGCGCAGATCCGCCGCGTCGTCCCGTTCGATGGCGTCCACGACCTCGTGGGCCTCCTCCACGGCGTAGGGTGCGATGGAGGCGTGCGTCTGGGCGAGGTCCCAGGGGCAACCCGTCTCCGGGTCGCGCAGGGCCGCCATCAGGGTCAGGAGCGCGTCGATGGTCAAGGGAGACTCCGGGACGTTTGCGGCGAGGGCGAAGGAACCCATAGCCGATCCGGCCGGGGAGGGGTGAGGCTGGGGACAGATCCGGGACAGGCGGTGCGCATCCCTTCAAAAGTCCCCCAAAAACCCCCTTTGCCCGGCGTGTTCGTTAAACCGAACGGCGCCCGATCCCCTTAGGAAAGGTATCAGTAAGAGATTCTCAGAGAGTCAGTTATGCAGGTTATATGGAGAGTCGAAAACCTGCGTGCGCGGAAGGGGTTGAGCCCTGTTCGCGTATCGAACTCTGCGTGGTTTCGTATCGAACTCTGCGCCGGTCCGTATCGAACTCTGCGTGGGAAACGGGGGTGGGCGTATGGGATTCGGCGCATCCGCGTATTGGGTTCGGCGTGGAAACCGGATCCGGCCGGTGAACTCCGGGGATAGTTCGAAAACCGACCCCGTATCGAACTCTGCGTGCCGCCCTCGCCCGGTCCGGACGCGCGACCCGCAGGATCGAATTCACGAGTCCCGACCGGTGGATAGCCGGGATGACGCCGCCCGCCCGTGAGACTCCCATGCCCCGGATCGGGCATGGTCCCGTCCTCATGGCGCCCCTCGGCGCGGACGGTACGGGTTCGGGATCGCGGCTTTTGGGGATCGAGGACACATTGGCGGGCATCCGCGACGCCGATCTCCTGGCCGAGGTCGAGGCGGCGCGCGGCGGCTTCCTGTTCGCTACCATCGCGGAGACCATCCTGCACCGGCAGCGGGCGCGGGACGCCGAGGCCGCCGCCCGCGGGGCCGTCGCCGGGCGGCGGCAGGCCATGGCGCGCGACCAGCGCCGGCGCGACGCCGTGCGCGAGGTCATCGAGAACGAGCCCACGGGGCCCGAGAACCTCCAGCACATCCACTCGGTGCTGGCGCTCTGCGGCCTGCCCTACCGGGACCCCGGCGAAGCCCGCGAATTCTTCCGGGAATACGGCAAGAATTCCCTCAGTCTCCTGGCCGGACGCCTGAAGAACCCCGCCACCGGCGAGATGGAGTTCCAGGGCCTGCCCTACGGCCCCAAGGCTCGCCTCGTGCTCCTGCACCTCTGCACCGAGGCCGTGCGCCAGCGAAGCCCCACCATCGCGGTGGCCGACAGCCTGTCGGGCTTCATGAAGGAGATGGGATTCGCCGTCACCGGCGGCGAGCGCGGCACCATCCGGCAGTTCAAGGAGCAGCTGGCGCGGCTCGCCGCCTGCACCCTGCAGATCGGCCTGTGGGACGGGGCCGGCAGCGCCAGCACCCTCAACGTCCCGCCGTTCCGCCAGCTCGACCTGTGGCTGCCGCAGGGCGCCGACGGGGTGGTCTGGCAGAAGAGCGTCCAGTTCCACCAGGATTTCTACGACAATCTGATCCAGCACGCCCTGCCGGTGGACATCCGCGCGGCTCGGGCGTTCTCGGGCTCGGCGCGCAAGCTCGATCTGCTGTTCTGGGTCGGCTACCGCCTGCGCGCGCTCCAGCGTCCCCTCCGGCTCACCTGGGACAACCTGCACCGGCAGTTCGGCGCCGACAATGCCAGCATCCGCAGCTTCCGGCAGGCCTTCAAGGCGGATCTCGCCCATCTGCAGGAGGTATTCCCGAAGCTGCCGATCCGGCTGGACGACAACGGCATGCTGCTCCAGCCGGCCGATGCCGGCGCCCTGCTGATTCCGCCACGCGCGGGCAAGCTCCCGCGGAAGGCGGCAGCCGCCTGAGCGTCCCATGCAGCGATGGAAGATATGGAATAGAAGGGCATGGATTGCGGGAGCGGAATATTCTGTTAGACTCGATCGGCCGGATCATCCCAGAATATTCCAGGAAGGCATCCATGTTCCTGAACGAGGTCGAGGCGGAAGCAGCCCTGGCCGCCCTGCGCCGCCAGCGCGACGCCCTCGACCGGCAGATCGCCGACCACGCCCTCTACCTCGAACTCGGCCGCCGTCTCGGCGCCGGTTCTGCGGCCTTGACGACACCGGCCCCGGCCGAGCCCACCCGAGCGCCGACGGAGGCCCCCGAAGCACGCCCGGGCGAGGACATCGCCGCCGCCCGCCGCCACGGGCGCGCCCTGGTGGCCGCCGCCCTCGACATCCTGCACGAGGCCAACCGGCCGCTGCATGCGGGCGAGATCCTGCCCGGCCTGACGGCACGGGGTTTCGACCTGCCCGGCCACGATCCGGTGGCCGCCCTCAACACCCGCCTGTGGAAGCGCTCCGGCCCCGGTGGCCCCCTGCGGCGCCTCGGCGACGCGGTCTACGCACCCTCGGAGGAGGAGGCCGATCGGGCGTGAGCCTTCCGGTCCGGGATCCCGAAGGGGTCACCCCTTCGGCGGGTGTCGGGCAGAGCCCGACGCAGAACCCAGGGCCGGTCTTTGTAAATTCTTGCCTGGACCCGCGAAGGGCTCGACCCTTCGAACCCGGACATCAGTCCGGCAGGGCGAACACCGTGAGCTGGCCCCCCAGCGCCGTGTAGTTCGCGAGCGCCGCGTAGCCGCCCACCGCCCCGGCGCCGTCGTTGGGGTCCGTGAGACCGGCGGCCAGCCCGATGCCGGCCCAGCCGCCGATTCCTGAGAGCACCGCCACGTATTGCCGGCCCCTGTGGGTGTAGGTGGTCACGTTGCCGACGATGCCCGACGGGGTCTTGAACCGGTAGCGTTCCCGGCCGGTCCGGGCATCGACGGCCTTGAGATGGCCTTCGAGGGTTCCGTAGAACACCACGTCCCCGGCGGTGGCGAGGACGCCCGACCACACGGAGAACGGCTCGGGGATCGACCAGGCGATCCGTCCGCGCACCCCGTCCCAGGCCGTGAGGCTGCCGGTGTGGCCGTCGCCCGGCGGCGGCTGCAGGCTCAGGGTGGCGCCGACATAGGGCAGGCCGGGCGTGTAGGTCACCCGGAACGGCTCGTAGGTCATGCAGATGTGGTTGGTCGGCACGTAGAACAGGCGCGTCCGGGGCGAGTAGGCCGCCGGCTGCTGGTTCTTGGCGCCGATGGCGCCGGGGCAGATGCCCGGGGTGGTCTCGTCTTCGCCGGTCCGCTCGGGGGCGTAGCGCGGATCGAGGACGGGCCGGCCGTAGGTTTTCGAGGCCCGGTCGAGGTCGATGTGCGTGGCCCAGTTCACCGCCGGATCGAACTTCTCCGCCACCAGGAGTTCGCCCGTGGCACGGTCCAGGGTGTAGGCGAAGCCGTTGCGGTCGAAATGGGTGAGCAGCGTCCGCATGCGGCCGTCCATCGCCTGGTCGGTCAGGATCATCTCGTTGACGCCGTCGTAGTCCCACTGGTCGTGGGGCGTCATCTGGTAGAGCCAGCGCGCCCGGCCCGTATCCGGATCGCGGGCGACGATGGACTGCGCCCAGCGGTTGTCGCCGGGGCGCTGGCCGGGGTTCCAGGTCGAGGGATTGCCGGTGCCGTAATACATGAGGTTCAGGGCGGCATCGTAGGCGTACCAGCCCCAGGTGCAGCCGCCGCCGGTCTTCCACTGGTCGCCCTCCCACGAGGCGAGGGAGGAATCCCGGCCGATGGGCCGGCCCAGCACGGTGGTGGTCTCGGGATCGACGCGCATGTCGGCGTCCGTGCCCATGGAGTAAGCCCGCCAGAGGCGCCGGCCCGTCTTCGCGTCGTAGGCGGTGAGGTGGCAGCGCACGCCGAACTCGCCGCCCGAAAGGCCGACGAGGATCTTGTCCTTCACCGGCAGGACCGTGGCGGTGTTGGTCTCGCCCCGGGCCGGATCGCCGTTGCGGACCGCCCAATTCACCCGGCCGGTCGCGGCGTCGAGGGACACCAGCGTGGTGTCGGCCTGGTGCAGCAGAATCGCCCCATCCGCGTAGGCCAGACCCCGATTGACCGTGTCGCAGCACAGCATCGCGACGACGGACGCATCCTGCTTGGGCTCGTACTTCCAGAGGATGCGGCCGTCGTGGTCGAGGTCCAGGGCATAGACGATGTTGGGGAACGGCGTGTGGACGTACATCACCGCACCGACCACCAGCGGGGCGCCTTCGTGCCCACGCAACACGCCCGTCGAGAAGGTCCAGGCGACCTGGAGGCGGGCGACGTTCTCGGCCGTGATCCCGTCGAGGGGCGAATAGCGGGTGTTGGCCGCGTCCACGGTCTGGAGCACCGGCCCGCCCGTCGCGTCCTGGGCCGGCTCCTGGGCTCCCGCGGGGAGGGTGGCTCCGGCCAGGGCGGCAAGACCAAGAAGACCAAGACCAAGACCGGGACAGGGCGGTAGCGCGCGACGCATGGGATCCCCTCGGGTGTGGTTCGGGGAGGTCTAGGCGATTTCAACCCTCACGGCTCATGCGCGAAGGGACGCGGGCGGAGAGCCCGCCCGCGTCCTCGATCGGGAGCCGAATCAGTAGAACGGCCCGTAGACGGGGCGGGGGCCGTAGAACGGGCGCGGTGGTCCGTAGGCGTAGCCCGGCCCGTAGAAGCGCCGGGGGCCGTAGAACGGACGCGGTCCGTAGCCGTAGCCCCGGTAGATCGGCCGGCACCGTCCCCAGCGATTGGGCGCCCAACCGGGGCCGCAACCGAAGGCGACGGTCTGCACCGTGGCATCCGTGGGGGAACCGGCAAACGGGGCCGCGAGGGTGCCGGCGGGAGCCGGGGGCAGCGGAGCGGCATGGGCGGCCGAGGCGAGGCCGACACCGCAGGCGACGGCGACAGCCGCGACGAGCGCGTTCACAGACATGGAACAGACCCTTCTGCTGTTGTGAGGGCGATCCGGCCGCGAGGACCGGATCGCCAACCAAAATGCCCCCGCCCGGCTGAACGCTCGCTGACATGATCTGGGCGCGATTGTGATCCCCGGCTCAGCGCAGGAGGGGAAAATATGCCCGCACCGCCCGCTCGCTGCCCGCCTGCGACAGGTGGCCGGTGTCGAGGAACAGGTCGGTGCCGTCCGCGCGGTAGCGGCACAGGGGGCCGTCGCAGAAGGTCGGCAGGGGGTCGGCGAAGCGGGCCTTCGCCGACAGACGTCGGATCGCCGGATCGCCCCGGTGGGCGAACCACGCCGCCGAGCCGTCGACCCGGGTGCCGGCGCCGCGCGCGCCCAGCACGCCCACGTCGAACGCGAACAGCGGCGAGGGGCCGATCACCGAGACGGCGACCCCCGCCGCCGTGAGACGCGCGATGGTGTCGGGCAGGTTGGCCAGCGTCCGGGCGGGCAGGAGGTCCCAGCGGGCGGCCAGCACCACGCTGTCGATGCCGTAGGCGCGGATGATCTCGAAGACGTGGGCGTTGAAGTCCCGGCAGCCGGGTTTGGCCCGCGAGGCGTAGGCGAGGAGCGGCGGGCAGCCGGCGAAGGTGTATTGGAGGATGGCGTGGCTCAGGGTGGGGGCGTTGCGCACGAGGCCGGGCACGTAATGGGCCGCGTAGGAATCGCCCCACAGCAGGGCGGTGGCGGGCGCGTCCCGGGCCAGCAGACACTCGGCTCCCGCCCAGTCCGCGACGCGCTGGTTCTCGAGAAAGCAGCGCCCGCCCTTCCAGCCCGCCCGCTCGAGGGCCGCGAGGGCGCCCGGCCGAATGTCGGGAAAGCGCGCGGGAAAGCCCTCCGCGAGGGTGCCGGCGAGGCCGAGGGCCGCGAGGACCGTCAGGGCAGCGGCCGTGGCGGCGAAGAGCGGACGATGACCGTCCCGTGTTCCGGTGGATCGCCCATACCGGAACGGCGTCTCGATCCAGCGCCAGGCGGCGTAGGCGAAGACGAGGCAGGCCGCGACGACGGCACAGATCTCCCACCCGGCCGGCTCGCGCAGCAGGGCATAGCGAGCGAACACCACCACGGGCCAATGCACCATGTAGAGGGCGTAGGACATCCGCCCGAGGCCGGCGCAGGGCGGCGCCGACAGGACCCGGCCGATGGCGGTCGGGCCATTCCCGGCGGCGATGAGGAGGGCTGCTCCGAGGCACGGCGCCAGGGCGTTCAGGCCGGGAAATGGTGTCGCCTCGTCGTAGGCCAGGACCGCGGTGGCGACGAGACCGAGGCCGCCCGTCGCCATGGCCTCGCGCAGGGCGCGCGGCGGCGTCCAGTCGGCCGCGAAGGCCAGGAGGGCACCGACGAGGAGTTCCCAGGCGCGGGTGGGCAGGAGGTAGAAGTTGGCGCCGGGCGCGCTGTTCGTCAGGACGATGCCGAGGGCGAGGGAGGCCAGCAGGGCCGCGAGAAGAGCCGCCGCCGCGACCCGCCGCGAGCGGGCGAGGAGCAGCGGCAAGGCGATGGGCACCACGAGGTAGAACTGCTCCTCGACGGAGAGCGACCAGGTGTGCAGCAAGGGCCGGGTCTGCGCCTCGAGGTCGAAGTAACCGGTGGTCTTCCAGAAGAACACGTTGGCGGCGAAGGCCGCGGCCGCCACGACGCTGCGGGCGTAATCGTCCATGGCGCCGGGAGGCAGATAGAGCAGGGCGAGGGCGTAGGTGGCCAGAATCGTCGCCACCAGCATCGGCAGGATGCGGCGGATGCGGCGCTCGTAGAACCGGACGAGGGAGAACCGGCCCGCCGCCACGTCGGCGAGGATGCCCCGGGTGATCACGTAGCCCGAGATCACGAAGAACACGTCGACGCCGACGAACCCGCCGGACAGGCCCGGCACGCCGGCATGGAAGAACAGCACCACGAGGACGGCCACCGCGCGCAGGCCGTCGATGTCCGGGCGATAGGCCATGTGCAGGGGCGCCGAAGGCGGACCGGCCGCGAGGGTGAGCGAATGGGCCTGCGGAGGGAGCTGCGACATGCCGGTTCGTCAAGCCGAGGGCAGGGGCGCCGCCTCGCGCGCGGGCGCGCGGGGCCGAAGGAGGCGCCGGCGCGCCGGTTCCTCGATCGCCAGGTGCACGGCGCTCGCGGCGGCGAGCGACAGGAGCGTCGCGAGCGCGACGGTGAGCCAGGCCGTGCCGGCGAGGCGGCCGGCGAGGACGGTCCGGTCGAGGCTCGACACGAAGGCGTAGGCGGGCACGTGCAGGAGGTAGAGGGCGAAGGAGATGCGGCCGAGGAAGACGAACCACCCGGCCGTGAGCGGGCCGGAGCGGACCTGGGCGCCGGCCAGGATCACCGGTGCCCAGACCACGGCGGTGAGCCCGTTGTGCATGAGCGGCTCGGGGATCGTCTCGACCCCTGCGACGAGAGCCAGGGCCGCCACTCCCGCCCAGGTGAGGAGCACCCCGAGGGGCAGGCGGACCCGCCGCCACAGGACGAACAGGAGCAGGCCGGCCACGAATTCCGGCAGGCGCAGCAGGGGATTGTATTTGATCGCCTGCGCCAGGAGGGTCGCCGCGTCCGCGGTCGGCGCGATGAGGGAGAGGCCGGGGGCGAAGCGGTTCCAGGCCAGGATCGCGAGGGCGACGGACGCGGCCCAGGCCGCGAGGGTGACGAGCGCCGTCGGGCCCGGCCGCCTGAGGGCGAGCGGCAGGAGGAGGGGGAACAGGGCGTAGAAGAACAGCTCCGCCGAGACCGACCAGCTCGGACAGTCGAGGGAGCAGGCCGCGCCCGGCACCCAGGCGTGGAGGCCGAGCGGCGCCAGCACCGCGCCGGAGGCCATCAGGGTCTGGAGCGGGGGCACGACCTTCGCCGTCCAGACGACGAACCACGGCAAGCCGATGGCGAGGGCCAGGAGGTAGACGGGATAGACCCGTGCCACCCGCGCGCGCAGGAAGCGCAGGCGCGCGGCGCGCGGCGACAGGTCCACCCGCTGATAGTTGTAGGCCAGGATGAAGCCCGACAGCAGGAAGAAGAACGTCACGCCCGAGTAACCGAGGAAGACCGCATCGGGCATCGCCGCACGGCCTGCCTCGTAGCCGGCGAAGTGGAAGGCGAGGACGTAGGCCGCCGCCACGAAGCGCAGGGAGGTCAGCGCCGGCAGGGGCTCCACCGCCGGATGGGGGCCCGCGGGGTCGGCCTGGTCCGCGCGCGGCGTCATGCCCGGTCCCCTTCCGCCCGGTCCCCTTCCGCCCGGTCCCCTTCCGCCCGGTCCCCTTCCGCCCGGTCCCCACCCGCGACCACCCGGGTCCGCGCCAGGTAGCGCAGGCCCAGCACCGACACCACGAGGAGGAAATAGAGCCCGTTGGTGGCCTGGTAGAACACCGATTCGAACACCGCCACGAGGATGATGAACAGCCACAGGCGCAGGAACAGCATCGTCAGGGGGTCGATGGAGCGGCCCCCGGCCCGGGCCTGGAGGTCGCTCACGGGCGCCCAGACGAGCCACCACAGGGTGAGGGCGAGGCCGACGAGGCCGGATTCGAGGGCGGTGTTGAGGTAGCCGTTGTGCGCGTCCGTGGCCCGGTTGACCCAGGTCGCCGCGTCGGCGCCGCCGCCGTAGAACACGCTCTCCCAGAACGCGCCGTAGCCGTAGCCGGCGATGGGACGCCTGGCGATGTTGTCGGCGGCGAACTCCCAGATCTCCGTGCGGCCGGTGAAGGTCGGGTCGCCGGCCAGACGCGCCACCAGGGCGCCGATCTCCGGCACCAGGACCGACCCCACCGTCACCGTCAGGAGGAGGGCGAGGGGCGCGAGCAGCACGAGGCGCCGCCAGACGGTCGCCCCGGACCACGTGCAGAACCAGGTGAGGGCGAGCACCGCGGGCGTGATGGCGACGGAGGTCTTGGCGTTCGTGAACACGAGGAACAGGGCGGCGGCGCCCGCGAGCAGGAAGCCGAGGATGCGCTGCCCCGTCCCCGCCCAGAACAGGCCGACGAACACGAACGCCCCCATGGCGGCGCCCGCCGCATTCTTGTGCGCGTAGACCCCGCGCCAGCTGCCGGCGTGCTCGGGCTCGATGAGGTCGAAGGCCGTGTGCATGGCGCGCTCGGGCACGAGCACGAGGCCGAGATAACTGATGCCCACGATTCCCAGCACCGTGGCGCCCAGCACCGTGGCGAACTGGCGCGCGTCGCGCGCCGCCACGAGAAGCGACACCGCCGCCGCGGTGACGATCACGAGGGAGACCAGGCGGCGGGCCGAGACCAGGGGCTCGATGGACAGCACCGTCGATACGGCGAGCCAGGCGAGCATCAGCAGGATCGGCAGGCTGGCCAGCGGCCGTAGGGCGGCGGCGCCCCGGGCGAAGAGAATCGTGCCGGCGAGGCCGCCCATGATCAGGAACAGGATCTGGTTGCCGAGGTTGCCGCCCGCCCCCGAGGCCGCGTTCTCGGGCGCGGTGCCGTCGTGGAACGGGTTGGCGCCCACCAGCATCACGAGGAGGATCGCCACCATGGCGGTGACGCGCAGGGCGTCGGGACCCAGCGCACGGGCGGACACCTGTCGCGCGGGGACGGCGACTCCCGTGGTCATCGGCTGCAACTCCCATGAACTGTGTCGGGACAGGAAAGCCCCCCATCGGGACAGGAACTCGGCCCCGAGGATCACCCAGGATAGCGCGATCCGTCCTCCGTATCCTGCGGGCAGAATACTTGAGAACCCGCAAAGGCCGGACCCCGGTCCGGATCAGGATTCCGGCTTGCCCCAGACCTCCGGCGCGCGGCCCGTGATCGACCGCACCAGGGCCTCGCGCGCGGCCCGGGAGGCGGCGAGGCGCGCGCGGGCCGCGGCGAGCACCGGCGCCGCCGCCGTGTCCGGCGTGCCGGCGTCGAAGGGCGGGGCGGGGGCGTATTCGAGGCCGAGCTGGATCGCTTCCGCCTCCTCCTGACCGACGAGTTCGGCGGCCAGCGCCAGGGCGAAGTCGATCCCCGCCGTGACGCCGCCGCCGGTGACGAGGTTGCCGTCCCGCACCACGCGCTCGGCCACGGGCGTCGCGCCGAAGGCCGCGAGCAGGTCGAGGGAGGCCCAGTGGGTGGTGGCGCGCCGGCCCCGAAGGAGACCGGCCGCGCCCAGCACCAGGGCGCCGGTGCAGACGGAGGTGACGAAGCGGGCGGTTTTCGCCCGTTCGCGCACGAAGGCCAGCACGACCGGATCGGTCATCAGGGCGTTCACCCCGACCCCGCCGGGGACGCACAGCACGTCGAGGACCGGGCACGCGGCCATGGTCACCGTGGGGGCGAGCACGAGGCCGGTGGCGCTCCGGATCGGGTCGAGGCCGGGGGCGACGAGATGCACCGTCGCCCCCGGGATCATCGCGAACACCTCGTAGGGCGCGGTGAGATCGAGCTGCTGCACGTTCGGGAAGGCGAGGAGGCCGATGTGGAGGCTCATGTGAGGACCCTGGTTCTGGGGTGCGTGATTCGCGGGGCGCCCCGGCTCACGCACACGCACCATCATATCCGGACCGAAACGACCGGGCGCCCGCTTTTCTCGCTTCCTCGCGGGCCCCGCCCGGGCCCGTTCGGAATTTGACATTCGGGGCCGCATCATCGACACCGCCGGCCTTCGCGGCATCGACCGGAATCGCCGGGCGCGTGCCAGTCTGGAGCCGCATGCCCGCCTTTCCGGCCCGTCCTCCCGCATGACCGACCGCGCCTTCGCGTCTCGCCCGGGCCGTCGCGACCTGTTCGCGTGGCCGCAGGCGATCCTCGACGCCGCGGCGCTGAGCCATGGCCGGGCCTGTGCCCTCCTCGTGGCGCTCTGCCTCGTCTGCTTCCTGCCGGGGCTCGCCTCGCTCCAGCCCATGGACCGGGACGAGCCGCGCTTCGCCCAGGCCTCCAAGCAGATGCTGGAGACCGGCGACCTCGTCGACATCCGCTTCCAGGGCGAGGCGCGCCACAAGAAGCCCGTGGGGATCTACTGGGCCCAGGCCGCCTTCGTCGGGGCCGGCGAGGCCCTCGGCATCCCGAACGCCCGCACCACCATCGCGCTCTATCGCCTGCCCTCGCTGCTCGGCGCCATCGGGGCGGTGCTCCTCGCCTACTGGTCGGCCCTGGCCTTCCTGCCCCGGCGGAGCGCGCTGCTCGCCGCCGCCCTGTTCGCCGCCTGCGTGGTGCTCTCCGCCGAAGCGCGCCTCGCCAAGACCGACGCGCTGCTCTGTGCCTGCGCCATGGCGACCTTCGGGTCCCTGGCGCGGGCCTGGCTCGGCCGGGCCGACGGATCGGCCGGCCGGACCCTCGGCACCGCCACCGTCCTGACCTTCTGGCTCGGCCTCGCCGTGGGCATCCTGGTGAAGGGCCCGATGGTGCCCCTGTTCTGTGGGCTGCCCGCCCTGGTGCTGTCGCTCCACGCCCGCTCCGGCCGGTGGCTGCAGGCGCTGCGGCCCGGCCTCGGCCTGCCGCTCACGCTCTCCATCGTGGCGCCCTGGTTCGTCGCCATCACTTGGAAGAGCGGCGGCGCCTTCTACGGCGAGGCCGTCGGCCACGACATGATGAGCAAGGTCCAGGGCGGCTCCGAGAAGCATTGGGCGCCACCGGGCGCCTACCTGTTCGCGGTGTTCGGCACCTTCTGGCCCGGCGCGGCCTTCGCGGCGCTCGGCGCGCCCTTCGCCTGGGCGAACCGGCGCGAGGCGGGAATCGCCTTCCTCCTCGCCTGGATCGTGCCGACCTGGCTCCTGTTCGAGATCGTGCCGACGAAGCTGCCGCACTACGTGCTGCCCCTGTTCCCGGCCCTCGCGATCCTCACCGTGCTCGCCCTGACGCGCGGCGCCCTCGACCCCGAACGCCGGGGGGCGCGGCTCACGGCCGGCCTCGTGGTGCTGATCCCGGTGGGCCTGACCCTGGGGCTCTCGGCCTTCGCCTGGACCTACGACCGGACGCTGCCCTGGGCCGGGCTGCCGCTGCTCCTGGCCGCCTGCGCCGTGGCGTTCCTCGCCTGGCGCGCCTTCGCCCGGGGGGCGGCGGAGCGGGCCCTGTGCCTCGGCATCCTCGCCTCGGCCCTGCTTTCGCCGGCGGTGTTCGGCCTGACCCAGCCGGTGATGGCCGCCCTGAAGGTCTCGCCCCGCCTCGCCGCCCTGCGCGACCGCGTGCCCTGCGCGGCGCCGAAGGTGGCGAGCCTCGGCTACCGCGAGCCGAGCTTCGTCTTCCTCATCGGGACGGATCTGGCGATGATGGACACGGCCGCCGAGGCCGCCGCCTTCCTCCGGGGCGAGGGCTGCCGCCTGCTCTACGTCGAGGGCCGCTTCGCCCCGGCCTTCGCCGAGGCCGCCGCGGGCGTCGGGTTCGTGCCGGCCCCGGTCGGCACCGTCTCGGGCTTCAACATCAACGGCGGACGAAGGGTCGACCTCACGGCCTACGCCCACGCCCCCGAACCGACGCCCTGAACCCCCGGGAATCCCCCATGCGTCTCTCCGTGATCGTGCCGGTGAAGGACGAGGTCGGCAACATCGCGAGCCTCGTCGCCGAGATCGGCGCGGCCTGCGCGTCCCTGGCGCCGTTCGAGGTGATCTACGTGGACGACGGCTCCACCGACGGCACCGCCGCGGCCCTCGACCTCGCCCGCCGCGACCGGCCCTGGCTCCGGGTGCTGCGCCACGACCGCACGGCCGGCAAGTCCGCCGGGGTGCAGACCGGCATCGCCGCCGCCCGCGGGGCGATCTGCGCCCTCCTCGACGGCGACGGCCAGAACGATCCGGCCTACCTGCCGACCCTGCTGGCGGCCCTCGAGGAGGGCGGCCCGCGCGTCGGCCTCGCCCAGGGGCAGCGCGTCGGGCGCAAGGACGGCCGGTTGAAGACCCTCCAGTCGCGCATCGCCAACGGGGTGCGGGTCCGCATCCTCAAGGATGCCACCCGCGACACCGGCTGCGGCTACAAGCTCGTGCGCCGCGAGGTCTATGCCCGCCTGCCGTATTTCGACGGGCTGCACCGCTTCATGCCGGCGCTGGTGGCCCGCGAGGGCTACGCCGTGGTCCACCGCGACGTGATCGACCGCCCGCGCTTCACCGGGGCCTCGAAATACGGCCTGTTCGACCGGCTCTGGGTCGGCCTCCTCGATCTCGCCGGGGTGTGGTGGCTGATCCGCCGCAAGCGGGTCACGCCTTCGGTCACCGACGTCACGGGACCATGACCCCATGCTGATCCAGCTCGCCGCGGATATCCGCGGCTACGTCTACGACGTCTTCGTGGTGCGCTTCGACGGGTGGCTCGTCTTCGGCATCCTCGCCCAGGCGGTGTTTGGCGCCCGCTTCGTGGTGCAGTGGCTCGCCTCCGAGCGGGCGGGGCGCAGCGTGATCCCCCTGGCGTTCTGGTTCCTCTCCATCGCGGGCGGCCTGATGACCCTGGTCTACGGCCTCGTGCGGCGCGAACCCGTGATCATCTTCGGGCAGGCGCTGTCGACCTTCATCTACCTGCGCAACGTCGTCCTCATCCTGCGCGAGCGGCGCGCCCGATGACGGCCTTCGCGCCCCTGCCGGCGTTCTACGACGACCTCGACGCCAGCTTCTTCGAACTCTGGCGCCTCCTGCACGAGGGGCCGGCCTTGCGCCGCAACGCCTTCCACATGCCGGCCCTCGCCACCGTCGACGCCGGCGGGCACCCCCAGGTGCGGACCGTGGTCCTGCGCGAAGCCGATCCCGCTGCGGGAACGCTCCGGTTCCACTGCGACCGCCGCTCGGCCAAGGCCGGCGAGATCGCCGCCACCGGCCGGGCCGCCCTGCACGGCTACGACACCGCCTCGAAGATCCAGATCCGGGTCTCGGGGCCGGCCCGCCTCCACACGGACGACGCCGTGGCCGAGGCCGCCTGGGCCGCCTCGCGGGTCATGAGCCGGACCTGCTACGGGATCGCTCCGGCCCCCGGCACGGCGCTGCCCGCGGGCGACGCCTACACCCAGCCCGAGGACGGCGCCGACCTGGACCTCGCGCGCCCGAATTTCTGCGCCGTGGTGGTGACGGCGACCCGCCTCGACTTCCTGTTCCTCGACCGGCGCGGGCACCGCCGGGCGGGGTGGGAACGCGGGGCGGCGGGGTGGACGGGCGCCTGGCTGGCGCCGTGACGCCGCCCCTTGTTCCGGGGGCGCTCCCCACGCGCCAGCGCCCCGCCGCCGGTTCGGCGCGGGGGACGGCCTGAGGAAACGGGAGACGCGGGACGCCGCGAGACCCTGTTTTTGTAAGTTTAGCCGGTCTCCCGNAGCGCCCCGCCGCCGGTTCGGCGCGGGGGACGGCCTGAGGAAACGGGAGACGCGGGACGCCGCGAGACCCTGTTTTTGTAAGTTTAGCCGGTCTCCCGGCGTCCCCCGGCCCGGCCCCTTTCGGGACCGATCCGTTTCGTCACGGCGTCTTCTCGGCCTCGGCGACTCGGCTAGTAGCGGCCCACCTCCGCGCGACGCGACGTCCCTTACGGGAACGCCGGTGCGGCAGCCGACTGATCAGGGTCAAGCCCCGAGCCCGCCTCGTAGTGGGCGGACCGTCCGTTGTCTCGGTGTGCTCCAGGGTCCCGGTTCCTCGCCTCAACACGGCTCCTCCCCGTCCAGAACACCTTGCGTCGCCGATGCGGCCCGGGGCGATGGCGAGACCGGGCCATCGACGCGGGGCGCCGTCTCCTCCCCCGAGCCCCCCGACCCGGTTCGCCGGGGGGCCTCCCGCGTGGGAGGCGAGTGCCCGGACTGAACCACGAAATAGGAATATTGTCAAGAAATTTCGGTGCGTGCTCCAGGGTCCCGGTTCCTCGCCTCAACACGGCTCCTCCCCGTCCAGAACACCTTGCGTCGCCGATGCGGCCCGGGGCGATGGCGAGACCGGGCCAYCGACGCGGGGCGCCGTCTCCTCCCCCGAGCCCCCCGACCCGGTTCGCCGGGGGGCCTCCCGCGTGGGAGGCGAGTGCCCGGACTGAACCACGAAATAGGAATATTGTCAAGAAATTTCGGTGCTCGAGCGGCTCCGGGCCGAACATAGCTCTCTCCCGCGGAGGCTACCGGATTCACACCTCTCGCGGGCGGCACGGGTCCCCAACACCTTCCAGGAGAGGGACAGGGTGAGGTGTACGACCTTTCCGGAGAGACCTCTCACCTCACCTCAGCCCTCTCCTTTCAGGAGAGGGGGCCTGTTGCGCTTCACGCCGACACACGGGACCCGCTCGGCGAGCGGTCGAAATCGCCGGCTTCACCGTCGTGTGAATCCCGTAGCCCGCAGAGGGGGGAGGGTTTGTCAGGCCCCGACCAACATCGTTCCGTCGTGGCCGGCGATGCTGACGTCCCGAAGCTCTCCGGCCGGGGTGTCCGGCTCTAGCCGCACTTGGGTGAACCCCTCCGTCCGCCCCATGCCGCCGCGCTCGCTCAGCACCCGGTGGGTGCGCCCGACCTGCGCCGCGAGATGCGCCGCCAGGGCCGTTTCCCCGGCCGCGCGCAACCGCGCGGCGCGCGCGCGGACGACATCCCCCGGCACCGGCGGCATCCGCGCCGCCGGAGTCCCGGGGCGCGGCGAGTACGGGAAGACGTGAAGATGGGTCAGGCCGCATTCGACCACGAGGTCGAGGGAGCGGACGAACTGCGCCTCCGTCTCGGTCGGGAACCCCGCGATGAGGTCGGCCCCGAACACCACCTCCGGCCGCAGGCGGCGTACCTCGGCGCAGAAGCGGATCGCGTCGGCGCGGGTGTGGCGACGCTTCATCCGCTTGAGGACGAGGTCGTCGCCGGCCTGGAGCGAGAGGTGGAGATGCGGCATCAGCCGCGCCGCGCCGGCGATGGCATCCATGAGGGCGTCGTCGGCCTCGATGGAATCGATGGAGGACAGGCGCAGGCGGGCGAGGTCGGGCACGCCGGACAGGATCGCCTGCGTCAGGCGTCCGAGGCTCGATGTGTCCGAAAGATCGCGGCCGTAGGCCGTGAGATCGACGCCCGTGAGCACCACTTCCCGCCCGCCATGGTCGACGATGCGGCGGACCTGATCGACCACGTCCGCCTGCGCGACGGAGCGCGAGTTGCCGCGCCCGAACGGGATGACGCAGAACGTGCAGCGGTGGTCGCAGCCGTTCTGCACGGGCACGAAGGCGCGGGTCTGCCCCGCGATGGCGGCGATCCGGGTGGGCGCGACCGTGCGCACGGCCATGATGTCGTCCACCGCATTGCGGTCGGGGGGGACGCGGGAAGGCGCCCAGGTCTCCATCCGGCCCTTCGCGTCGTTGCCGACGAGGCGGGCGACCTCCGGCATGGCGGCGTAGAGGGCGGTCTCCACCTGCGCGCCGCAGCCGGTGACGACGATGCGGGCCGCCGGCCGGTCGCGGGCGATCCGGCGGATGGCCTTGCGCGCCTGGCGCCCGGCCTCCTGCGTCACCGCGCAGGTGTTGACGATGACGAGGTCGTCCGCCGCATGGGGGGCGGCATGGCCGCGCATCACCTCCGCCTCGACGGTGTTGAGCCGGCAGCCGAAGGTGAGGGTCTCGACCGCCATTCAGGCGGCCCCGGCGAACAGGGCGGGATCGAAGGTGCCGTCCCATTCCAGCGCCACGGGGCCGGTCATGAGCACGTGGTCGTCGGCGCGCCACTCGATGACGAGGTCGCCGCCGGGCAGGTGCACGGTGGCGCCCCGGCCGATCATGCGCAGGCGCGCGGCCGCCACCACGGTGGCGCAGGCGGCGGTGCCGCAGGCCAGGGTCAGGCCGGCGCCGCGCTCCCACACCCGCAGGACGATGGTGTCGGGGCCGGTCACCCGGGCGAGCGAGATGTTGGCGCGGTCGGGAAAGACGGGATGGTTCTCCAGCATCGGGCCGATGCGGGCGAGGTCGTAGGTCGCGGGGTCGCGGTCCATGAAGAAGATCGCGTGCGGGTTGCCCATGTTGACCACCGCCGGCGAGTGCAGCACAGGCGCGTCGATGGGGCCGACCTGGAGTTCGATGCGCCGCGTGTCCTGGAACGGTTCGGCGAGCGGGATCTCGTCCCACTTCAGCTTGGGCCGGCCCATGTCGACGGTGAAGGCGCGCTCGGCCATGCGCTTGACGCTCACGAGGCCGCCCCGCGTCTCCAGGGTGAGGCGCCCGCTCTCGGCCGGCCGCGCCATGGCGGGGTCGTCGAGCATGGCGTAGGCGACGCAGCGGGTGCCGTTGCCGCAGGCGCCCGCTTCCGATCCGTCGGTGTTGTAGATGCGCAGGGCCGCGTCGGTGCCGGGGGTGCGCGCGTCGTGGATCACCATGAGCTGGTCGAAGGCGGAGGCCGGGTGCCTCGCGATGGCCCGGACGTCGCCGGCCGCGACCGTGAGGTCCGACCCGCGCAGGTCCAGCACCACGATGGCGTTGCCGGCGCCGTTCATCTTCAGGAACCGTCGATGGGCGAGTGCGCTCATGTCTCTTCGGATGATTGTCTCGGTGGAAGGGCCCGGGCCCCGCATATAGGCGAAAGCCCGGGGCCGCGCACGCGGGGCCGCCGGGGGGCTGCGTTGCAGAAGCGCCGCGCCCGGTCACGTTCGTGCGCGCGGACACGCGATGCGCCTCGCGGGGGGCGGGCTTCGTCACTACGTTGGCGACCACTGCCCCCGGCTTCCCCGGGAGGCCGCCGATCCTCCGGAGCGCCGCCGTGATTCGCTTTCGCCTGACGCTCCTTGCCGGATGCCTCGCGGCCGGCCTCGCCCACGCTCAGGAAGCGGTGCCGCCGGCCGTCGCCACCCCCCTGCCCACCACCACGACGCCCGGCCCGGCCGGCCCGGGCACGCCCGACGTGCCTGTCCCCGCCCAGGCGGGCGCCGCCCCGGCCGCGCCCCCCACGGCCGCGCCGCGAAAGACCCTGGTGGAGACGCCCGGCGACGCCAACGACGTCGATGCGGTGTCCCTGCCGCCCAAACCCGCCGCGATCCTGTCGGGACGCGCCAAATGGGAGGAGGCGGTGCCGAGCCTGAAGGCCGCGTTCCAGCGCATCGAGGCGGATCTCGCCAAGGCCGGCATCACGCCCACGGGCCGGCCCATCGCGGTCTTCGCCAAGACGGACGACGACGGATTCCAGTACGAGGCGATGATCCCCATCGCGGCGATGCCGGACCCGAAGCCCGCCGAGGCCGACGGCCTGCGCTTCGGAACCACCCCGAGCGGCAAGGCCCTGCGCTTCCCGCACCGGGGTTCCTACGACGAGATCGACGGCACCTACGAGACGCTCACCGCCTACCTCGACGCCAAGGACGTGGTGGTGCAGGACCGCTTCATCGAGGAATACGTCACCGACCTCAACGACAAGGCCGACGAGAAGCTCGACGTGAACATCTACGCGCTGCCGAAGCCGTAGGATTTCGCCGGGGCCGGCGCCCCGCGCGGCGCCTCGGTCGCGCGGCCGCCGTCCAGGTGGATCACCCGATCGGCTGCGTCGAAGTAGCGGTCGTCGTGGCTGATCACCACCAGGGTGCGGCCCTGGCGCTTCAGGGCGGGCAGCAATTCGGCGTAGAACAGGCGCCGGAAGGTCGGGTCCTGCTCGGCCGCCCACTCGTCGAGGACGAGGACCGGGCGTCCTTCGAGGGCGGCCTGGATCAGGGCGAGGCGCTTGCGCTGCCCCGCCGACAGGTCCGTGGTCGAGAAGGCGCCGTCGCGGATCGCGACCTTGCGGGCCAGATCGAGGGTCTCGAGAAGTGCCTGGCCCGCCTCCGGGCCGATGGCGGCGGGCATCACCAGATCGTCGAACAGGGTGTAGTCGAAGAACACCGCCGAGAAGTGCTGGCGGTAGGCGTCGCGGGTCTCCGCCGTCACCGGCACGCCATCGAGGCGGAGCGTGCCGGTCTGCGGCGGGTAGAGGCCGAGGATCAGCTTGATCAGGGTGGTCTTGCCCGAGCCGTTCTCGCCGACGATGAACAGGATCTCGCCCCGCCGGATGGTCAGGTCGAGGGGTCCGAGGGTGAAGGCCGGCCCGTCGTCCACAGATGGGAAGGTGTGGCTGACGCCCCGCAATTCGATGGTGTCAATGGCGTCCGCTACGGGCGGGACGGCCGGCGTGAGGAGATCGGGCTCGGCGGCGTCGCTGTCCGCCGAGAACGCGGCGATGCGTCCATAGGCGACCTCGGCGCGGCCGATCTCGGGCAGGCAGGCGAGGATATAGCTCACCGGCGTCTCCACGTAGAGCAGCACCAGCACGAAGCCCGACAGGACGGAACTGTCGATCCCGATGGCGGCCTTGTAGGCGATGATGGCCGCGATGGTGGCGAACAGGGCGAGCTTCTTCGTGAGGAAGGAGAACTCGAACAGCGTCTGCGTTGCCCAGGCGTTGCGCCGCAGATCCTCGATGCAGCCGGCCAGGGCCACGTTGCGCACGCGCAGGCGGCGCACCTTGTTGAGGCGCAACTCCCGGCACCCCTCCGTGAGGGTCTGATAGTGCTTCTGCTGGGTCTCCACGAGGGTCCGGCGCGTTCGGAAATGAACCATCGCCCGGCGGCGCAGGACCGCCTCGCCGTAGCTGCCGAGGCCGAAGCCGACGAGGGTGATCGCGAACAGGGTCGGTGAGAGATAGAGCAGGTAGGCGAGGCAGCCGGTCAGCACGCCGATCTGGATGATCAGGCCCGACAGGAGCCCGATGACCCGCGAGAGGGTGCCGGCGTCCTCGTTCAGGGAGGCGAGGATGCGGTGGCGGCCGAGCCGTTCGATGCGGGAGAGCGGCGCGGTCAGGATCAGGTCCGCGAGATCCCGGTTCAGGGTCGCGTTGATGCGCCCGCCCGCCAGGCTGCTGCCGAGCCCGGAGACGAGGGACCCGCCGACGCCGAGGACGACGAGGCCGAGGAAGATCGCCAGAAAATTCTCCGGCAGGCCGCCCTCGGCGTGGATCGCCGTGTTGACCTGGGCCAGGACCGCCGCTGTCGCCAGCCCGCTCGCCGCGCCGATGACCGAGGAGACCGCGACGAGCGGCCAGAGGGGGCGCAGGAGCCGCACCGCATCCTGTCCGAGCCGCCCCAAACGTGCACGCGCCTCCGCCATCGACATCCTCTCGGACCAGCCGAGGCAGAGGTGCCCCGCCCACGCCTTGTTCGGCCACTCGTCGATGCAGACCGGCGTGTGACCCCGGATCTACGGACCACGGAAGCATCGGGCCGGGCTCATTGCATCCTGGCGTTGCGGTGACAAGGCGCCTGGGGCGATCGGGGAAGGAATACCTTACAGCAGGCCGAGTTGCGCGGGTGCCGGCCCGGCCGGGCCGCCCTCCAGGGCGAGCAGGAAACGCTTGGTCTCGACACCGCCGGCGAAGCCCGTCAGGGCCCCGCTGGCGCCGATCACCCGGTGGCAGGGCACCACGATGGGCAGCGGGTTGGCGCCGTTGGCCGCGCCCACGGCGCGGCTCGCGCTCGGGCGCCCGATCCGGCGGGCGAGTTCGCCGTAGGAAATCGTCTCGCCCGGCGGGATTTCCGTGAGGGCCTGCCAGACCGTCAACTGGAACGGCGTTCCGCGCGGCGCCAGTGCGAGGTCGAACCGGGTCAAACGACCGTCGAAATAGGCCGTGAGCTGCGCCCTCGCTTCGGCGAAGGCCGCGTCGTTCCGGTGCCAGTCCGCGCCCGGCGTCACGGCGCCCTTGCCGCTCGGAAAGCCGATGCAGGCCAACCCGTCATCGGTTCCCCCGAGGAGGAGCGGGCCGATGGGGCTGGCGAGCATCGTGTAGGCTGTCTGGCGCATGGCAGAGCCTACCATGCGCCGATCGGGACGCATCCTCCGCGACCCACGAGACGGACGACGGCCCTACTCCGCCGCCTCGCCGTACGCCTCCACCGGTGGGCACGAGCACACGAGGTTGCGGTCGCCAAAGGCGTTGTCGACCCGGTTGATGGGCGGCCAGTACTTGTCCATCCCGAGGCTGCCGGTGGGAAAGCACGCGGCTTCGCGGGAATAGGGCCGCTCCCACGGGCCGATGAGGTCCCGCACCGTGTGGGGGGCGTGCTTGAGGGGGTTGTCGGCCCGGTCGATCCGGCCCTCCTCGATGGCGCGGATCTCCTCGCGGATCGCCAGCATGGCATCGCAGAAGCGGTCGATCTCGCCCTTGGTCTCGGATTCCGTGGGCTCGATCATCAGGGTGCCGGCCACGGGCCAGCTCATGGTCGGCGGGTGGAAGCCGCAATCGATGAGGCGCTTGGCGACGTCCTCGACGGTGACGCCGGCGCTCTTCTGGAACGGGCGCAGGTCGATGATGCACTCGTGCGCCACGCGGCCGTGCGCGCCGGAATAGAGCACCGGGTAGGCGTCGCCGAGCCGGGCGGCGATGTAGTTCGCGTTGAGGATGGCGATGCGGGTGGCCTGCGTCAGGCCGCGCCCGCCCATGAGCAGGCAGTAGCTCCACGAGATCGGCAGGATCGAGGCCGAGCCGTAGGGGGCCGCCGACACCGTCCCCTCCCCGCCGGTCTCGGGATGCCCCGGCAGGAACGGCACGAGGTGCGTCTTGACGCCGATGGGGCCCATGCCGGGGCCGCCGCCGCCATGCGGGATGCAGAAGGTCTTGTGCAGGTTGAGGTGGCTGACGTCGGCGCCGATGTCGCCGGGGCGCGCGAGGCCCACCATGGCGTTGAGGTTGGCCCCGTCGAGGTACACCTGGCCCCCGTGGAAATGCACGATGGCGCAGAGTTCGCGCACGCGCGCCTCGAACACCCCGTGGGTCGACGGATAGGTGATCATGCAGGCCGCGAGTTTTTCGGAATGGAGCTCCGCCTTCCTGCGGAAATCCTCCACGTCGATGTTGCCCTTGGCGTCCGCGCCCACCACCACGACGCTCATGCCGCACATCTGCGCCGAGGCCGGGTTGGTGCCGTGGGCCGAGGACGGGATGAGGCATACGGTGCGGTGTCCGTCCCCCCGCGACAGGTGATAGGCGCGGATGGCGAGCAGCCCCGCATACTCGCCCTGCGCGCCGGAATTCGGCTGCATCGAGATCGCGTCGTAGCCGGTGATGGCGCAGAGTTTTTGCGAGAAGTCGGCCAGGAGTTCGTGATAGCCGGCGGCCTGATCCGCCGGCACGAAGGGGTGGATCTCGGAAAACTCCGGCCAGGAGATCGGCAGCATCTCGGCGGTGGCGTTGAGCTTCATGGTGCAGGAGCCGAGCGGGATCATGGCCCGGTCGAGGGCGAGATCCCGGTCGCTGAGGCGGCGCATGTAGCGCGTCATCTCGCTCTCGGCCCGGTTCATGTGGAAGATCGGGTGGGTGAGGTATTGGGAGGTGCGGATCGACCCGTCCGGCAGGCGCGGGTCGGGCCAGGCCTCGTCGTAGGCGAGGTGGTCGCCGCCGAAGGCGCGCCACACGGCCTGGACGATGTCGGGGCGGGTCCGCTCGTCGACGGTGATGCCGATGCGGTCGGTGCCGACCTTGCGCAGGTTGATGCCGTTGGCCACCGCATTCGCCAGGATCAGGCCCTGGAACGCGCCGACCCGCACGGTGACCGTGTCGAAGAACGTCTTGGATTCCATCGCGAAGCCCAGGCTCTCCAGCCCCTGCGCCACCCGCACGGCGTCGCGGTGGACCCGGGCCGCGATGGCCTTCAGGCCGCGGGGGCCGTGGAACACGGCGTACATGCCGGCGATGACCGCGAGCAGCACCTGTGCGGTGCAGATGTTCGAGGTCGCCTTCTCGCGGCGGATGTGCTGCTCGCGGGTCTGGAGGGCGAGGCGATAGGCGCGGTTGCCGCGCGCATCCACCGAGACGCCGACGAGGCGCCCCGGCAGGGTGCGCTTGTGGGCGTCGCGGGTGGCGAGGTAGGCGGCGTGCGGGCCGCCATAGCCCATGGGCACGCCGTAGCGCTGCATCGAGCCCACCGCGATGTCGGCGCCCATCTCGCCGGGGGGCTTCAGGAGCGTGAGCGCCAGGGGGTCTGCGGCCATCACCGCCACGGCGCCGGCCGCGTGCAGGCGGGCGATGGCGTCCGAAAAGTCCTGGATGGCGCCGCAGACGCCGGGATACTGAAAGATCGCCCCGAACACCGCTGCCGGATCGAGGTCGGTCGCCGGATCGCCGACCACGATGCTCCAGCCCAGCGGCGCGGCGCGGGTCCGCAGCACCGCGATGGTCTGGGGCAGGCACTCGGCATCGACGAAGAACGCGGTCTGCCCGTTGGTGGCGATGCGGGCGGCCATGCCCATGGCCTCGGCCGCCGCCGTGGCCTCGTCGAGGAGCGAGGCGTTGGCGATGTCGAGGCCGGTGAGGTCGCAGACCAGGGTCTGGAAGTTCAGGAGCGCTTCGAGGCGTCCCTGGCTGATCTCCGGCTGGTAGGGCGAGTAGGCCGTGTACCAGGCCGGGTTCTCGAAGATGTTGCGCTGGATCACCGGCGGCATCGTCGTGCCGTGATAGCCCTGCCCGATGAGCGAGACGAGGAGCCGGTTCTTGTCGGCGATGCCGCGCATGTGCTCGAGCACCCGGCGCTCGGTCATCGACACCCCGAAATCGAGGCGCTCGGCCTGGCGGATACTGGCCGGCAGGGTCTCGTCCACGAGAGCGTGCAGGGTCTCGGCCCCCACCACGGCGAGCATGGCCTCGATCTCGTGCGTCGTCGGGCCGATGTGGCGGCGATTGGCGAAATCGTAGGGGTCGTAGCGGTCGTTGTTCATGGCGGGACCTCGGAGGTTTGAAGGAGTGGCCGCTACTTCGGGAAGGCCGCGTAGGCGGCCTCGTCCATCAGATCGTCGAGGGCGGCGGGGTCGTCGAGGCGGATGCGGTAGAGCCAGCCGGCTCCCTGCGGATCGCTGCCGACGCTCGACGGATCGGCGACCGCCGCCTCGTTGACCTCCGTGACCTCGCCCGAGACGGGCGCGTAGACGTCGGACGCCGCCTTGACGGATTCCACCACCGCCGCCGCCTCGCCCTTCACCAGGCGGGCGCCGACCTTCGGCAGTTCGATGAACACAAGGTCGCCGAGCTGCTCGGCCGCATGGGTGGTGATGCCCACCGTGGCGACATCGCCCTCGCGGGCCAGCCATTCGTGCTCGTCGGTGAATCGCAGCATGGGTCACTCCTGGGGACAGGTCGGGAAGTCGGGGCTCGGGACGAGTCTGGGGTTCAGGCGCGGGGGGTCAGGCGCGCTTGAAGCCGGCCGGAACGAAGGGCAGGCCGTTCACCACCATGGGCAGACGCCGGCCGCGCACCTCGGCGAAGACGCGGGTGCCGGGCCGGGTCAGCGCGGCCGGCAGGTAGCCCATGGCGACGGGGGCCTGCAGGCTCGGCCCGAAGCCACCGGAGGTGACGTGCCCGATGGCGTCGCCCGCCACCTCTCCGGCGAACAGGGGAGCGCCGGCCCGCACGGGCGCGGCGCCCTCGGTGCGCAGGCCGACGCGCTTGCGCGACGGACCGTCGGCGAGGGCCGCGAGGATGCGCGCCGCACCGGGAAAGCCCCCCTCCCGCGCGCCGCCCCTCCGGCGCACGGCGGGGATCGCCCAACCGAGGCCGGCCTCGACGGGGTCGGTGCCGGCGTCGATGTCCGCCCCGTGCAGGCACAGACCGGCTTCGAGGCGCAGGGAATCGCGGGCGCCGAGCCCGATGGGCCGGACGGTCCCGTCGGCGAGCAGGGCCTCGGCGAGGGCCTCGGCCCGGTCCTCGGGCACGGAGAGTTCGAACCCGTCCTCGCCGGTGTAGCCCGAGCGGGTGACGAGGGCGGACGTACCGGCGAGATCGACGGCCCGGACATCCATGAACCGCAGGGCCGCGACCTCGGGGGCGAGGCGTGCCAGGGCGGCCTCCGCCCCCGGTCCCTGCAGGGCGAGGAGGGCGCGGGGCAGCACCGCGATCTCGCAGATGCCGGTGAGATGGGCGCGCAGATACGCCTCGTCGGCGACCTTGTTCGCCGCGTTCACGACGAGGAGGAGGCTGTCACCGCACTGGGCGACCATCAGGTCGTCGCGAATGCCGCCGGATTCGTCGAGCAGGAGGCCGTAGCGCTGGCGGCCGGGACGCAGCCCGAGCACGTCGATGGGCAGCAGGGCTTCGAGGGCGCGGGCCACATCCGTGAGACTGCCCGATCGGGGGATGATCTGGATCTGTCCCATATGCGACACGTCGAACAGCCCGGCGTGGGCGCGCGTGTGCAGGTGTTCCTTGAGGAGGCCGTCCGGGTACTGCACCGGCATGGCATAGCCGGCGAACGGCACCATCCGGGCGCCGTGGCGCAGATGCAGGGCGTGGAGCGGCGTGCGGAGGGCGTCGAACGGCATCGGAATTCCCACGACAGAACGGTTCCGGACCCTCGGTCGAGTGGTCCGGTTGCCCCCATCTGTCGCGGTTACCTGAGAGCTTCTCCCGTGCGCGGACGGCGCGACGCGGGATTTCTCCTTCGGTGGACGCCGTCAGGCGCCTCTCTCCAGATTGTCGAAACGATACGGTGATTGTGCCTGAGAGTTTCCGGGGGTGGTTGCTCCGTCGGCGCCATGATCGAAATGCTTCGCACACGAAGTGCTTCGACCTGGGCTCTCCCGTATCGCCATTGCTGACGAGGGCAAGGTTACATGCCGTGCCGGGCCGCGCAAGCCTGGGCCTGACAAACCCGGAGCTTTCGTCACAGCCTGGAACCGGTCCGAATCCTCGGCGATTCCCGCTTCATGACCATCGCATCCGGACACGACCTCGCCGGCCCCCGCCCCTCGCGACGCCGCTCCACGGACCTCCCGGCCGATCCGGGCCTGGGCGAGAAGGCCTTGGAGATCCACCGGCGCCTGTGCCCGGTCTACGCGTGCCCGATCCCCTACTTCCACAGCCTCGACCCGCTGAGCGAGCTCGTCTCGTCACTCCTGTCGCATCGGACCCGGAACGCCGATTCGGGCCGGGCCTTCAAGGCGCTGCGGGCGCGCTACCCCGACTGGGCCGCGATGCTGGCGGCCCCCGTGTCCGAGATCGAGGCGACCATCGCCGGCGTGACCTGGCCCGAACTCAAGGCTCCGCGCATCCAGGCCATCCTGCGCGCCGTACAGGAGCGGCACGGTGCCCTGTCCCTCGACTTCCTGGCGGAGATGGGTGTCGACGCGGCGCGCGCTTGGCTCGAAGCGATTCCCGGAATCGGCCCGAAGACCAGTGCCGCCGTGCTGTCGTTCAGCATCCTGCGGATGCCGGCGCTCCCGGTGGACAGCCACCATCACCGCGTCGCCCAGCGCACGGGCCTGATCGGCGCGGCGATCGATGTCGGCCCGTCGCACCCGATCCTACGGGCGCAGCTGCCGGCCGATTGGAGCGCCCAGGACCTCTACGACAACCACGAGATCCTGATGCTGCACGGTCAGGCGGTCTGCCACCACCGGAGTCCGGCCTGCGGGCGTTGCGTCCTCCTCGATCTCTGCCCCACGGGGCAGGCACGGCAGGGCAAGACGACGGCCGCTTGACCGGCCCCGACGCGGCGTTCAGAAACCGCCCCTTGGCGTCCTCGCACGACGGCGCCCTTCCGACAGGACGGCACGTGAAGGACCCCGCGCGATGACCGCGTTCAAGGAGCTTGTGTTCTCGGGCGTCCAGCCCACGGGGAACCTGCATCTCGGCAACTATCTCGGCGCCATCAAGCGCTTCGTGGAGATGCAGGCGCGCGACGCGCAGTGCCTCTACTGCGTCGTCGACATGCACGCGATCACCCTGTGGCAGGATCCGGCCGCCCTGAAGGGGCAGATCCGCGAGGTCACCGCAGCGTTCCTCGCCGCCGGCATCGACCCGAAGCGGAGCATTGTCTTCAACCAGTCGCAGGTGCCCCAGCACGCCGAGCTCGCGTGGATCTTCAACTGCGTCGCGCGGCTCGGCTGGCTCAACCGCATGACCCAGTTCAAGGACAAGGCCGGCAAGGACCGCGAGAACGCATCGATCGGGCTCTACGCCTACCCGGTGCTCATGGCCGCCGACATCCTGGCCTACCGCGCCACCCACGTGCCCGTGGGCGAGGACCAGAAGCAGCACCTCGAACTCACCCGCGACATCGCGCAGAAGTTCAACAACGACTTTTCGGAGTCGATCTCGGCCCATGGCCACGATGCGGGCGAAGGCTTCTTTCCCGTCACCGAGCCGCTCATCGGCGGGCCGGCCGCCCGCGTCATGAGCCTGCGCGACGGAACGAAGAAGATGTCGAAGTCGGACGCCTCCGACAATTCGCGCATCAACCTCACGGACGACGCCGATTCCATCGCCGCCAAGGTGCGCAAGGCGAAGACCGACCCGGACGCCCTCCCCTCCGAAGTGGCGGGGCTCGCCGGGCGGCCCGAGGCCGACAACCTCGTGGGCATCTTCGCCGCCCTCAAGGACGTGTCGCGGGAGGATGTGCTGCGCGATTACGGCGGCGCCCAGTTCTCCCAGTTCAAGGGCGCGCTGGTCGAACTCGCGGTGGAGACCCTGGCGCCGCTGGGGTCCGAGATGAAGCGTCTGGTCTCCGATCCGGCCGAGATCGACGCGGTCCTGGCCGACGGGGCCGAGCGCGCCGAGGCCATCGCGGCCCCGACCCTCGACGCGGTGAAGGACATCGTCGGCTTCGTCCGCCGCGGCCCGCGCCTGCGGATGGTCTGACGCCGCCGCTCTGCCGCAGCGTGGCAGGGCGGCGGGTTGGACACGATGCGACGCGCGGCGCTTACTCCGGCTCCGACGGCGGCTTGTTGACGGCGACGCACATCTTCACCGCCTCTTCGAGCTTGATGTCGCGCGGGTTGCCGATGTTCGCCGTCTCCTCCAGGCACTTGATGAAGTAGTTGCGGTCGAGATCCGGCGAAAGGCTCGTGAACGCCTTGCCCATGCGGGTGGCGAAATCGATCTTCTCGTCCGTCGTCGCGCGCGGCCAGCGGGCGACCTTGTCGTCCATGGTCAACTTCGCCGCCTGTGCACCGGTGGCCATGCACAGGGTGAAACATAAGAGTATCCTGATAGACGCGCGCATGACGGAACCTGTGTTGCGATCGGTTACAGGCGTGATGGTAGCGCGCGGTACGTCCGAGAAAAGAAAAAGGCGGCCCGAAAGGCCGCCTTTTCTCGTTTCCTCAGCTTAGAAAGCTCTCAAGCCAACCCGAAGGCCGGCGACTTACGCCGCGTCGACGACCTGGGCCGGACCGGAATCCTTGCCGCGGGCTTCGACGTCGCGATCGACGAACTCGATGACGGCGAGCGGAGCGTTGTCGCCGTAGCGGAAGCCGGCCTTCATGATGCGGCAGTAGCCGCCCGGACGGGCGTTGTAGCGCGGGCCGATGACGGCGAAGAGCTTGCGGACCATGTCGTGGTCGCGGATCTGCGACATGGCGAGGCGGCGCGCGTGCAGCGAGTCGGTCTTGCCGAGCGTGATCAGCTTCTCGATGACCGGACGCAGATCCTTCGCCTTGGGCAAAGTGGTGATGATCTGCTCGTGCTTGATCAGCGCGGCGGACATGTTGGCGAACATCGCTTTGCGGTGCTCGGTGGTGCGGTTGAAGCGACGACCGCGAAATCCATGACGCATGATGGCTGGTCCTTATGTGATGGCCGCCGTGCCACGGTACGGCCAAGCGCCCCATGAGCGGGGCTGTTCATTCCGCATGACCCCGCGGCGGGATTCTTTTGGGAGTTCGCATCTCCGCGAACCCCCGATGGATTGGCCAAACAAACGGCGCCGAGACGCGCCAGAAAGTCCCGGCCGGGGCGGCTCGCCCTAATAATGCTCTTCGAAGCGCTTGGCGAGATCTTCGATGTTTTCCGGCGGCCAGCCGGGGATGTCCATGCCGAGGTGGAGGCCCATGGCGGCGAGCACTTCCTTGATCTCGTTGAGCGACTTGCGGCCGAAGTTCGGGGTGCGCAGCATCTCGCCCTCCGACTTCTGGATCAGGTCGCCGATGTAGACGATGTTGTCGTTCTTCAGGCAGTTCGCCGAACGGACCGACAGCTCGAGCTCGTCGACTTTCTTGAGCAGGGCCGGGTTGAAGGGGAGCTGCGGCGCGAGCGGCTGCGCCTCTTCCTTGCGGGGCTCCTCGAAGTTCACGAACACCTGGAGCTGGTCCTGGATGATGCGTGCGGCGTAGGCCAGCGCGTCCTCGGGCGTCACCGCGCCGTTGGTCTCGATGGTCATCGTCAGCTTGTCCTTGTCGAGATCCTGGCCCTCGCGGGTGGTCTCGATGCGGTAGCTGACCTTGGTCACGGGCGAGAACAGGGCGTCCACGGGGATCAGCCCGATGGGTGCGTCCTCGGGACGGTTGCGCTCGGCCGGGACGTAGCCCTTGCCGGTGGCGACGGTGAACTCCATCCGGATCTCGGCGCCGTCGTCGAGGGTGCAGATGACGAGGTCGGGGTTGAGGATCTGGACGTCGCCGACCGTGCCGATGTCGCCGGCGGTGACGAGGCCGGGGCCGGTCTTGCGCAGGGTCAGGCGCTTGGGCGCCTCGGTCTGCGAGCGGATGGCGATGGTCTTGATGTTGAGGACGATGTCGGTGACATCCTCGCGCACGCCGGGGATCGACGAGAACTCATGCAGCACGCCGTCGATCTGCACCGAGGTCACGGCCGCGCCCTGAAGCGAGGACAGCAGCACGCGGCGGAGCGAGTTGCCCAGCGTCGTGCCGAAACCACGCTCGAGCGGCTCGGCCACGACGGTGGCGACCCGCTTGGGGTCGTGACCGGTCGAGACCTGGAGCTTGTTCGGCTTGATGAGCTCTTGCCAGTTCTTCTGAATGACCACGATGCTACCTCTCGCGACGATCGGCGCGGCCCACACGGGCGGTCCACGCTCGGGTTTCGATGCTGCGCCTCAGCGCCGAAACCCCTTGAAAAGGATGGCGCTCGCCGCTTTCGCAGCGAACGGATTCAGTGTGCCGCGACCCAGAGTTCGGGGACGAAGCTGTAAGCGGCCCCGTCCCGGGCGACGTAGCCCAGGGCCGGGAATTCGAGATGGGCGCCGGCGATGAAGGTCCGGTCGGTGGCGACCTCGTCGAGGATGCGGCGGCGCACCTGGCGCGCTGCATCCACGTCGACGTCGAACACCATCCCGGCGTCCGGACGCTTGAACTGGATCGCCGGCAGGTGGACGATGTCGGCCCACATCAGGAGTGCGTGGTCGCCCGACACGATCCGATAGCCGGAATGACCCGGCGTGTGGCCGGGCAACGGGACCATGGTGATCCCGGGCGCGACCTCGCCCCCGGTCACGGTCCGCAGCCGACCCGCGTAAGGGGATGTCGCCTTGGCGGCGTTCTCGAAATAGGGCTTGGCCCCTTCCGGCGCACGGGACAGGGCACCCTCGTCGAGCCAGTGCGCCGACTCGTCGGCGTGCACGACGAGTTCTGCATTGACGAACGTCGCCGAGCCATCGGCGGTGACGAGACCGCCGGCATGGTCGGGGTGCAGGTGGGTGAGCAGCACCGTGCCGACATCCTCGGCCCGGACACCCGCGGCGGCCAGAGCCGCCGGGACACGCCCGAGGGTATCGCCCCCGAATCGACCCATGCCCGTATCGATGAGGATCGGCGCCCGGCCCGGCCCGGTGATGAGAAACGCGTTGAGGGTGATGCGAGGATCGCGCGCGCGAAAGCCGGCCGCCTGAAGCGAGCCGGCCTCATCCGTATCGATCCCGACGACGAGGTCGAGCGACCCGGGCAGGTAGCCGTCATTCAGAACCGTGACCGTGAGATCACCCAAGGTCCACCGCAGGACACCGGGAAGCGGACTCGAACCGTTCGACACGCACGTCTCCGTCACACACCTAAAATGCCGGCCGGGGCGGAGTCCTTTCGGACCGGCCCGGCCGGTTTTCGTCAGTCTTAGACGCGCCGACGCTTGCGGGGGCGGCAGCCGTTGTGCGGGATCGACGTGACGTCGCGGATGGAGGTCACGGTGAAGCCGGCGGCCTGAAGCGCGCGCAGGGCGGATTCACGGCCGGAGCCGGGACCGGAAACCTCGACTTCGAGGGTGCGCATGCCGTGTTCGGCGGCCTTGCGGGCCGCGTCCTCGGCGGCGACCTGGGCCGCATACGGGGTCGACTTGCGCGAGCCCTTGAAGCCCATGGCGCCAGCGGACGACCACGAGATGGTGTTGCCCTGGGCGTCGGTGATGGTGATCATCGTGTTGTTGAACGACGCGTTCACATGCGCGACGCCCGAGACGATGTTCTTGCGTTCGCGGCGACGAACGCGGGTTGTTTCCTTGGCCATCTTGGTTCTCGTCCTTCAAACGCGCCCGTCATACCAGGCGCTCGGGATTCTCTGGGAGGTGGCGGCGCGGGCGTGGAAGACCGTACCGACACACCGGGCCTCCGTGAGGGGTACCCGGATCGACGTTCGGGAGGCCGAGCGAACCACGGCCTCCCGAAATGCGAATGCTTACTTCTTCTTGCCGGCGATGGGCTTGGACTTGCCCTTGCGGGTGCGGGCGTTGGTGTGCGTGCGCTGGCCGCGGACGGGCAGGTTGCGGCGGTGGCGCAGGCCACGGTAGCAGCCCAGATCCATCAGGCGCTTGATGTTCATCGAGACTTCGCGGCGCAGGTCGCCCTCGACGAGATAATCGCGATCGATGGTCTCGCGGATCGACAGAACCTCGGCGTCGGTGAGCTGGTTCACACGGCGCTCGGCCGGGATGCCGACCTTCTCCGTGATCTCTTCCGCCTTCTTCGAACCGATGCCGTGGATGTACTGAAGCGCGATGACGACGCGCTTGTTGGTCGGGATGTTAACGCCAGCGATACGAGCCAAGGTCTTCTCCATCTGGGCAGCGGACCCAATCGGTCCGGCCCGGGTTATCGTGATACGCGTCCGGTGGAGACCGGCCCCTGCGTACCGTCCAGAACGACAAAGCGGCCCGCGGCAACCTCTGGCGAGGCGGCCCGGACCCAATCCGTGTGAACGAAGACCGGCCCACTAGCGCGGGCCGGTCCCCCTGTCAACTCGATGGTAACAAATCCAGCCGCTCAGGACGCCGTCGTTTCGACTCAGGACGCCGTCGTTTCGACATGGCGCTCCAGGGTCGCCATGAGATCCCCGGTGACCTCGTCGACCGGTTTCATGCCGTCGAGGGTCTCCAGCATACCGAGGCTGGCGTAATAGGCGGAGAGCGGCGCGGTGAGCTCGCGATAGGCTTCGAAGCGCGTCTTGAACACCTCGGGCGTGTCGTCCTTGCGTACGGGTTCGCCGCGGGCGGCGGTCTCGGAGGCGCGCTTGGCGATGCGTCCGATCAAGGCGTCCTCGTCCACGGCGAACTCGACCACGGTGTCGAGGGCGAGGTTCTTCTTCTCGAGCATCCGGTCGAGGGCGGCGGCCTGCGCGACCGTCCGGGGGAAACCGTCGAGGATGAAGCCGTTGCGCGCGTCCGCTTCCTCGATCCGGTCGGCGACGATACCGACGACGACGGCGTCGGGAACGAGCCCGCCGCTTTCCATGATCGCCTTGGCCTCGAGGCCCACGGGCGTACCGGCGGCCACCGCCGCCCGCAGCATATCCCCGGTGGAGAGCTGCGGAATGCCGAACCGCTCGACGATGCGCGCCGACTGCGTTCCCTTACCAGCTCCCGGCGGTCCGAGCAGAATGATCCGCATGGCGTCGTTTCCTCAGGTCCGTTCTTCTTGAAGGGCGGCGCCCTCGAAAAGGGAACGCCGTCGCTGATAGGCTCGCCCGATGGGTGCTCAGCGGCGCCGCGTGGCGCCCCGCAGCTTGGCCTTCTTGACGAGGCCTTCGTATTGGTGGGCCATCAGGTGACCGTGGATCTGCGCCACCGTATCCATCGTCACCGAGACGACGATGAGGAGCGACGTGCCGCCGAACCCGATGCTGGCCGAAGAGTACGACGCCAGGATTTCGGGCACCAGACAGACGAAGGTCAAATACAGGGCGCCGATGAGGGTGATGCGCGTGAGGACCTTGTCGATGAAGGCCGCGGTACGCTCGCCCGGCCGGATGCCGGGAATGAAGCCGCCGTGCTTCTTCAGGTTGTCCGCCGTCTCCTCGGGGTTGAACACCACCGCGGTATAGAAGAACGCGAAGAAGATGATCAGGGCGGCGTACAGCACCATGTAGAGCGGCCGGCCGTGGCCGATATAGGTCGTGATCGTCGCCAGGATGCCAGTGCCGCCGTTGTTCGCCGAGAAGCTCGCCACGGTGGCGGGCAGCAGCAGGAGCGACGAGGCGAAGATCGGCGGAATCACGCCGGCGGTGTTGAGCTTCAGCGGCAGGAACGAGGTCTGGCCCTCGTACATCTTATTGCCGACCTGGCGCTTGGGGTAGTTGATCAGGAGCCGACGCTGGGCGCGCTCCATGAACACGATGAAGTAGACCAGGGCGATGGCAGCCACACCCATGCCCAGGATGACGGCGGAGGAGAGCGCCCCGGTGCGGCTCAGCTCCAGCGCACCCACGATGGCGACCGGCAGGTGGGCGACGATGCCGGCGAAGATGATGAGCGACGAGCCGTTGCCGATGCCGCGCGAGGTGATCTGCTCGCCGATCCACATGAGGAACAGCGTGCCGCCCGTCAGGGTGATGACCGTGGACAGGATGAAGAAGGGCCCCGGCTCGATGGCCGCGCTCGAACTCTGGAGGCCGAAGGCGATGCCCCAGCTCTGGACCAGGGCCAGCACCACCGTGAGGTAGCGGGTGTACTGATTGATGACCTTGCGGCCGGACTCACCTTCCTTCTTCAGCGCCTCCAGGGTCGGAACGACCGAGGTCAGCAGCTGAATGATGATGGAGGCCGAGATGTACGGCATGATGTTGAGGGCGAAGATCGCCATGCGCTCGACGGCACCGCCGGAGAACATGTTGAACAGCCCGAGCACGCCGCCCGCCTGCTGCTGGAAGTTCCGGGCGAACTGCTCGGGATCGATGCCGGGAATCGGAATGTAGGTGCCGAGCCGGAAGACGATCAGCGCACCCAGGGTGAACCAGATCCGCTTCTTGAGCTCGTCGGCCTTGGCGATGGCCCCGAAATTGAGGTTCGCGGCAAGCTGCTCGGCGGCTGAGGCCATGGCACCGGTTCCTGAGTCACGATTCGCACGGGAGCGAACAGCTCCCCGATAAACTGAAACGGCGGCCACGCGCGAGGTCGCACGGGCCGCCGCTCAGAGGTTCGACTTAAAGTCGGTCTCGAGTCTACGCAACCACGCGGGCGGGCTTGCCACGGGTGGACACGCCGTCGCCGAAGGTCACGGTGACGGTTCCGCCGTTCTTTTCGACGGCCTCGATGGCCGACTTCGACGCGCGGGTCACCTCGAAGGAGACCTTCGTGGTCAGCTCGCCGACGCCGAGGAGCTTGACGCCGTCACGGGCACGGGCGCACACGCCCGCGGCGATCAGGGTCTCGACGGTGACGACCGCACCGGCTTCGAGACGACCGGCATCCAACGCCTGCTGGACGCGGCCGAGGTTCACCTCGTTCAGGTCCGTCGAGTACAGGTTGTTGAAGCCGCGCTTGGGCAAGCGACGATGCAACGGCATCTGGCCGCCCTCGAAGCCCTTGATGGACACGCCGGTGCGGGCCTTCTGACCCTTCACGCCGCGTCCAGCGGTCTTGCCCTTGCCGGAGCCGATGCCCCGGCCGACGCGCATCCGGTTCTTGGTTGCGCCGGGATTGTCGTGGAGTTCATTCAGTTTCATGATGCCCTCCCTCAGGCCGCGTCGCCAAGGACACGCACGAGGTGCTGCACCTTGCGGATCATGCCGCGCACGGAGGGGGTATCCTCCAGCTCGGAGACCCGGTGCAGCTTGTTGAGCTTGAGGCCGATCAGCGTCGCGCGCTGGTCGCCCTCACGGCGGATCGGCGAGCCGATCTGCTCGATACGGACGGTCTTCTGTGCCATCTGACCCTCCCTCAAGCCACTGCGGCTTCGGACAAGTCGGACGGATCGGCGTCACGACGGCGGGCCTGGAGCGCCGACACCTTGAGACCGCGACGGGCCGCGACGGAGCGCGGGCTGTCCTCGTTCTTGAGGGCGTCGAAGGTGGCGCGCACGAGGTTGTAGGGGTTCGAGGAGCCGAGGCTTTTGGCCACCACGTCCTGCATGCCCAGCGTCTCGAAGACGGCGCGCATCGGGCCGCCGGCGATGATGCCGGTACCCTGAGGAGCGGCGCGCAGGATGACCTTGCCGGCACCGTGACGTCCCTGGACGTCGTGGTGCAGGGTGCGGCCCTCACGCAGGGCCACGCGGACGAGGCCGCGCTTGGCGGCTTCCGTCGCCTTGCGGATCGCCTCGGGGACTTCGCGGGCCTTGCCGTGGCCGAAGCCGACGCGGCCCTTCTGATCGCCGACGACGACGAGGGCAGCGAAGCCGAAGCGACGTCCGCCCTTCACGACCTTGGCGACGCGGTTGATGTGGACGAGCTTGTCCACGAACTCGCTGTCGCGCTCCTCGCGCTCATCGCGGCGGCCGCGGCCCCCGCCTTCACGTTCACGTGCCATTCTTACACTTCCATCTCACTGGCGCGGGTGGCGGACCCGCTCGCTTGAATCGTCAGGACGGGGAACGGCCGAAACCGCTCCCCTCCGCCAATCTTAGAACTCGAGACCGCCTTCGCGGGCGGCGTCGGCGAGCGCCTTGACGCGCCCGTGATAGAGGTAGCCCGAGCGATCGAAGATCACCTGGGTGACGCCGGCTGCCTTGGCGCGCTCGGCGACGAGCTTACCCACCGCCTGGGCGGCAGAGACGTCGGCACCGGTCTTCAGACCGGTCCGCAGATCCTTGTCGAGGCTGGACGCCGCCGCGAGGGTCTTGCCCGCGGCGTCGTCGATGACCTGGACGTAGATCTGCTTGGAAGAACGGAACACCGAGAGCCGGGGCCGTCCGTTGGCCGCCGCCCGCAGCGCGCGGCGCACACGCGCCTTGCGGCGGTCGAGTGCATCGATTTTGCGTGACATGTTGGCCGGCCCTTACTTCTTCTTGCCTTCCTTGCGGAAGATGAACTCACCCGCGTACTTCACGCCCTTGCCCTTGTAGGGCTCGGGACTGCGATAGTCGCGGATCTCGGCTGCCACCTGGCCGACCACCTGCCGGTCGATGCCGGAGATGACGATTTCGGTGGGCTTCGGCACCGCGATCGTGATCCCGACGGGGATCTCGTACTCGATGTCGTGGCTGTAGCCGAGCGAGAGCTTGAGTGCCTTGCCGGCCATCGCGGCGCGGTAACCCACGCCGGTGATCTCGAGCTTCTTCTCGAAGCCCTTGGAGACGCCCTCGACGAGGTTCGCCACCTGGGCACGGGAGGTGCCCCACAGCGAGCGGGCCTCCTTGGTCTGGTTCCGGGGCTGCACCGAGACGGCGCCGTCCTCGAACTTCACGTCGACCACGTTGGGAACGACGTACTGGAGCTCGCCCTTGGAGCCCTTCATCTTAACCGTCTGACCGGTCACCGTGGCCGTCACACCGGACGGGACGGGAACGGGCTTCTTGCCTACGCGAGACATCGCCTTATTCCTCCAAGTCCAGGATCAGAACACCTTGCAGAGCACTTCGCCGCCGACGTTGCGCTCGCGCGCCTCGTGGTCGGCCATGACGCCCTGCGGGGTGGACACGATGGTGACGCCGAGACCGTCGGCGACACGCGGCAGCTCGCCGACCGACGAGTAGACGCGGCGGCCGGGCTTCGATACGCGCTGGATCGAGCGGATGACGGGCTGGCCGTCGTAGTACTTCAGCTCGATGGCGAACTCGGTGCGGCCGTTGCCGTAATCCGTGGTCGCGTAGTCACGGATGTAGCCCTCGGACTTGAGGACGTCGAGCACGCTGGCACGCAGGCGCGAACCGGGCGTCTGAACGACGTTGCGGCGGCGCTGCTGACCGTTGCGGATGCGGGTGAGCATATCACCCACGGGATCGTTGACCATGGTGGTTGCTCCTTACCAGCTCGACTTGACGAGACCGGGGATCAGACCCTGGTTGCCGAGTTCGCGCAGCGCGATGCGCGAGATGCCCATCTTGCGATAGAAGGCACGCGGACGGCCGGTGATGCCGCAACGGTTGCGGACGCGGGTGGGCGACGAATTGCGGGGCAGTTCCGCGAGCTTGAGGCGCGCCTCGAAGCGCTCCTCCATTTCGAGGGACTGATCGTTCGCCGTCGCCAGCAGGGCTTTGCGCTTGGGAGCATAGAGCTTGACCAGCGCTTCGCGGTGCTTGTTCTTCTCGATGGAGCTTTTCTTTGCCATTTCTCTCTCCGGTGTCCGCGTATGAGACCTAAGCAGGCCTCACTGCCGGAACGGGAATCGGAACTGCGTGAGGAGCGCACGCGCCTCAGCATCGGTGCGGGCCGTCGTCTGGATGACGATGTCCATGCCCCAGGTGGCCTCGGCCTTGTCGTACGAGATCTCCGGGAACACGAGGTGCTCCTTGAGGCCGAGCGCGTAGTTGCCGTTGCCGTCGAACGAGCGGGGGTTCAGGCCGCGGAAGTCACGCACGCGGGGAAGCGCGATGGTGACGAGGCGGTCCATGAACTCGTACATGCGCTGGCGGCGCAGGGTGACCTTGCAGCCGATGGGCATGCCCTCGCGGACCTTGAAGGTCGCGATGGCCTTGCGGGCCTTGGTGATGACCGGCTTCTGACCGGCGATGAGGGCCAGATCGCCGGCGGCGACGGAGGCCTTCTTCGAATCGGCGGTGGACTCGCCGACACCCATGTTGATGACGATCTTTGAGATCGTCGGCACCTGCATCGGGTTGGCGTAGCCGAACTCTTCGATCAGCTTCTGACGAACGACTTCGTCGTAATGCTTGCGCAGGCGCGGGACGTACCCGTCAATGTTCTTCTCAGCCATCGATCTGGTCCCCCGTGGTCTTGGCGAAGCGAACCTTGCGGCCGTCTTCGAGGATGCGGAAACCCACGCGAGTCGGCTTGCCGTTCGCGTCCTGCAACGCGAGATTCGAGAGCTGGATCGCAGCTTCCTTGGAGACGATGCCGCCTTCCTGGTTCTGCGTCTGCTTCTGGTGCTTCTTGACCAGGTTGATGCCACGCACGAAGGCGCGGTCTTCCTTGGGGAGCACCTGGGTGACCTCGCCGGAGCGACCCTTGTCACGACCGGTGAGAACGACGACCGTGTCGCCCTTCTTGACCTTAGCGGCCATTACAGCACCTCCGGCGCGAGCGAGATGATCTTCATGTGGTTGCGGGCGCGAAGCTCGCGCGGCACCGGTCCGAAGATGCGGGTGCCGATCGGCTCCTTCTGATTGTTGATCAGAACGGCGGCGTTCTTGTCGAAGCGGATCACCGAACCGTCGGGACGCTTCACTTCCTTGGCGGTGCGCACGACGACGGCCTTCATGACGTCGCCCTTCTTCACGCGACCCCGAGGAATCGCTTCCTTGACCGAGACCACGATGATGTCGCCGACACCGGCGTATTTACGCTTCGACCCGCCCAGAACCTTGATGCACATCACACGGCGTGCACCCGAGTTGTCGGCGACGTCCAGATTCGTCTGCATCTGGATCACGGGCAGTGACCTTTCTTTGTTTCAGGCGGGTTTCCGCACGCGGACGGTATTGTCCGGCGGACGACGCCTGAGGGGGATCTGATGTCCCCGGCTCATATGACGAACCGCGCTATCGGTGCTTTCACACCGGCGCGGTCACCGCGTTCGAAAGGTGCGAGCACCCCTCTCAACTGTCGCGAAGGCATGCCCAATACATCAGCCGGCTTGCCGGTGCAAGGCCCGTCGCAGGAACCGCCCGAGAAACCGTCCCGCCGGCGATCCACGATGCCGTGGCCGGAACCCGGACGCCCAGGAACCCGAAGCAACCTTCCCGAACAGGATCCACTCTGCGTCGCGGACCCTGAGAGGGTTTGCACGGATGCCGAACGCATCGCCCGGCTCGCTCGTCGCATCGCGTCCGAGCCGCGTTCGGCCTACCGGGCACCTACAAGGACGCAGTATCGGTCCGGGCGCGGATCCCGACCTATGGCCTCGCGGACATCGTCGATTCGGTCGAGCCCTACGGCAGCATCATGGCCAGCGATTGGTCGACGGTGGCGCAGCGGGAGAAGCCGGCCGCGGCCGCTACGACGGCGCCTGATACGGTGTCCGCCCGATCACCTCGGATCGAGCGGGCGCGACGGGCTCCCTCTCCTGGAAGGTGCGAGGACCCGCGTTTCACCGCGTCACCGAACGGATCAGCCGGAAACCATATGAGGCGCCCTGATCCGGCGCCGTCTCGGACGGCCGAGAGGATCTCCGCGGTCGGGCGGACGACGCAGGCGTTCAGCATCCCGGTGCGGAACCCTTTCTCCGCCGGGCACAAAAAAACGGGCGCAAAAACCTGCGCCCGTTTTTGGTCGGTCCTGACGACGACGTCACGCCTCGGCGGCGGGAACCTCGGACGCGGCGCCGGAGATCAGCTGCCAAGTCTTGGTCTTCGAGAACGGACGGCATTCCTCGATCGACACGGTCTGGCCGACCTTGGCCACGTTGCCTTCGTCGTGGGCATGATAGTTCTTCGAACGACGGACGGTCTTCTTCATCACCGGATGGGTGAAGCGACGCTCCACCTTCACGACGACGGTCTTCTCGCCCTTGTCGCTGACGACGACGCCCTGCAATACGCGCTTCGGCATGGTGTACTCCTCAAGCCTGCGCGGACTTCAGCGTCTTCTGACGCTGAAGTGTACGGACGCGGGCGATATCGCGGCGGACTTCGCGGACCCGCGCGACGTTCTCGAGCTGGCCGGTGGCACCCTGGAAGCGCAGGTTGAACTGCTCCTTCTTCAGGTTCAGCAGCTCATCGCTCAGCTGATCGGGCGACAGGGCGGCGAGATCCGACTGTCTCTGTGACGACTTCATGATCCCCTCCCCTCAGTCAGCGATGCGCTGAACGACGCGCGTGCGGATCGGGAGTTTGGCCGCGCCGAGGCGCAGGGCCTCCTTCGCGACGTCCTCGGCCACGCCGTCGACTTCGAACATGATACGACCGGGATGCACGCGGGCAGCCCAGAATTCGGGAGCACCCTTACCGGAGCCCATGCGGACTTCGGTGGGCTTGGCCGTGACCGGAACATCCGGGAAGATCCGGATCCAGACGCGGCCTTGACGCTTCATCTCGCGGGTGATCGCGCGGCGGGCCGCCTCGATCTGCCGCGCGGTGATGCGCTCGGGCTCGACGGCCTTCAGGCCGAAGGTCCCGAAGTTGAGGTCGAAGCCGCCCTTGGCCGCACCGTGGATGCGACCCTTGAACTGCTTACGGAACCTGGTCTTCTTGGGTTGCAACATGGCAGCCTCTCAACACCTTTCTAGGGCGACGGGGTCACGAACACGCCGTTAGGCGTGCTCGCGCCGGCCGCGCTCGCGGCCACCCTCGCCATCGCGCTCGCGACGGCCGCCCGAACGGCCACCCTCTTCCTGCGCCTTCTTATCCTGTGCCATCGGGTCGTGCTCGAGGATCTCGCCCTTGAACACCCAGACCTTGATCCCGCACGTCCCGTAGGTCGTGAAGGCGGTGGCGACACCGTAATCGACATCGGCCCGGAGGGTATGCAGGGGCACGCGGCCCTCGCGGTACCATTCCTGACGGGCGATCTCGGCACCACCGAGACGACCGGAGCAATTGATCCGGATGCCCTCGGCGCCGAGACGCATGGCCGACTGCACGGCACGCTTCATGGCGCGACGGAAGGCGACACGGCGCTCGAGCTGCTGGGCGATCGAGTCGGCCACCAGGGTGGCGTCGATCTCGGGCTTGCGCACCTCGACGATGTTGATCGTCACGTCGGCCTTGGTCAGGGTGCCGACGAGCTTGCGGAGCTTCTCGATGTCCGCGCCCTTCTTACCGATCACCACGCCCGGACGACCCGAGTGGATGGTGACGCGGCATTTCCGGTGCGGACGCTCGATGACGATCTTCGAGACGGCAGCCTGCTTCAGCTGCTTCATGAGGGCGGCGCGGATCGCGACGTCCTCGTGCATGAGCTTGGCGTATTCACCCTTCTGGGCGAACCAGCGGGAGTCCCAGGTCCGGTTGATACCGAGCCGCAGACCGATCGGATTGACTTTCTGGCCCATCAGGTCCTCCTCACGCCGCTTCGGCGGTCGGGACTTCGCGCACCACGATGGTGAGGTTCGCGAAGGGCTTCAGGATGCGGGCGCCGCGGCCGCGGGCACGAGCGTGGAAGCGCTTGAGCACGAGGGCCTTTCCGACGAACGCCTGGGCGACGACGAGATCATCGACGTCCAGATTGTGGTTGTTCTCGGCGTTGGCGATGGCGCTCTCGAGGCACTTCTTGACCTCGCGGGCGATCCGCTTGCGGGAGAATTCGAGATCGGCGAGGGCCGACTCAACCTTCTTGCCGCGAATGAGCTGCGCGACGAGATTGAGCTTCTGGGGGCTGACGCGCAGCATGCGCGCGACGGCCTGAGCCTCGTTCTCGGGGAGCGCGCGGGGAGTGGCGGGCTTGCCCATGATCAGCGCCTCTTCGACTTCTTGTCGGCTGCGTGACCGTGGAAGGTACGGGTCGGCGAGAATTCACCGAACTTATGACCGACCATTTCCTCGGACACGTAGACCGGGATGTGCTTCTGCCCGTTGTGCACACCGAAGGTGAGCCCGACGAACTGCGGCAGGATCGTGGAGCGGCGGCTCCAGATCTTGATGACTTCGTTGCGGCTGGATCCGCGCGCGGTCTCAGCCTTCTTGAGGAGGTAGCCGTCGATGAACGGCCCCTTCCAGAGCGAGCGTGCCATGATGGTTACTTCTTGCGGTTGTGACGGCTGGACAGGATGAAGACGTCGGTCCGCTTGTTCGAGCGGGTCTTCTTCCCCTTCGTGGGAACGCCCCAGGGCGTGACCGGGTTACGGCCGCCGGACGTGCGTCCCTCACCGCCGCCGTGCGGGTGATCGACCGGGTTCATGGCGACACCACGAACGTGCGGGCGCCTGCCGAGCCAGCGGTTACGACCCGCCTTGCCGAGCGAGATGTTCATGTGGTCCGGGTTCGACACCGCGCCGACGCTGGCGAAGCACTGACCGTGGACCAGGCGCTGCTCGCCCGAGTTCAGGCGCAGAGTGACGTAGCCCTGGTCGCGCCCGACGATCTGAGCGTAGTTGCCAGCGGAGCGGGCGATCGCGCCGCCTTTGCCGATCTTCAGCTCGACGTTGTGGACGATGGTGCCGACCGGCATGTTGCCGACGGGGCCGGCATTACCCGGCTTGATGTCGACCTGCTCGGCCGCGATCACCTTGTCACCCGGCGAGAGACGCTGGGGCGCGATGATGTAGCTCTGCGTGCCGTCCGGGAAGGCGATCAGCGCGATGAACGCCGTGCGGTTCGGATCGTACTCGATCCGCTCGACGGTGGCGCTCACACCCATCTGAACGCGACGCTTGAAGTCGACGTTGCGCAGGGTGCGCTTGTGACCGCCGCCACGGAAGCGGACGGTGATGCGGCCGAGGTTGTTGCGGCCGCCGGACGACGACTTGCCCTCGGTGAGCTTCTTGACCGGCTTGCCCTTGTAGAGCTCACGGCGGTCGACGAGCACGAGCTGGCGAAGGCTCGGCGTGACCGGTTTGAATGTCTTCAAGGCCATCGGTGGTAATCCTTAACCCGACTTGTCTCAGAGGCCGGTCGTGACATCGATCGTTTCACCCTCGGCGAGGGTCACGATCGCTTTTTTCACGTCCGAACGCTGTCCGCGAAGCCCGCGGAAGATTTTCTTCTTGCCCTTGGTCACGAGCGTGTTCACGCCCGTCACCTTGACGTCGAACAGCTTCTCGACCGCTTCCTTGATCTGCGGCTTCGTCGCCTTCGGGGCAACCCGGAAAACGACCTTGTTCTGTTCGGTGAGGTTCGTCGCCTTCTCGGTGATGACCGGGGAGACGATGATGTCGTAGTGGCGCGGATCGGCACTCATTTGAAACGCGCCTCCAGCGCATCGATCGCTGCGCGCGTCAGCACGAGCTTGTCGCGACGCAGGATGTCGTAGACGTTGATGCCCTGGATCGGAAGCACGTCGATCATCGGGATGTTCCGGGCGGCGCGACCGAAGTTCACGTCGACCTCGGATCCGCTGATGAACAGCGCGCTCGACAGACCCATCTTCTCGAAGCGGGCGGCGAGATTCTTGGTCTTGCCGTCCTCGAGCTTCACGTCGTCGATGATGATGAGGGTCGAATCCTTCACCTTCGCCGACAGGGCATGCTTGAGGGCCAGGGCGCGGACCTTCTTGGGCAGGTCGTGGGCATGGGAGCGCACGACCGGACCGAAGGCGCGTCCACCGCCGCGGAACTGCGGAGCGGAGGCGGCGCCGTGGCGAGCGTTACCGGTGCCCTTCTGCTTGTACAGCTTCTTGCGGGTCCGGTTGACGTCCGAGCGGTTCTTGACCGCATGGGTGCCGGCCTGACGCTTGGCAAGCTGCCAGCGCACCATGCGCTGGAGCAGGTCCACGCGGGGCTCGAGACCGAAGATGGTCTCGTCGAGCTCGACGGAGCCGGCTCCGGCGCCGTCGAGGGTGGTGATATCGAGCTTCATCACGCGTTCTCCTCGGAAGCGGGAGCCTCGGGAGCCGGGGCGTCGGAGACGGGCGAAGCGCCGAGCTCACGGAACTTGCCAGGCTGCGGAACGTCCGCGGGGAGCTTGCGCTTCACCGCGTCGCGAATCTGGATCCAGCCGCCGGCGACGCCGGGAACCGCACCCTCGACCAGGATCAGGCCACGCTCGACGTCCGTGCGGACGACGCGCAGGTTCTGGGTGGTCACCCGATCGACGCCCATGTGACCGGGCATCTTCTTGTTCTTGAAGGTCTTGCCGGGGTCCTGACGGCCACCGGTCGAACCGATCGAGCGGTGCGACACGGACACGCCGTGGGTCGCGCGCAGACCACCGAAGTTCCAACGCTTCATACCACCGGCGAAACCCTTGCCCGTGGTGGTGCCCGTCACGTCGACGAACTGGCCCGGGATGAAATGGTCGGCGGTGATCTCGGCGCCGACCGGGATCAGCTTGTCTTCCGACACGCGGAACTCGGCGAGCTTCTGCTTGGGCTCGACCTTGGCGACCGCGAACCGGCCGCGCTCGGCAGCCGACACGTTCTTCACCTTGGCCTTGCCGACGCCGACCTGAAGGGCGACGTAACCGTTCTTCTCGACGGTACGGTGGGCAACCACCTGGCATTGATCGATTTTAAGCACTGTGACCGGAACATGTTCGCCTGCATCCGTAAAGATGCGGGTCATGCCGACCTTCTGTGCAATGACGCCTGAGCGCATAGGTGTCTCCCCTCGCGCGATTTACGGTAAGCTCTAAATCCCCGCGGGACTTAGAGCTTGATCTCCACGTCCACGCCGGCAGCGAGGTCGAGCTTCATGAGCGCGTCCACGGTCTGCGGCGTCGGATCGACGATATCGAGGACGCGCTTGTGGGTGCGCATCTCGAACTGCTCGCGCGACTTCTTGTCGATGTGCGGCGAGCGGTTGACGGTGAACTTCTCGATATGCGTCGGCAGCGGGATCGGACCACGGATGGTGGCACCGGTGCGCTTGGCCGTCGAGACGATCTCGCGGGTCGATGCATCGAGGATCCGATGATCGAACGCCTTGAGGCGGATACGAATATTCTGACCGTTCATGACCTAAACCTTGGCGGGGCGATATCGGGGCGGGCGCGAGGACCCGCCCCTCTGTCGTTCCCTGCAGACGTGACCGTGGGACGGAAGACTACTCGTTGATGGCGGCGACGACGCCTGCGCCGACGGTGCGGCCGCCTTCACGGATGGCGAAGCGCAGCTTCTCTTCCATGGCCACCGGCACGATGNACCTAAACCTTGGCGGGGCGATATCGGGGCGGGCGCGAGGACCCGCCCCTCTGTCGTTCCCTGCAGACGTGACCGTGGGACGGAAGACTACTCGTTGATGGCGGCGACGACGCCTGCGCCGACGGTGCGGCCGCCTTCACGGATGGCGAAGCGCAGCTTCTCTTCCATGGCCACCGGCACGATGAGGGTGACGTCCATGGTCACGCTGTCGCCGGGCATCACCATCTCGGTGCCCTCGGGGAGAACGCACACGCCGGTCACGTCCGTGGTGCGGAAGTAGAACTGCGGGCGGTAGTTGGTGAAGAACGGCGTATGGCGGCCGCCCTCCTCCTTCGTCAGGATGTAGGCCTCGGCCTTGAACTTGGTGTGGGGCTTGACCGAGCCGGGCTTGCACACGACCTGGCCGCGCTCGACGTCCTCGCGCTTGGTGCCGCGCAGGAGCACGCCGACGTTGTCGCCGGCCTGGCCCTGGTCGAGGAGCTTGCGGAACATCTCGACGCCCGTGACCGTCGTGGTCTGGGTGTCGCGGATGCCCACGATCTCCACGGTCTCGCCGACCTTGACGATGCCGCGCTCGACGCGACCCGTCACCACCGTCCCGCGGCCCGAGATCGAGAACACGTCCTCGATGGGCATCAGGAACGGCTTGTCGATGGGACGCTCCGGCTGCGGGATGTAGTCGTCCACGGTCTTCATCAGGGCGATGACGGCGTCGTGGCCGACGGCCTTGTCGCCGTTGTCGAGGGCCACCTTGGCCGAACCCTTGGTGATCGGGATGTCGTCACCGGGGAAGTCGTACTTGGAGAGGAGCTCGCGCACCTCCATCTCGACGAGCTCGAGGAGCTCCTCGTCGTCGACGAGGTCGACCTTGTTGAGGAACACCACCAGGGCCGGCACACCGACCTGGCGGGCAAGCAGGATGTGCTCGCGGGTCTGCGGCATCGGGCCGTCGGCGGCCGACACCACCAGGATCGCGCCGTCCATCTGCGCCGCACCCGTGATCATGTTCTTCACGTAGTCGGCGTGGCCCGGGCAATCGACGTGGGCGTAGTGGCGGTTGGCGGTCTCGTACTCGACGTGCGCCGTCGAGATGGTGATGCCGCGGGCCTTCTCCTCCGGCGCCTTGTCGATCTGGTCGTAGGCCGTGAACGTCGCACCGCCCGACTCGGCCAGGACCTTCGTGATCGCCGCCGTCAGCGACGTCTTGCCGTGGTCCACGTGACCGATCGTGCCAATGTTGCAGTGCGGCTTCGTACGAGCGAATTTCTCTTTGGCCATCGT
>NZ_LMRE01000003.1:0-106380 GCF_001424745.1 Methylobacterium sp. Leaf469
GAGGTTGGCCCAGCCGATTGGCCGAGTTCGAGCGACATGCGAAAAGCTTGAAGCCTGGAGAGAAGATGAACGTGCGGCTTTGCGCCACGATCAAGGGGCGGGATGCCTGCAGCAATCGCGTATCTTGATTGAAAAAATGAAAGTGAGAAAACAATGACGGCTGAGAGATATAAGACCCTGTTCGATGAAGCGATCGAGCGGAAGCACCCCGAGATCTTGCGCCCATTTGAATACGGTGGGGGCAAAGCGCATGTTCCCGAAGTTCTGGCCTACATGTGGTCGAGGGTCGGCATCTCCATCTGGCTCAAAGGCACGTTCAGGACCTGCGACCCCGACATGGTCTGGCCGTCCATCGAAGATGCCCTCGAGGGCAAGAGCCTGCTGAACGCGGCCGATTGCGTGCCCTACCTCATCACGGCCTTCGGCAGTNCCCGACATGGTCTGGCCGTCCATCGAAGATGCCCTCGAGGGCAAGAGCCTGCTGAACGCGGCCGATTGCGTGCCCTACCTCATCACGGCCTTCGGCAGTGTCTACGCCTGGAACCGCTCGCTCGGCGCGATCGAGTTCGATTTCCAGCGCGGCCGGATCACGATCCTCGCCGATCCTCGGGCCAAGGATCAACAGGCGAGCCCTACCGAGTTCGTGGTGCCGTTCCTGGCCGAGGAGGACACGTACGACGACTACGACCTCTACGACGAGGCCGTGCGGAAGTTCGGGCCCTTGAACGAGGACCAGATCTTCTCGTTCGCACCGATCTTCGCCCTGGGAGGCCAGCCCAAGAAGGGCAACCTCATCGTGACGAACGCCCGGGCCCACCTAGCGCTCCTGTCGCAGTCACAAGGGTTCGACATCCTTCACTTCNTTGGCCTTCAGCTCGCGCATGAGGGCGACGGGCCCTTGAACGAGGACCAGATCTTCTCGTTCGCACCGATCTTCGCCCTGGGAGGCCAGCCCAAGAAGGGCAACCTCATCGTGACGAACGCCCGGGCCCACCTAGCGCTCCTGTCGCAGTCACAGGGGTTCGACATCCTTCACTTCGACCGGAAGCGCTATCCGGGCGGCTTCGAGCGAGTGGAGTGATCTGACGCCACGCATTCGCGATCGAGGGCGATCTCGTCGTCCCTCGACCCGTGCCTGACGCCGCGGGGCTCGGCCCTGGTGCCGGCCCCCGACCCGATCGTCGACTACGGCGACCATTTCGACGGCTACGCGTCCTCGGTGCGGCTCACCGCGCAGNCGCCGCGGGGCTCGGCCCTGGTGCCGGCCCCCGACCCGATCGTCGACTACGGCGACCATTTCGACGGCTACGCGTCCTCGGTGCGGCTCACCGCGCAGACGGCGATGGTGCTGCGCTCGAGGACGACGCACGTGCATGGCGACGAAGCCGGCACGGGCGGCAGCGTGAAGTCGGGTACGCATCGGGACATCACCGAGCCGATCGGCCACGCGCCGCAGGTTCGGGCGGAGGGCTCGCCGGTGATCCGGCACCTCGACCGGTTCTGGATGAACCGGCGCAACACGGTGGGCGAGGCGGTCTACGTCAAGGACCAGCGGGCGCGCCAGGCCCCTGAAGACGATGATCCGCTGCCCGGCTCGCTCCGCCGTGGGGCCTGAGGATCGGATGCTAGCTCGGCTGTGGTTTTCGCTATTCCTGACGTGGGCGTCTTGAGATCATGAGTGGGGGCACTTCAGCACTCCCGAGCGGATCGGCAGGCGGTTGGGCAAATCCCCCGCCGGCAGCGCCGGCCAGACCGACCCTCGAACGCCTTGGCAATTGGGGTCGCATCATCGCGGGCTTGCGGTACGGTCCGTGGGTGACCGCCAGCCAAGCTGGCCCTGTCGCCGACGTCTCTGGCGCCGGCATGGAGGGATGCGCTTCCCCAAGACGATTTCGAGCGCCAGCTTTTTCGGAAGGCGAGCGATCTCGAGAAGCAAGGGGTGCCGCAAGGCGAGGTGCAGGACTGCTTCGACAAGGAGCGTGCCGCGCGTCGGGGGCGGGACACCATCGTCGAGGAGAAGCCGCGTCCCAGGTCGATACCGCCGCCTCCTAGGACCGTTCGCATCAACAGGAGAGATCGGAAATGCCTGGTCCATGAATACAAGAAGCTTCTCAACGTCTGTGACGGCGACTCGCATCACATCGTTCCGGATATGGTCTACCGCCTGGGCGCGCGACCGAAAGGCGCCGGGATGAGTTCGACCGCCGATCGCATTCCGAATGCTCCGACGCTGAACGAGGGTATGGCGATCTGTTTAAGCAAGGCGCAACACGGAAGTGGCCTGGACGGCATTCACGCCGATCTTCGGAAATCGCTGAACGATCTTGGAGCGGACTATACGCCGTCGGGAACAGCGCCCCTTGGAGAAATCATTTCAGCAGCCAAGTTATCTATTGGTAATATTGAATATTTTTCGGAAAGATGTAAGGATCTGGCGAAATAGAAATTCAGTTTTCAAATAGGACAAAGAGGTTTCGATTCAGAGCAGCCGGGTCAGACTCAGGAAAAACCGCTCCCGAGCGGGGCTGCGAAGAACGTCCTCCGACGCGGATACTATTGAAATATGTCTATGGAAAATGAAATGATCGATTGGACACCAATGATAAACGCAGCCCACGCTACCGGTCGTGGACAGTTCTGCATCGCACTATGCGAATTGGAATATGATGATCCGTTCAGCGCGCTGCTCGATTACGATGAATCTTTACCACAACCATGGTCGCGCACCGACATAGCACGAGAAATCTATTCTGTCACAGCCCCGGGAACTACAGAATGTATCGGATCTCGATTTGCCGCTCTTAGCAACGAAGGCGATGTTTGCTGGGTCGGAGACCAGACGTCACGGGAGAAGATCCTCGGTGCAGGCGTGCAAAGTCCTGATGCTTCAGGCGCGGGTGGGCTCGCGGGTCTTGGGTTGATCGAAGGCCAACTATGGGCAGTCGGGCATGGCGCTCAGATCTATCGCAGGTCCGGCAGCAACCGTTGGGACAAGATACCTTTCGCCGAAACGCCCAAGCTCGGCTTCGAGGTCGTGCGGTTTGGCCGCATCGTTAGCACTAACATCGATGACATATACGTTTCCGGAGTGTCTTTTCCGATGAAAGTCAAGATCGATAAAAAACCCGGGAAGAGCTTCGTGAGAGCCGAAGCTGGGATGACTGGGACCGCGCTTACGAACTGGCCAGGAAGAACGCGCCGAGTAAGGGGCTATCCACGGAAGGACGGGCCTACCACTGGAACGGCGAAGCCTGGACAGAGATTCCGCTTCCAGGATCGAGCCCGTATGTCATCAAGGACATTTTCATCGAAACGTCCGACAAGGTTTGGATGGTCGGCAGTCGCGGCACCATACTGGTCGGAAATGCACGGAGTGGCTTCAGCAACGTAGGCTTTGCGGGCGACACCGAGACGCTCCTGTCGATCATCCGGTTCAAGGACAAGTACATTGTCGCGTCCGATTACGCCCTACACATCTTCGACGGCCACCACCTCACACCCCTGAAGCCGCGGCTGCGCCGGGGGGGAACACCGACGCCACTCAGGGTGCAGGCGGTGGACGACGTGCTGTTCTACTTCGACTACAAGCTCGGCGTTCATCGCTTCGACGGCAACCGCTGGGAGGAAATATCGATCCCACCCGAGTTGCTCGCGCGCGATTTCCGAGGCCTCGTCGGGCGCGGACCGTGACACCCCGGCCCTGGCACCTGCGTCCTCGGTTGCCTGTCGCCCGACGTGTGCCTGACGCGACAGGGCTCACCACTCGAAATGAGATTCGCAGACGATGACAGTCGAGAGATACGAAGCTCATTTCGTTGAGATTGTGGAGAGCATGCGCCCTCGCACTACTTTGGCAGATTGATCTCAAGGTGGCTGGTCGAGGTCAGCGTCACAGTGCGGGCATCGCCGTGGTGGTGGCCGGCTGAGGTGATCCAGGATGGCTTGCCGGATCGCTGGCATCAAGGGAGGGGGCGGTGGGCGGGCGATTCTTTTTTTCCGTCCCGCTGCTGCGAGCCGCCGGGACTGGAGGAAGGCGTAGGCCATCATCGTCATCAGCGCATGTCGATGCAGCCCGATCCATGATCGGCCCTCGAAGTGGTCGAGGCCGAGCTCCTCCTTACATCGGAAAATGGAACTTTTTCCTGGAAAAGGTGATTCATTGATTAAAGGCGACAGATGGAAAAATCAGGTAAAAGCAACCTCAAAGAAGGTGCTGCTGAAATGAAAATCTTGGACAAAAGTCGCGCAGATTGGAATTTTCAGAATTATCTGCAATACTGGAGTTGTACCTCTATACCTGAAAAGACCCGTGGAATATTCACTGATAAGAAGTTAATTTACCCAGAATTTCGTGAGTCTTTACACGATGCGTGGATCGAAAGCCTGTCAATCAGGAACTATAATCTTTTGATTTCAGAATCAAATAATATCAGAAAAACTCGCGATGTTGAGTTAATTTTAATAGGAGCGTATCATGATTTGGGAATATGCATTAACTACAGAAACGTTCAAAATATCAACATCCGAAAAATTTTTGATTTTGATTATGGTGACATTTTAATACATGAATTGAGTAAAGAAGACGATATCTATGTTCATGAAATAGTATTTTCTTCAGAGTAAATTGTAGTAAAGCTTACTGAGATATCTCTAGAGGTTAATATTATATAGAATTTTTACAATAGCCCGCTTGGCTGTTAGGCAAATTCTATGGTTGGAATGGTGACTTCCTCGCCGAAGATGCTCCACTAGTGCACCGACTCGGACGGATGGTTCAGGGGCTCGGCTGAGGGCGTCGAAGATCGCAGAGGCGGGCTTGGTCCAGATGAAGGGCCTTGGGCTGCGGTTGTGCTCGGCGATGTAGCGATCAATGGCGACTTGGAGGTCGACGACGCCGGTGAAGGTATCCCGCTGCAGGCGGCGACGGGTCAGGGTGGAGAAGAAGCCCTCGACAGCGTTGAGCCAAGAGGCTGAAGTCGGGGTGAAGTGGAAGGTCCATCGTGGGTGGCGGGCGAGCCAAGCGCGAACCTTTGGGTGTTTGTGGCTGCCATAGTTGTCCAGAATGACGTGGACGAGTTTGCCGGCCGGCACGACGGCCTCGACGGCGTTGAGGAAACGGATGAACTCGCCGTGGCGATGACGCTGCATGCAACGACCGAGCACGGTGCCATCCAGGACGTCGAGGGCGGCAAACAAGGTCGTGGTGCCGTGGCGGGTATAGTCGTGGGTCTGCGCGGCTGGGTGGCCTGGACCGAGGGGCTGATCGGGGCGGGTGCGCTCCAGGGCCTGGATCCGGCTCTTTTCGTCGATGGACAGCACCACGGCGTGGGCAGGCGGATTCATATAAAGGCCCACGACCTCCTTGACTTTCTCGGCGAAGGCCGGATCGTGCGGGCGGATCCGATGCGGTTGCAGGCGATGCTCCTGCCAGATCCGTTGCATGGAGCGCAGTGAAATCCCGATCCGCTTGGCGACGGCACGTCCGGTCCAGTGCGTGACCTCGTCTTGCGGCTCCGAACAGGTCAGCGCCAGCACCTCCGCGACTGTCCGGGTGGAACGCGGTGGAGTACCAGGTGGGCGGGTCTTGTCGCGCAGCAGGCCTTCGACGCCTTCTTCAGCAAAGCGCTGCTGCCAGCGCCGGACGGCGGGTCGACTGACACCGGCCCGCCGAGCCACCTCTTGCACGTTCACGCGCTCGGTTGAGAGCAGGACGATCCGCGCCCGCAGGATGTGCTTGAAGGGCCGAGATCGATCGCCGGCGATCGCGGCAAGCGCTGACTGGGTGGCATCGTCGAGGAGCACGCAGACGGTCTGAGCCAACGCTCAGACTCGCATGCATCACCTGATCCGTGAATCCTATGATCGCGTCATCGCACTAGGCAGCCATGAGAGTCCGGCCGTGCGGGCGGCGATCGAGGCGGCCGGCGCACGGCTGTTGCTCCTGCCGCCCTACTCGCCCGACTTCAACCCCATCGAGATGGCGTTCTCGAAGCTCAAAGCGCTGCTCCGCAAGGCGGCCGAACGCACCGTCGAGGGACTGTGGTCGGCCATCGGACGCCTCGTCGACACCGTCACACCCAACGAGTGCGCCAACTTCTTCGCCGCAGCAGGGTACGAACCAGATTAAACCGAAAACGCTCAAGAGCGCTACGCAATCTTCAGTGGGAAAGGGAACGCTCCCCGTCGCGCATCGTGACGCTCGTCGCCTCAACCGCGCGCCCGGCCGAAGTCGGAAGACCACGCGGTCATCGACATCTCCGACTGCCGGGGATCCGTCGCGTTCGGACAAAGCGACGACTTCGTCGGATCGAAACGTTGCGAGGTCGATCGGTCGCCCTCACGGCTCCGGACCTCGATCCCGGACAGACCGTGAAGCACCGCGAACGCCGCCCGCAATCACGGGCGGCGTCGATCAGCGTTCGTCAGCCCTGGACCAGCACGTTCCGGAACTGCCACGGGTCGGTCTCGTCGATGTTCTCCGGGAACAGGCCCGGGCGACCGGTCAGCGGGGTCCAGTCCGTGTAGACGCCGACCACTGGGCCGAGATACGGCATCTGCACTTCGAGGCAGCGGCGGAAGTCCATCTCGTCGGCCTCGACGATGCCGGACTCAGGGTTCTCGAGGGCCCAGACCATGCCGGCGAGGACGGCCGAGGTCACCTGAAGGCCCGTGGCGTTCTGGTAGGGGGCGATGCGGCGGGTCTCCTCGATGGAGAGCTGCGAGCCGAACCAGTAGGCGTTCTTCTCGTGACCGTAGAGCAGCACGCCGAGTTCATCGATGCCGTCGACGATCTCGGTCTCGTCGAGGATGTGGTGCTTCTCCTGGACGACGGCGGCCTTGCCGAACATCTCGTGCAGGGACAGCACGGCGTCGTCGGCCGGATGGTAGGCGTAGTGGCAGGTCGGCCGATAGGCGGCGCGCTCACCCTCCAGCACCGTATAGTAATCCGAGATCGACACCGCCTCGTTGTGGGTCACGAGGAAGCCGAACTGCGCCTGGGCCGTCGGCGTCCACGAGCGCACGCGGGTGTCGGCGCCGGGCTGGAGCAGGTAGATGGCGCAGCGCGACCCCTTCTCCTGATCGCGAGCGTTGTCCGGACGCCAGGTCTCGTGGGTGCCCCAGCCGAGTTCGGCCGGCTGGTTGCCCTCGGAGACGAAGCCTTCGACCGACCAGGTGTTGACGAAGACACCCCGGGGCTTCGGGTTCTTGGCGCGCTGGGTATCCCGCTCGGCGATGTGGATTCCCTTGACGCCGACTTCCTGCATGAGCTTCGCCCAGCCGGTCTTATCCGTCGGCTCCGCGGTCTTGAGGCCGATGTCGTTGGCGATGTTCAGAAGCGCCTGCTTGACGAACCACGACACCATGCCGGGATTGGCGCCGCAGCACGACACGGCGGTGGTGCCGCCGGGGCTGGCGGTGCGGGCATCGAGGATGTCCTGGCGCAGGGCGTAATTTGTGCGGTCACCCTGGCTCTTCGACTTGTCGAAGTAGAATCCCGGCCAGGGCTCGGCGACGGTGTCGATGTAGAAGGCGCCAAGCTCGCGGCACAGTTCCATGATGGCGCGGGACGAGGTGTCCACCGAGACGTTCACGCAGAAGCCCTGTCCTTCGCCCTCCGTGAGGAGCGGCGTCAGGATCGCGCGATAGTTCTCCTTGGTCAGCGCCACCTGCTCGAAGCGCAGGCCATGCTGGTCGGCGAGCGCCTTATGGGCATCGGACGGCTCGACGACGGTGAATCGGCTCTTGTCGTACGCGAAGTGGCGCTCGATCAGCGGCAGGGTGCCGCGTCCGATGGAGCCGAAGCCGATCATCACGATGGGTCCGGTGATGCGGCCGTGGACGGGCCAGGCGGTGGCGGCTTCGGTCATGGGCAGGCACTCCTAACAACTTGCTCGGGCGTCGCGATGCGCGCGGGTGGCCGACGCACCTAGCCGGCACAGATGACGCGCACGCGACGGGCTCAGTGGCGGCTGGCGTCCGGCGGGTCAACCACGTCCAGCTCGGTTCCTAAGGGAGCGTGAACCCGTCCATGCTCTCACCGCAGCCTTGCATCCCACTCGGCGGGATTGCGAGCCTCGGGACGTAAGCCGATATTGCACTGCAACAAAGCCGGAGGACGCGCCGCCCCATCGAACCCAAGGACCCCAGCCATGCTCGCAATCCTCACTGCAAACCTGCCCGCCCAGGCGGAAGAGCCCATCGACCGCGATCCCGGCATCATCACCCTGACCGCCGCTCTCCTGCGCGCCCTCAGCCACCAGCGGGATGCCGCCTTCCGCCGCCGCTGCGATCTCGCCGGACAGACCAATCCCAATCGTTAGGACGAACCACCCCGACGTCAGGCTACCCGTCGTCGCGACGCCGCACCGGCGTCGCCGAAGGCCGGGGGCGGAGCGTCCGCATCGCCCCATGCGCCGGTCGCGCGCACGATGCCCTGGGCACCATCGAGGCCGCCCTGGCGGAGATTGAGCCCGAGGAAGCGCTCGCGCTCGAACGGACCCGGCATCGATAAGCCCGCCACGAGTTCCGGCGTGAAGCCGAAGCGCGCGTAGTACGGCGCGTCGCCGACCAGCAGCACGGCGCCGTGGCCGAGAATCGTCGCCCGTGTGAGCGCATGGCTCATCAGCGTCGCACCGAGGCCATGGCCCTGAATTTCGGGATCGACCGCCAGGGGTCCGAGCAGGAGGGCCGGCCGGCGAAATCCGGCCTCGACGTGCCAGAGACGGACGGTGCCGCAGACATGACCGTTATACTCGGCCGTGAACGCGAGTCCCTCGGCCGGAAGCCGGCCTTCGCGCAGCCGCTCGGAGGTCTTCAGGCGTCGGGCAGCGCCGAAGCACAGGTCGAGGAGATGCTCACGGGCGAGAACATCGCCCGAACGTTCATGGCGGATCTGAAACAAGGCCACACCCTTTCCCGAAATCTGGGCGGGGGACGAACGATCCTCGCGTCGGGCACGGGCCCTCGGTTCGGGATGAGAACGCGGACGATCGAAGGTCAACCGTCCGCGATGCTGGTAGTCCGAATCAGATGACGAATTGCTGAAGGGGCGGGAAGCCGTTGAACGCCACAGCCGCGTACGTGGTCGTGTAGGCGCCGGCGCCCTCGATCAGCACCTTGTCGCCGATGGAAAGCGAGACGGGCAGGGGATACGGCACCTTCTCGTAGAGCACGTCCGCCGAATCGCAGGTCGGTCCGGCCAGCACGCACGGGCTCGTGCGATCCCCATCGTGATCCGTGCGGATCGCGTAGCGGATCGACTCGTCCATGGTCTCGGCCAGCCCACCGAACTTGCCGATGTCGAGGTAGACCCAGCGAATCTCGTCCTCGGCTTGCGACTTCTTCGAGACCAGCACGACTTCGGCCTCGATCATCCCGGCATTGCCGACCATGCCGCGGCCCGGCTCGATGATGGTTTCGGGCAGGTGGTTGCCGAAGTGCTTGGTGAGCGCGCGGAAGATCGCGTCGCCGTAGGATTCCACGCCCGGCACCGCCTTGAGGTACTTGGTGGGGAAGCCGCCGCCGAGGTTGACCATCGACAGGGTGATGCCCCGGTCGGCGCACTCGCGGAAGATCGTGGAAGCGGAGGCCAGCGCGCCGTCCCAGGCTTCGGTGTTGCCCTGCTGCGAGCCGACGTGGAACGACACGCCGTAGGCGTGCAGGCCCTGGCGGCAGGCATGCTCCAGCACGTCCACGGCCATCTCGGGCACGCATCCGAACTTTCGCGATAAGGGCCATTCCGCGCCTGCACCGTCGCAGAGGATCCGGCAGAACACTTGCACGTCCGCGGCCTCGACACCGGCGGCCTCGGCGGCCCGGGCGATCTTCTCGACCTCGACCTGGCAATCGACGGCGAACAGGCGCACGCCGAGCTTGAGGGCGCGGCCGATGCAGCGTTCCTTCTTGATGGTGTTGCCGAAGGAAATCCGGTCGGCGGTCGCGCCGGCGGCGAGCGCCATCTCAACTTCGACCACCGAAGCCGTATCGAAGCACGAGCCCATCTCGGCGAGCAGCCGCAGCACTTCCGGCGCCGGATTCGCCTTCACGGCGTAGAACACCCGGGTGTCGGGAAGCGCGCGGGCGAAAGCGGTGTAGTTGTCGCGCACGACATCGAGGTCGAGAACCATCACGGGACCTTCGTCCTGGCCCATGTCACGGCGCGCGCGAAGGAAGTCGCGGATGCGATCGGTCATGCTGTTTCCAACCCATAGGTTCGCAAGCGCCCTCGCGTGGGGCGCGCTGTCGAATGTCAGGACGACGTGAGTCGTCCGGCGTCTGGGATCGATGCGACGCGGCGCGCGGCGTGCTTTGGAGACACGCTGTCGAGCGCGGGCGCAAACGCTCCCGGAAGCTGCCTTGGATTGGAAGGGAGATCCCCACCGCACGCCGGGCAAAGAGAAACAAGCCTCTTCGGTGCCGGCCTTTGGAGGGCCGACGAGACCAAAAAAGCCCGTTCGTCGTTGCTTTAAGCTGCGTCCCCCGTGGAGAGCGGGGTTCGCCGGTTTCGCCTCCGGCTGCCGGTTGTTGTCGGGGTCCGGTGTCGCCACCTGGATGCCGGCCGTAGGGAATCCACCCTATCGACCATCGATCCTTTAAGACCCCTGGCGGCTGTCCGGCAGTTGGCCGGATGCCCACCAACCGACACGCGGCCACAGGCACGTGCGAAATTGGGCAAGGGCGATATACGAGCATCGCGTTCCGGCGACAAGAAAAAACGCGGATCTTTTCGACGCGACAGGGTCGCGGACCGCGAATGTTGCACAAACGCCGCGTCGGCCTCCACGGCCTCTTTCCAAGCCCGGGCTGACGCGCCATCAAGCGGTCCATTCACCCTTCGACGGCCGTATCAGGGCGCAGGATCATGACAGAACCGAACCGCCGCGCCGTCATCACCGGTTTGAGCGTCACGAGTCTGGCCGCCACCGGGCTGCTCTCCGGTGCCGCGTCGGCACAACCGGGCGTGCCGCAGCCCTTTGGTTTTGCCGACGTGGAGCGGCGGGCCCGCGACTTGTCGAAAGTACCCCACGCCGCGAAAGCGCCGAACCTGCCACCTGCCATCGCCAGGCTCGACTACGATGCCTGGCGCGATATCCGCTTCAAACCCGACAAGGCGTTCCTGGGCGCCGAGGGCAGCCCGTTCCGGCTGCAATTGTTCCACCTCGGCTTCCTGTACGATCGGCCCGTCACGGTGAACCTCGTGCGGGGCGGCGTCGCCACTCCCATCGCCTATCAGGCGAGCCTGTTCGACATGGGCCGGACCAAGGTCGACAAGCCCTTGCCGGTGGATCTTGGATTCGCCGGCCTACGCATCCACTCCTTCCTCAACAGCCCGAGCCTCCTCGATGAGCTCATCGTCTTCCTCGGCGCCAGCTACTACCGCTTCCTCGGCCGCGATGAACGCTACGGCCTGTCGGCGCGCGGGCTCGCGGTGAACGTCGAAGGCGAGGGCGGACCGGAGGAGTTTCCGGTGTTTCGGGAGTTCTGGGTAAGCATGCCGGAAGCGAACGCCGATGCCCTCGTCGTCGATGCGCTCCTCGACGGCCCCGGCCTTACCGGTGCGTTCCGGTTCACCGTGCATCCGGGGGACGAAACCACGGTGGCGGTGCAGACCACGCTCTATCCCCGCACGGACCTCACCACCCTCGGGCTGGCGCCGCTGACCTCGATGTTCTTCATCGGCGAGAACGACCGGCGCCATTCCGACGATTATCGGCCCGAACTCCACGATTCCGACGGTCTTCAGATCGCAGCCGGCAGCGGCGAGTGGCTGTGGCGCCCCCTCGACAATCCGAAGGAGCGGCGCATTTCGAGCTTCTTCGACACAGACCCGAAGGGTTTCGGCCTGCTCCAGCGCGACCGGCGCTTCGAGAGTTATCAGGATCTGGAAGCGGCCTACCATCGCCGGCCCGGTTACTTCGTCGAGCCCGACGGGGCCTGGGGGGAGGGGGCGGTGATGCTCATGGAACTGCCCACCGACACGGAGACCAACGACAACATCGTCGCCTGCTGGCGCCCACGCCAGCCCTACGCGGCCGGCGAGGCGGTGCGCTTGTCGTACCGCGTGCGCAGCGTCGGCGGCGACGCCCTCCATCCCGGGGCCTGCGTGGTCAACACCTTCGGGGCGGCGGCGACTGCCAGCGGCACCGCCAAGGCGGACGAGGTCAAGGGTGCGCTGAGCCGCCGCTTCCTCGTCGATTTCGCCGGCGGCGATCTCGCCTACTACGGCGCCGATCCGAGCCGGGTCGAGGTGATCGCCAGCGCATCGAACGCCAAGGTGACGGCGACCTCCCTCGTCGCCAATCCGCATACGGGTGGCCTGCGCGCGGCCATCGACGTCACGGTGTCCACCCCGGGTCAGGAAACGGATCTGCGGGCCTTTCTGCGGGCGGGGGGACGGACGCTCTCGGAAACCTGGGTCTATCCCTGGATCGCCGCGTGAGCGCGGCCTTGCCGTTGCTCGATACCACGCCCGCCATCGCGATCCGCCCGGCGCGGATCGAGGATCTCGATGCGCTCGTCGCCCTCGAACATGCCGCTTTCTCCAGCGACCGCGCGGAGCGTCGGGCGATCCGTCACGCCATCCGCTCGCCCAGCATGACGGTTCTCGTGGCCTTGGCCGATGACGGGGAGGGGCCCGCGATGCTGGTGGGCGCCGCGACCCTGGAGCGCCGACGGGGCAGCCGCAACGCGCGGCTCTCCTCCATCGCCGTCTCGCCCGCGCGCGCCGGACTCGGGCTCGGCGGTCTCGTCCTCGATGCGGCGGAGGCGGACGCACGCGCCCATGGCTGCACGCACCTGCGCCTCGAAGTCCGCGCAGACAACGGCGCCGGCATCCGGCTTTACGAGCGCAGAGGCTACACGCGCTTTGCCGTGATCGAAGACTATTACGAGGACGGCATGGAGGCCTGGCGCTACGTCAAGGCGCTGTAGGCCGACGCGAAACGTAAAAACCCGCCCTGACGAAAGCCAGGACGGGTGTTGTGGACTTGTCATGCCCCGGCATCGCGCCGGAGCGGACGGATCAATCGCAGACTTCCTTCGTGACCGTCTTGCGGTCGCCGACGTCGTTTTCCTTCGTCACGGTCTTGGTGGCGCAGCCGTCGGCGCTCTCGCGGGTCTCGACGGTCTTGCGCTCGCTCGCGGGCCGCTCGACGACCACGTCCGGCGCCTCGCGGCGGATGATTGTGGTCTCGGCCTGGGCCAGGGCCGGAGCACCGACGAGGAGCGCTAGGGTGGTGGCGGCGAAGAGGGTGTTGCGCATGGGGACCTCCGTGTCGAAAACGTCGGCATCCAACGACGAACCAAGCGGGACCGTTCCCCGATCCGCGCCTGTTCTTGCGCAATTCTCCCGTTCTGACGCAGGTCTCCCGAATTTTTGGCGCGCTTCAACCTTCGATGCGCGAGAAATCCGCGACTTCCCGCGTCGCCGCCCGCAAGGCGTTGAGAAGGGCGAGGCGGTTTTCACGCAAGGCCGGATCGTCCGAATTCACCGTCACCTTCTCGAAGAACGCATCCACGGGGGCGCGGAGCGTCGACAATGCCTGCATGGCGCCGGCGAAATCTTCCCGCTCGACCGCCGCCGAGGCGGCTGCCCGCGCCGCCACGAGGGCTTCGGACAGGGCGCGCTCCTCGAGCTCGCCCCGTGCGGCGAGCGCCGCATCGGGCACGGCCTCGTAGGGCCGCCCGTCCTTCTTCTCCTCGATCCGCAGGATGTTGGCCGCGCGCTTGTAGCCGGCGAGCAGGTTTTTTCCGTCGTCGGTCTCCAGGAACTTGCCGAGGGCCTCGACGCGGCGAACCACCATCTGGAGGTCGTCTTGTCCCGGCAGGGCGAAGACGGCGTCGATGAGATCGTGGCGGGCGCCCTGGTCACGGAGGTAGACTTTCAGGCGGTCGGCGAAGAAGGCGAGGAGATCAGGAAGATACTGATCTTCCAGCTTCTCAGGAGCAGAAACACTCTTCTGGGAAAATCCGAAATCGGCGGTGTCGAAGTATTTCAGCAGCGGCAGTTTGACCTGGCGTTCATTGATAAGCCGAATGACACCCAGCGCGGCACGACGCAAAGCATAAGGGTCTTTGCTGCCGGTCGGCTTTTCGTCGATGGCCCAAAAGCCGACGAGCGTATCGAGCTTATCGGCGAGAGCCACTGCGACGGCGACCGGATCGGTCGGCACGCGATCGGACGGGCCGACCGGCTTGTAATGGTCCTCGACCGCCGCCGCGACGCTCGGGTTCTCGCCCTGCAAAGCCGCGTATTTCCGGCCCATGAGGCCTTGAAGCTCAGGAAACTCACCGACCATCTCGGTGACGAGGTCGGCCTTGGCGAGGCGGGCGGCGCGCTCGGCGATGTCGGGATCGGCGCCGACCAGGGGTGCCAGTTCGCGCGCGAGCGCCGCGATCCGCTTGACCCGCTCGCCCTGCGTGCCGAGCTTTTCATGAAACACGATCGAATCGAGCTTCGGCAGCCGATCCTCCAACTCGATCGCCTTGTCGGTCTCCCAGAAAAACTTGGCATCCGACAGCCGCGCCCGCACCACCCGCTCGTTGCCGGCCGTGATGGCAAGCCCCCCGTCGCTGGCGACGAGGTTCGAGGTCAGGATGAAGGCCGGGGCCAGGCGTTCGGCGCCGGGCTCGCGCAAGACGAAACACTTCTGGTTGGCCTTGATGGTGGCGCGGATGGCCTCGGCCGGAATGTCGAGGAAGGCGGGGTCGAAGGTGCCGAGCAGCACCACGGGCCATTCCACGAGGCCCGCGACCTCTTCGAGCAGGCCCTCGTCCTCCACGAGTTCGAGGCCGCGCGCGAAGGCGAGATCGCGGGCGTCGTGCAGGATGATGTCTTTGCGCCGATCGGCGTCGAGCACGACCTTGGCGCGCTCCAGGGCGGCGACGTAATCGTCGAAGCGGCGCACCTCGATGGCGTCCGGTGCGAGGAAGCGATGACCGTAGGTGGTCGTCCCGGCCACGATCCCGTCGACGTCGAACGGCACCACGTCGGGCGTCTCGGTCTCCGGCCCGAAGGTGGCGACGATGGACTGCAGCGGGCGCACCCAGCGTAAACTGCCGGGCTGAGCCGAAGCCTTGCCCCAGCGCATGGATTTCGGCCACGGAAAGCTGCGGACGATCTGGGGCAGGATCTCGGCCAGCACGTCGAGGGTTTCGCGCCCTGGCTTCTCGATGATGGCGACGTAGAATTCGCCCTTCTTCGGATCGGAGACGATGGTCGCCTGGTCGAGGCTGGCGAGGCCCGCACTTTTCAGGAAGCCCTGGACCGCTCCGTCCGGCGCGCCGACGCGGGGGCCCTTGCGCTCCTCACGCACGTCCTTGCCGCGGGGCGGCAGGCCGGCGACGTGAAGGGTGAGGCGGCGCGGCGTCGCGAAAGCCTTGGCGCCATCGTAGAGAAAGCCGCGCTCGACGAGGGCATCGGTGACGAGCTTGCGCAAGTCGTCGGCCGCACGCCGCTGCATGCGGGCGGGGATCTCTTCGGAGCGCAGTTCGAGGAGGAGGTCGGGCATGGGATCAGGCGGCGTCCGAGATGATTTTTCGAGGGTGTCGCTGGTGCGGCGGGAGCCGCCATCGACGTCGAGAGGCCAAGTCGCGGTGCGGCCCTCGGATCAGGCCGCGCCACCGCCGGCCGTCTTCAGATACGCGGCCCCGCAGGCCTTGGCGAGTTCGCGCACCCGCAGGATGTAGCTCTGCCGCTCGGTCACCGAGATCACGCCGCGGGCGTCGAGGAGGTTGAAGACGTGGCTCGCCTTGATGCACTGGTCGTAGGCCGGCTGCGCCATCCGGTGCAGCCCAGCCTCGCCCTCGGGGGCCCCGGCGTCGAGGTAGGTCCGGCAGGCCTTCTCCGCATCGGTGAACTGCCGGAACAGCATCGCGGTGTCGGCGGCCTCGAAATTGTGGCGCGAATATTCCTGCTCCGATTGCAGGAAGACGTCGCCGTAGGTGACCTTGTCGTCGCCGATGCCGCCGTTGAAGTTGAGGTCGTAGACGTTCTCTACGCCCTGGACGTACATGGCCAGGCGTTCGAGCCCATAGGTGAGCTCTCCCGCGACCGGAGAGCATTCGACGCCGGCCACCTGCTGGAAGTAGGTGAACTGGCTCACCTCCATGCCGTCGCACCAACATTCCCAGCCCAGCCCCCAGGCACCGAGCGTCGGACTTTCCCAATCGTCCTCGACGAAGCGTATGTCATGGAGCTTGAGATCGACGCCGATGGTGTCGAGGGAGGCGAGATAGAGCTCCTGCAGGTTCGGGGGATTCGGCTTCAGGATCACCTGGAACTGGTAATAGTGCTGGAGCCGGTTCGGGTTCTCGCCATAGCGCCCGTCCTTCGGCCGGCGCGACGGCTGGACGTAGGCCGCCTTCCAGGGCTTCGGCCCCAGGGCCCGCAATGTCGTGGCCGGATGGAAGGTGCCCGCGCCCACCTCCATGTCGTAGGGCTGCAGGATCACGCAGCCCTGGGCGGCCCAAAACCGCTGCAGCGTCAGGATCAAGCCTTGGAACGAGGTCTGGGGCGCGAGATCGACGGCGCTCGACAGGTGGCTGGCGCTCGACATGGGCAATCCGGTCCGTGAAGGGGCGGCCAGCGTTTAAGAGGCGGGTCGGGGGTGTCAAGCGATGCCGGTGTGCGGGCGCACGCAATTTCGCCCCAATTCCGTCTGGTAGCCGGAACTGTCACGCTCACTGCCAAGTTGAGGCAACAATCAGGCAGTCTTCGCCGTCGCAGACCGACGGGCGACCATTTGGATCAACGCGCCATGCGCTCGTCTTTCGCAGTCTTCGCCGCCATCGCCGCCGCTTCGCTGGCTGCCACGCCCCTCGTGATGGGTGCCTCGAACGCCTTCGCGACGCAGGACTCCGCCAACGTCGTCGCGATGCCGGCCCTCGTCACGCCCATCGACGTGGTCACCGTGCCGGCGCCGGTCCAAGCCGAGACCTGCACCCGCAAGGTTCGGGTGGTCTATGCGGGCTACGGTTCCGAGGGCTGCGCCCGCTAAAACCGCTGCAGCGGCCGATCAGAGACCGTAGCGCGCCCATGCGGCGCGCTCCTCGATGACCGCCAGAGCCTCGGCGGCAAGACCGTCTACCGCCAGACCGGCGGTGCTTCCGGGGTTCGCGCGCCGGAGCAGGCGGGCGATGAGTGAGCCGCGCTTCTCGGCCACCATGACGAGTTGGACATCCTCGCCGAAGCGCGCCCGAAGAGTCGAGCGCGCATCCCCCAACCCGTCGACGAGGCCGAGGCGCAGGGCCTGACGTCCGGTCCAGACGGCGCCGGTGAACAGGTTCTCGCCATTGAAATCGAGGCTCGGGCGCCGGCCTCGCACCAGGGTGGTGAACAGGTCCTGCACATCGGCCTGGATCTGCTTCAGTCTGACGATATCGTCGGGATTTTCCGGCCGGAACGGATCCAGCATCGCCTTGGCCTCGCCCTGGGTGTGGACGCGGCGCTCGACCCCGAGGCGTTCGATGAGGCGATCGAAGCCGAACCCCGCCGAGACCACCCCGATTGAGCCAATGAGGGACGTCGGATCGGCGACGATCTCGTCGGCTGCGCAAGCGATCATGTAGCCGCCGGACGCGGCGACGTCCTCGACAAAGGCGTAGACCGGCAAGCCCTTCTCCGCCGCGAGCGCCCGGATGCGCTGGTGGATGAGGTGTGACTGCGCAGGCGACCCACCCGGCGAGTTGATGACCAGCGCGACCGCCGCGACGTGCGGCATGGAGAAGGCCTGTTCCAGGGGACCGGCGAGCCCGGCGATGGAGAGCCCCGCCCGGAACGGCGAGGCGGCCCCGATGGCGCCGTTGAGGCGGACCACCGCCACCCGTGGCTTGCGCTTGCGCCAGCGCGCCGGAAGGAAGGCCCGCAGACCGGTCGGAATCGTGAGCGCCATCGTGTCTCGCTGGGATTTCGGGGAACCGGGCGCCGGATAGTCCCGTGCCGTTCCCGCAGAGATGGTGCGCCGATCGGGCTTCGCCAACGCGGCTTAGCAACGGCGACCCGTCGTCAATCCTGGCTCGGCCGCGTACCGATCCAGGCCGTACCGGCGTTGAGTGCGGCCAGGATCGGCGTGAACGCGCCGTCGGCACCGTGCAGCACGAGGGGCGTCAGCAGGCTGAACGGCGCGCGGCTTCCCTTCACGGCGGTGATCAGGACCCGGATCGCCGGCTCCCCGGCCCGCGCCTGGACCGGCCGGACGCCGATGCCGCCGAAGCGTCCCCGCAGGGCGTCGAGGCAGTCCGGCAGAGCATCGGCCCGGTGAATCAGACCGAGATGCCCCCGGGGACGAAGGATCTCGACGCAGGTTCGCAGCCATCCGTCGAGTGAGCCCATCGGGAAAGTATGGGCGGCGGCCTTGTCGGCGATGGGAGAGATGCGGTGTCGGCCAGCCTCGAAATAGGGGGGGTTGGTGAGAACGAGATCGCAGCATTCCGGGACGAGGCCGGCGGCGCGGCGCGCGCCACCTTTGGCCAGAACGTCCGCCGCGACCACATCGACCCGCCCGTCGAGACCGTTGAGCGTCGCGTTCAGGCGAGCGAGGTCCGCGAGGGCAGGATCACGCTCGACGAGGAGCATGCGGCAGGTCGGAGCACGCAACGCGACGGCGAGCCCCACCGCCCCCGTCGCCGCGCCGACATCGCAACACGTGGCACCCGGTGCGGGTCTGAGGAGCGCTGCCAGCAGCACCGCATCCGTGCCGGCCCGATGAGCGCCGCGGTCGGGCTGATACAACTGGAGGCGGCCGCCGAGCCACGCATCGGGGGAGCGCGGCTCAGGCGTCGCGTAGTTCATGGGCCAGACCCGCCTCCGTCAGCAGGCGGCGAGCCTGGGCAGCGTGATCCGCCGGCACGAGCAGCCGGCGTGCGAAGGCCCCGATGGAGCCTTCCAGACCGCTCATGTGACCGTCGGCGACGAAGGCCGGAATCTCGGCGCTCGCGAGAAGGGATTCGGCGAAACCGATCAGGACGATGTCGTTGCTGCGGATGAGTTCGGTCATCGCGGTTCCTGGAGAGGGAGAACGGTTCGTCCCCGTTCCTTCCGGCCCTTGCGGCATGGTGCATGTTGCAGCGCCTCCGAGCCCATGCGATGGGGTGCCGCACGGAAGTCGGTCGCGCAAGACGGGGTTTGGTGTTCGGGTCGGCCGGTTGCGGCGCGCCCGCATCGAGCCTGTCGGGTTGGGAGGCAGCGGGGTTTGGGCGTCGTAATACCCTTGGAGGACACTCGTCCCGATCCGGAGGCGAGCCTGACGGACCTCGTGGCCCTCGTCGCCGCGGGGATGGAGCGCGTCAACGCGACCATCCTGTCGCGCACCGGATCGTCCGTGCAGATGATCCCGGAAGTCGCCAATCACCTGATCGCGTCCGGCGGCAAACGCCTGCGTCCGATTCTGACCCTCGCGACGGCGGACCTGTGCGCCTACGCGGGCGACGGGGCGGTCAAGCTCGCGGCCAGCGTCGAGTTCATGCACACGGCGACCCTGCTGCACGACGATGTGGTGGACGAAAGCGACATGCGTCGCGGCACCGTCGCGGCCCGGATCAAGTGGGGCAACGAGGCCAGCGTGCTGGTCGGTGACTTCCTCCTCGGCCAGGCGTTCCGGATGATGGTCGAGGTCGGCTCGCTGAAAGCCCTCGACATTCTGTCGGCCGCCGCCACGGTGATCGCCGAGGGCGAGGTGATGCAGCTCGCCGCCGCCAAGAATACCGAGACGACGGAGGACGAGTACCTCGCCGTCATCCGCGCCAAGACCGCCGAACTGTTCGCCGCCGCCTGCGAGGTCGGGCCAGTCATCGCCGAACGTCCCCGGGCCGAGCAGGCTGCGTGCCGCGCCTACGGCATGAACCTCGGCATCGCCTTCCAGCTCGTGGACGACGTGCTGGATTACGGCGGCACCAGCGCCAGCCTCGGCAAGAATGTCGGCGACGACTTTCGCGAGGGCAAGATCACCCTGCCGATCGTGCTGGCCTTCCGCCGCGGTACGGACGCGGAGCGGGTGTTCTGGAAGCGTGCGCTGGAAGACGGCGACGTCTCGGACGACGATCTCGCCACCGCGCTCGCGATCCTGCGCCGGCATCGCGCCCTCGAGGACACCATCGAGCGAGCCCGGCATTACGGCGCCATGGCCCGCGACGCTCTCGGGCTTTTCCCGAAAAGCCCGATGAAGCAGGCTTTGCTGCAGGTCGTGGATTTCTGCATCGCCCGCGCGCACTGAGCGCGCAGGCGGTGCGGAGCTTTCAGGCGGCGACCGCTTTTGGCAGCGTGAGTTGGTCCTTGCCGGTCTCCGCGATGACGATGTTGCCGGCAGCGTCCGACCATTGGGTCAGCAGGCCGTCCGTCGTCGCTTTGTTCATCGGTTTGCCGAACAGGTAGCCCTGCCCGTAGGTGCAGCCCTGATCCGCGAGCCAGCCGACGCTCGACGCGGTCTCGATGCCCTCGGCCGTGGTCGAGAGGCCGAGGCTCGATCCGAGGGCGATGATGGCATCCACGAGCTTGGCCCGATCCTCGCCGAGGGGAATCGAGGCCACGTAGCTGCGGTCGATCTTCAGCTTGTCGAACTGCAACTCGCGCAGGTGGTAGAGGCTCGAATAACCCGTGCCGAAATCGTCGAGGGCGATACGCACGCCGAAGTTCTGGAGGGATTTCAGGGCCACCCGCGCGGATTCCAGATCGTTGACCAGGGCGGTCTCCGTGATCTCGATCTCGAGACGGCCCGGGGCGAAGCCGGTCTCCGTCAGGATCGCGAGGATACGCTCCGGCAGCTGCTTGTCCTGAAGTTGCAGCGGCGAGATGTTGACGGCGAGTTGCAGGTGAGCGGGCCACGACCGGGCGTCGGTGCAGGCCTTGCGCATGAGTGCCCAGCTCAGGTCGGCGATCATGCCGGTCTCTTCGGCCAGCGCGATGAACTCCGCCGGTCCCAGAAGGCCCTGCTCGGGATGGCGCCATCGCGCAAGCACCTCGAATCCAATCAGCTCGCGGCCGGGGAGTTGCACCACGGGCTGGTAGAACGGCTCGATCTCGCCGCGCTCGATGCCGAGGCGCAGATCTGCCTCCATGCGGGCTCGAACCTTCAGGGCGTGGCCCATGTCGAGATGGAAGAACCGGAAGTTGCCGCGGCCTTCGCGCTTGCCCTGATACATGGCGACATCGGCGGCATGCAGGAGCGAGACGGCATCGGAGCCGCTCTCCGAGCCGAGGGCGATGCCGATGGTGGCACCGACCTCGACCCGGCTCTGCTCCCAGACGACCGGCTTCGACAGGGCGGAGATGATCTGCTGGGCGAACCGGGGAACGGCTTCGCTGTCCTCACCGTAGTCGATCATGACGACGAATTCGTCGCCGCCGAGACGCGCGATCAATCCGCCTTGCGGAACCAGGGCGCGCATCCGATCGGCGACGGCGCAGAGAACGGCATCACCCGCAGCATGGCCATGGACGTCGTTCACGGGCTTGAAGCGGTCGAGATCGATCAGGAGGACGGCGATGGCCGCCGATCCCGGCTTCGATAGACGACCGTCCAGGGTCTCCTTGAAGAACCGCCGGTTGGCGAGGCCTGTCAGCGCATCGTGCCGAGCGGCGGATTCCGCGCGATCGCGGGCGAAATCCCTGGCCATCATGGCCTGACGAAGCTTGAACGACTTGCGGATCGACGCGACCACCAGGCCGAAACTCATGCAGATCGCGAGCATGAGAAGGTCGTGGAGGTGATGAAAGGTCGTGAAATGCAGGAGGTAGTCGAACATCCCGAGCTGGGTGCCTGCAATCCAGATGCAGACGCCGATCATCATGAGGCACAGGGCCTCACGCAATTCCCCTTCGCCCCATGAGGCTTGCTTCATCTGACCCTCTGCCAATCCCGCAGAGTGACAGTGCCGACAAGACCCTTTCGTCTCGGTAAAAGACCGACTGTCCGGTGGACTTTGATCAATATTTCGTGGGCGATGGAACCGCTCTGCTAGCCTACCGTAGCAAGGACGGCTTCACCCACCATTGCGGATGACGGTCACGGATACGGCGCGCGGCCCGTACCGCGGCGGAGCGATCGACAAAGAGGCCGAACACCGTCGCACCCGACCCGGACATCCGCGCCAGTCGACAACCGGCCTCGACCGACAGGGCCTGAAGCGCCTCACCGATCACCGGGGCGAGACCGAGGGCCGGCGCCTCGAGATCGTTGCGGGCCGGGCAGATCGACGCCACCACCGCCTCGGAATCTGCGCCCTCGGCGATCTCCGGATGCGGCCCGGGTCGATACCGCTCACCCACCATCAACCCCAAGGCGCGGAAAACCGGTGCCGTCTCGACGGGGATGCCGGGGTTTATGAGGATCGCCGGGAGGGGAGAGATCCCAAGGGCGGCCCCAATGGTCTCGCCAGCCCCTCGCATCATCCGGGCCCGGGGATCGAGACAGACGGGAACGTCGGCGCCCGTCGCGCGCGCGGCGTCCATAAGATCGGGATCCGTGGGGTCGAGGCCGTTGCTGCGGCCGAGCAGCCGCAGGGCAGCGGCCGCATCCGACGAGCCGCCGCCGATGCCCGCCGCCACGGGGAGGCGCTTGACGAGATGGAACGTCCCGAGTCGAAGACCGGGCCGGCGCCTAGAGAGATGACGGGCGGCCCGGATCACCAGGTTGTCGTCGAGGGGGCCGGCCGGACCCGCCGTCGGCCCCGACACTTCGAGGGCGAGCGCTTCGCCCGGATGAAGCGACAGGGTATCGCCGGCGCCGGTGAACGCAACGAGGCTTTCGAGCTCGTGGTAACCGTCCCCGGCGCGGCGCCCAAGAACGTGCAGAGTGAGATTGATCTTCGCCGGAGCGCGGGTGACGAGGATTGGCACGGGCTCTCGACGGCTGTTCAGGGGATCGGGGCGCCGGTCTGGCCCTGCGCCCCTGCCCACGTCAAGTCCGATGCCGTGACGGACTCGATCAGCCGCCGCTCTTCTTGTCGGCCGCGCCCGGAGGCTCGCTCGGAGCCGGAGCGCCCTTGGGCAGTTCGGGATTGGCTTTCCCCTCGGGCGGATTCTCGGCCGTGGCGGCTGGCTTGTCGAGTTCCGGCAGGCCGTCCTTGAGCTTGGCGTTGATCTTCTCGAGTTCCTCCGGCTCGGGGTTCAGGTCCTTGGCGTGCTGCCACTGGAACTTGCCCTCCAGACGGCGGCCGGCGCGCCAATAGGCATCGCCGAGGTGGTCGTTGATCGTCGGGTCGCCGGGCTTGAGCTCGATGGCCTTCTCCAGCTCGCGCATGGCTTCATCCCAACGCCCGAGGCGGAAATAGGCCCAGCCAAGGCTGTCGATGATCATCCCGTCGCGCGGGCTGGCGTCCACGGCCTGCTTCAGCATGGTGAAGGCTTCGTCGATGTTGATGTTCTGGTCGACCCACGAATAGGCGAGGTAATTCAGGACCTGAGCGCGGGCACCCGGCTGCGAGGCCGGCACGAGTTCCAGAGCCTTCTTCAGGTCGGCCTCGGCCTTGCTCCACTGCTTGGCCCGCTCGTAGGCGGTGCCGCGGAAGTAGAACGTCGTCCAGTAGTTCGCCGCCGGCTGGTCGCCGATGAGAGCGATGGCGCGGCTGTAGGTCTCGGCCGCCTCCTCGTACTTCTTGCGCGAGCGCTGAACGTTGCCGAGCGCCGTGATGACGTCGATGTCGTTGGGATGAGCCTTCATGGCCGCATCGAGGTGCTGGATCGCCTCGTCGCCCTTGCCCATCTGCTCGAGGTTGAGCCCGATCTGCACGTCGGCATTGAGGCGCAGCGGCGAGTTCGCCGGGATCTGGGCATAGGCCTCGTTGGCGCGCTCCGGCTGCTTCATCCGGTCGAGGATGTCGGCCAGGGTCAGGCGAGCCAGGGCGTGCTCGGGTGCGAGATAGAGGGCGAGGCGCAGATAGACCACCGCCGGCAGTTCGTCGCCCTGCGTCGAGCCCGCCGAACCGAGCCCGTAGAGCACCTCGCCGGCTCCCTCCTGCGCCGTATTGACGAGGCGGGTGAGGGGCTTGCCCTCTTTCAGCCTGGTAAGCGCATCGCGAACGACGGGATGGCGTGGCAACAGCTTGTCGAAGTCGGTGTAGGCCTGGATCGCCAGATCCGTGCGCCCCGCCTGCGCCTCGAACCGCGCATAGGCGTCGACCACCCGGAGGGTGTTGCGGTCGCCGTCGTAGGCCGCCTTGAGGCGGCGCTCCGCCTCGGCCTGGTCACCGGTCAGCGCCGCGATTAGGCCAGCGTGGTAATCCCGGAACGTGTTGTAGGTTCGCTCGCCCTTGAGCTTGTTGATGGTCTCCTGGGCGCGCTTGCCGTCACCGGCCCCGGCGAAGGCCCAGGCCGTGAGGAGGGTGCCGGTGAGATCGGCGGCGGCACCCCGGCCGCTGCGGGCGAAGTTCTGACGGGCCTGGGCGAACTGACCGGCCTTGATCTGCCGGACGCCGAGCGCGAGCTGAGCGAGACCGTTGGCACCGTCGCGGGTCGTCAGGCGCTCCGCGGCGCGGAACGCGTCCGGTAGGGACCCGTCGGCCAGGAGCGACACGAAGGCGCGCTCCAGCAGTTCGGCGTTGCGCGGGTCGGCCTTCACGGCCTCGCGGTAGAAGCTCGCCGCCGCCGCCGTGTCCTTCGAGGCACCGGCGATGTAAGCCGCGAGGAAGTTGCCTTCCAGGGATTCCGCGGGCTCGAACTCCGGCAGCGGCGTCGATTCACGTGGTTGCGCCGCGTGCGTCGGCACAGTCGCCGCGAGGCAGAAAGCGAGGGCCGACAGGGCTCGGCGAGTCGCGGCGTTTCCGTTCATGGGCACCGTTCAGGGCTTCTGCGCACCGGCTCGATCGGGGCCGGCGCTCGATCGGGCGGGACACTGAACTCTTCCCATCATCCCTGCAAGGCATAAGGATGCCGCCCCGAGCGCGGGGAGGGCGACCCCAAGGCCTCACCCATCCCTCCCGCGCGGCGATCACATATTTGGGTAGTTCGGACCGCCCGGGCCCTCCGGCGTCACCCAGTTGATGTTCTGGTTCGGGTCCTTGATATCGCAGGTCTTGCAGTGGACGCAGTTCTGCGCGTTGATCTGGTAGCGCACGCCGTCGCTCTGGGCCGCATCCGCCACCCACTCGTAGACGCCGGCCGGGCAATAGCGCGCCGACGGTCCGCCGTAGACATCGTGCTCGGATGCCTTCTGCAGGTCGAGGTTCTTCACGTTGAGGTGGGGCGGCTGATCCTCCTCGTGGTTGGTGTTGGACAGGTACACCGACGAGAGGCGGTCGAAAGTCAGCTTGCCGTCCGGCTTCGGGTAGACGATGGGCGTCACCTCGGCGAGCGGCTTGGTACAGGCGTGATCCGGCTTGCCGTGCTTGAGCGTGCCGAACAGGGACGTCCCGAGCAGGGTGTTGGCCCACATGTCGGCGCCGCCGAGGCCGACACCCACCAGGGTGCCGTACTTCGACCAGAGCGGCTTGACGTTGCGCACGCGCTTGAGGTCCTGGCCGATGGCGCTGTCGCGCCAGCCGTTCTCGTAGGCGGTGAGTTCGTCCCCCTGGCGGCCGGATTCGAGGGCCTGCGCGATGGCCTGCGCCGCCTGCATGCCCGAGAGCACGGCGTTGTGCGATCCCTTGATGCGCGGCACGTTCACGAAGCCGGCGGAATCGCCGACGAGGCAGCCACCGGGGAACACGAGCTTCGGCACCGACTGCCAGCCACCCTCCATGATGGCCCGCGCGCCGTAGCCGATGCGCTTGGCCCCCTCGAAGGTCTCGGCGATCATCGGGTGCGTCTTGAAGCGCTGGAACTCGTCGAACGGCGACAGGGTCGGGTTCTCGTAGTTCAGGTGCGTGACGAACCCCACCGAAAGCAGGTGGTCGTCGAAATGGTAGAGCCACGAGCCGCCGCCGGCCTTGTTCGGCAGGGGCCATCCCATGGTGTGCTGGACGAGGCCGGCCTGGAACTTGTCTGGGCTCAGCTGCCACAACTCCTTGACGCCGAGACCGTACTTCTGGTGGTCGCTGTCGGCGTTGAGCTTGAATCGGTTGATGAGCGTCTTCGTCAGGGAGCCGCGGGCGCCCTCTCCGAAGATCGTGTACTTGCCGCGCAGCTCCATGCCGCGGGTGTAGTCGTCCCGTGGCTCGCCCGAGCGGCCGATGCCGAGATCGCCCGTGGCGATGCCGACCACCACGCCCCGGTCGTCGTAGAGCACCTCGGAGGCCGGAAAGCCCGGGTAGATCTCGACGCCGAGCGCCTCGGCCTGGGCGCCGAGATACTTCGTCACGTTCGACAGCGAGCCGACGAAGTTGCCATGGTTGGACATGAATTTCGGGAAGAACAGGTTCGGCATGGTCACGCCGCTGTTCTTCGTCAGGAACATGAACTCGTCGCGCTCGACCGCGGTCTTCAAAGGCCGGTCTGGATCGGTGCGCCACGCGGGCAGGAGGTCGTCGAGGCCCGCCGGATCGACGACGGCGCCCGACAGGATGTGCGCGCCGACCTCGGACCCTTTCTCGACCACCACGATGCTGACGTCGGCGGACAACTGCTTGAGGCGGATGGCGGCGGCGAGGCCCGCCGGCCCGGCGCCGACGATCACCACGTCGAAATCCATCCCCTCGCGTTCGGGCAGCGCCATTCCGTCATCCTCCTGTCACGCCCGCCGTCCGGCGGGTCCCGTGAATTGGTTCAGATCACTCTCAACCGATTCCAAGATGGGAACGCAAGCGGCCTGCGCTCCCTGCGCGGTGTCGTGATGAAGAGTCGCGCCGTGTGAAAGCGGAGGATCGGGTCGCCGGGACGCCGCGCCCCCGTTGTCCACAGGCGACGAACACGCCACATCTCACCTCATGACTGCGAGCGACGAACGCCAGCGTGATCTCATCGCCGCCCTCGACTTCCATGTCGCGGCGGGGGTCGATCTCATGCTCGACGAGCACCCCCACGACCGCTTCTCGGAAGCGGATGCCCCGGCACGTCCCATGGTGTCGACGCTGGAGCCGGAGCACAGCCCCCCCCTTGAGCATTCTGCGCGGCGGGAGCCCGCCACGACGGCGCTCCGTCGCGAATCGCCGCCACGCGGCGAGGCGCCTCCCCAAGCCGGGACCTACGGCCAATCCGCCGCCGCCCGTCCTGGCGAAGCGGCCGGCGATGCGCGGGCGCGGGCAAAGGACGTCACGTCCCTCGAGGAACTGGAAGCGCTTCTCGGCGGCTTCGACGGCTGTCCGCTCAAGTTCACGGCAAAGAACCTCGTCTTCGCCGACGGCAATCCGGCAGCGAAGCTTATGTTCATCGGCGAAGCGCCGGGAGCTGACGAGGACCGGGTCGGTAAGCCGTTCATGGGCCGCTCGGGCAAGCTGTTGGATCGGATGATGGCGGCGATCGGCCTCGACCGGACGAGCGCCTACGTGACCAACATCGTGCCGTGGCGCCCGCCCGGCAACCGCAACCCGACGCCCCAGGAGGTCGCAATCTGCAGGCCGTTCATCGAGCGGCAGATCGAACTCGCGGCGCCCGACCTCATCGTCTGCCTCGGCAGTCCCTCCACCCAGGCGATCACCGGCACCAAGGACGGGATCCTCAAGGCGCGGGGCCGGTTCTTCCCCTACCGGGTCGGGGATCGCGAGATCCGCGTTCTGGCAACCCTCCATCCGGCTTACCTGCTGCGCCAGCCGCTGCAGAAGCGGCTGGCCTGGCGAGATTTTCGCACCCTTCGTGCCGCCCTCGACGGCAAGGCCTAACCTCGGTACGGAGACCCCAAGCGGAACTGTATGTGACAGGCGGAGATTACTTCGCAGGGGTGGCGTCCGTCCGCGGTCCGGAACGAGTGGTGAGAGCACATGCGCTGGGAAGATTTCCGTAGTTCGGACAACGTCGAGGACCGTCGCGGCGAAGGTGGCGGCGGGGGCGGCTTCCCGGGCGGCGGCGCCGGCGGACTCGGCATCGGAACCATCGTCATCCTGTGCATCATCGGCTGGGTCACGGGCATCAATCCGGCGGTCCTCATCGGCGGGGCCGAGCAGATGACCGGGGGCGGGCGGCCGCGGCAGGAGCAGGTCGACCCTCAGACGCAGGCGCAGCGCAAGACCAAGCCAACGGACGAGAGCGGGCGCTTCGCCGCCGCGATCCTCGGCAACACCGAGGATGTCTGGCGTGAGATCCTTCCCAATCAGACCGGCAAGCAGTACCGGCCGACCGGCATGGTGCTGTACACCGGTGGCACCCGCAGCGGCTGCGGCTCGGCCCAGGCCGCCATGGGGCCGTTCTACTGCCCGCTCGACAAGAAGGTTTATCTCGACACGTCCTTCTTCAAGGAAATGGAGCAGAAGTTCGGCGTGAAGGGCGACTTCGCCTACGCCTACGTCATCGCTCACGAGGTCGGGCACCACGTCCAGGACGAGCTCGGCATCCTCGGCAAGGTCCAGGGCCGCCAGCAGGCCGCATCGAGCAAGGTCGAGTCGAACCAACTCTCCGTGCGTGTCGAGCTCATGGCCGATTGTCTCGCCGGCGTATGGGCCAAGAATTCCAACGACAAGTACAATTCCCTGGAGCCGGGCGACATCGAGGAGGCGATGAACGCCGCCAGCGCCATCGGCGACGACAGGCTGCAGAAGCAGTCGCAGGGCTACGCTGTGCCGGACTCGTTCACACACGGGTCGTCGGCGCAGCGCCAGCGCTGGTTCATGACCGGCTACAAGAGCGGCCAGACAAAATCCTGCGATACGTTCCGGGCCGCCCGGAACTGAATGCCCTCGGAGGTCACGAACGTCATGGTCGCATCCGACAAGACCCGCAGCTTCGTGCCCCTCGCCATCGCGGTGCTCACCGTATCGGACACGCGTTCCTTGGACGAGGATCGCTCCGGCGACACCCTGCGTGACCGCCTCACCGCGGCCGGTCACACCCTCGCGGCCCGTGCAGTGGTGCCGGACGAGGTCGAACGGATCCGCGGGCAGGTCGATGCCTGGTCACGGGATCCGGCGGTGGACGTGATCCTCACCACGGGCGGGACGGGCTTCACCGGGCGCGACGTGACGCCGGAGGCCATCGAGCCGCTGTTCGAGAAACGGATGGACGGATTCTCGGCGGTGTTCCACCGGATCTCGTACGACAAGATCGGCACCTCGACCCTCCAGTCGCGGGCGACGGCGGGCGTCGTGAACGCCACTTACGTGTTCGTGCTGCCGGGCTCGCCCGGCGCATGCCGGGATGCCTGGGACGGCATCCTGGCCGCCCAACTCGATTACCGGCACCGGCCCTGCAACTTCGTCGAGATCATGCCGAGGCTGGACGAACATCTCCGGCGCGGAGCATCCATCACGGTCTGAGACGAGGCCTTCAGGAAGGGCGTGCATGGAGATGCACGCCCTTCCGCGTTTTCAGGCTGCTTTGCGGGCGGCCGCGTCGCCGTAGAACGTCCCGCCCCGCTCGGCCATGGCGAGGAGATTGTGCGGCACGGCGAAGCGTGGTCCGTGCTTGGCCTCCAGCCCCTGCGCCAGGGCCACGAAGGCCTTGGCGCCCATGAAATCGATGTACGACAGGGCGCCGCCGGTGAACGGGGCGAAACCGAAGCCGAGGATCGAGCCGACATCGGCCTCGCGCGGATCGGTGACGACGCCTTCGCCGACGGTGCGGGCCGCCTCCAACGCCTGGACCACGAGGAGGCGCTGCTTCAGTTCCGTGAAGTCGACGGCCTCCGCATCGACATGGGTCGCCTGTAGATCCTTGAGGCCGGGCCACAGGCGCTTCGGTGCTCCGTCCGGATAATCGTAGAAGCCACGCTTGTTCTTGCGCCCGAGGCGGCCCTCGCCCTCGACCAAGGTGGTGAGGAGCGCCTTCTGCGCCGGATCGATGGACCCGGCGCCGAGTTGCGCCTCCGTCGCCTTGACGATCTTCAAGGCCAGATCGACCGCCACCTCGTCCGTGAGCGACAGCGGTCCGACCGGCATCCCGGCCTGCCGTCCGGCATTCTCGATCATCGCCGCCGGGATACCTTCGTTGAGCATGGTGTGGCCTTCGAGGAGGTAGGCCCCGACGCAGCGGTTGGCGAAGAACCCGCGCGCATCGTTGACGACGATGGGGGTCTTCTTGATGGCGCGGACGAAGTCGATGGCCGTGGCGAGGGCCGTGTCGCCGGTCTGGTCGCCCTTGATGATCTCGACGAGCATCATCTTTTCCACCGGCGAGAAGAAGTGGATGCCGACGAAGTTCTCCGGCCGCGCGGACGTCTTCGCGAGGCCGGTGATCGGCAACGTCGAGGTGTTGGAGGCGAAGATGGCGTCGGGACGGATCGCAGCTTCGACCCTGCCGATGACCTCCGCCTTCACCGCCGGATCCTCGAAGACCGCTTCGATGACGAGGTCGCACTCGGACAGGGCGGCGTAGTCCGCACTCGTCGTGATGCGCGCGAGGAGCGCATCGCGGTCTGCCGTCTTGGCCCGGCCCTTGTTGATCTGGTCGGTGACGAGCTTGTGGGCGTAGGCCTTGCCCTTCTCGGCCGCCTCCGTGGACTGATCGACCAGCACCACGTCGAGGCCGGCATTGGCCGAGACGTAGGCGACGCCCGCCCCCATGAAGCCGGCGCCGACGACGCCGATCCGCTTCACCGCGGTGGGGGCGACATCCTTCGGCCGACGAGCCCCCTTGTTCAACTCGCCCATGGACAGGAACAGGGTGCGGATCATCGCCGCCGCTTCCGTGGACCGCAGGATCTTGGCGAAGTATCGGCTCTCGACCCGCAGGGCCAAGTCCATGGGCAGCTGCAATCCCTCGTAGACCGCGCCCAGGATCGCCTTGGCCGCGGGATAATTGTCGTGGGTCTCGCGACGGTAGATGGCATTGGCGGGCGGCCAGGTCATCATTCCGGCGGGCGAGTACACCTTGCCGGACGGCGCCTTGAACTTCGGCACGTCCCACGGAGCCACCGCCGAGCCGCCGCCGAGGATCCAGGCCTTGGCCTTCGCCACGATCTCGTCCTTGCCCGCGACCTCGTGGACGAGGCCCATGTTGCGAGCCATGAGCGGCCGGATCTGCTCGCCCTTGAACAGCATCTGCAGGGCATCGCCCGTCTGCATCAGGCGGGGCACGCGCTGGGTGCCGCCGGCGCCCGGGAACAGGCCGACCTTGATCTCCGGCAAGCCGACGCGGGTCTTCGGATCATCCGACAGGACGCGGCGATGGCAGGACAGCGCGAGTTCGAAGGCACCACCGAGGCAGATGCCGCTGACCGCCGCCGCGAAGGGCTTGCCGCAGGTCTCCAATTTGCGAAACAGCAGGGTGAGCTTTCGCGACTCCTCGAAGAAGTGCCGCATGGCTTCTTCCTCGCCGCGCTCGGCCTTGAGCGCTTCGAAGGCGCGGCCGAGCCCTTGAAGCATGGTGAGATCGGCGCCACCGGAGAAGTTGTCCTTCCCCGAAGTCATGACGCAGCCCTTGATGGCGGGATCCGCCACCACCGCGTCGATGACAGCGTGCAGGTCGTCCATCACCGCATTCGTAAAGACGTTCATCGAGCGGCCAGGCATGTCCCACGTCGCCAGCGCAACACCGTCGGCATCGGTCTCGAAACGGAAATTGGTGAGATCCATGGCTGATCCTCGGGTTTGGGGTGGCCTCGGGCTGGCTGCCTTAAGCCAAAATCAAAACTTAGGGGTGCAGTCGGGTGGAGTAGGGGCCCATGCGAACCTTCAAGGGATCACGATGACAGGACGGATCGGCTGCCAGGGTTGCCGCGAGGGCGCCGAGCTCGATTTCACCTTCACCATGGCGTTCCAGCCGATTCTCGACATCGAGACGGAGCGCGTCTGGGGCTACGAAGCGCTCGTTCGCGGCACCGGCGGTGAATCCGCCGGTTCCATTCTGGCCCGCGTGACCCCGGAGACGGTCTACCGCTTCGACCAGGCGGCACGGGTCAAGGCGATCGAGTTGGCGGGCCGTCTGTTCCCCGCAGACGACCGGACCAAGCTGTCCATCAACTTCATGCCGAACGCGGTCTATGAACCGGCAGCCTGCATCCGCTCGTCCCTGGAGGCCGCACGCCGGGCCGGATTCGCCCATGATCGGATCATGTTCGAGTTCACGGAGAACGAGAAGTTCCGCGATACGGCCCACGTCACCCGCATCGTCGCCGAGTACCGCAAGCAGGGCTTCCTCACGGCGCTCGACGATTTCGGCGCGGGCTTCGCCGGCCTGAGCCTGCTGGCCAACTTCCAGCCTGACCTCATCAAGATCGACATGGATCTGTTGCGCGGCATCGATACCGATCACCGTCGACAGATCATCGTCGGCGGCCTCATCGGGATCGCCCGGGGCCTCGGCTTGGCCGTGATCGCCGAGGGTATCGAGACGGAAGCCGAGTTCGCGACCCTCCGGGGCCTCGGCGCGACGCTGTTCCAGGGCTACCACTTCGCGCGGCCGCATCTCGAACACCTCCCGGCCGTGGCCGGTTTCCCGACCCACGTTGCGTTCGCCCAAGAACTTGCGTTCGCCCAAGACGTTGCGTTCGCCCGAGACATGGTCGCCTGAGCCGCCCGACCGGATTGGACGAACCCGATCCAGTCCGCCCGGGTGGCGTGGGGTCTCGGTCATGGGCGAGGCCGACACGGGTGCCGGCGTGTCCTAGCGTGCCGGCATCGGCAGGGGCGGCGCGCCGGCCTTGCTGTCCCCCGCCTGCGCGATGGCGAGCATGTTGAGAAGCTTCGTCACCGAGGCCTGCGAAATCGCCGTGACGCTCGACGCCGGGTCGGCGTTGACCGCCTGGAACTTCTGGTAGGTCTTGTCGTCGTAGATGCCGCTGAGGTGCTTGAGTTCATCCAGGGTGAACTTCTCGGCGTAGGCCTTCGACAAACCCTCGATCATCACCTCGCGCTGCTTGTCGAACTCGGCGCGCACTTCCTTGCGCACGGCCTCGGCCTTGTCCTCGGGCATCGACGCGACGGTCTTCTCGAGGGCGCCGGTGAACCCGGTCTCGAGGTTCTTGATCAGGGTCTTCTGGACCAGATCCTTGGCCACCCCGACGCGGTCGGAGGCATCGTCCGCGCGGGCACTGAGCGGCAGGCACAGGGCGGTGGTCAGGCACAGGGTGGCGAGCAGGCGCGTCATCGTGGCGTTTCTCCCGATTGTTCTAGGCTTGCGCGCCATCGCGAAGAACGCGACGGGCGCCGCCGTCTACCAGTGTTTCGAAGGGTTTGTCGCCCCGTGGCCGGGACCCGGCATCACACCCGTTCGATGATGGTCGCCGTGCCCATGCCCGCGCCGATGCAGAGCGTGACGAGGGCGCGCTCCTTCCCGGTGCGCTCCAGCTCGTCGAGGACGGTCCCGAGGATCATCGCCCCGGTGGCACCGAGCGGATGCCCCATGGCGATGGCGCCGCCGCAGACGTTGACCCGCGCCGGATCGAGGTCGAACGCCTGCTGAAAGCGGAGCACGACGGCGGCGAAGGCCTCGTTGACCTCGAACAGGTCGATGTCCGACAGGCTCAGGCCCGACCGCGCCAGCACCTTGCGGGTGACGTCGACGGGGCCGGTGAGCATCAGGGCCGGGTCGGAGCCGATATTGGCGAAGGCACGGATCCGCGCCCGCGGCCTCAGGCCCGCAGCGTCGCCGGCCTCGCGCGAACCGATGAGCACGGCGGCCGCTCCGTCGACGATGCCCGACGAGTTGCCGGCATGGTGGACGTGATCCACGGCCTCGACATCCGGGTGGGCATCGATGGCGACCGCGTCGAAGCCGCCCATCTGCCCCATCTGGACGAAGGACGCCTTGAGCTGTCCGAGCGACTGCATGTCGGTCGCGGGCCGCATGTGCTCGTCGGTGGCGAGCAGGGTGATCCCGTTGATGTCGCGCACCGGCACGACGGCATCGCCGAACCGACCCTCGGCCCACGATGCGGCCGAGCGCTTCTGCGACTCGACGGCGTAGGCATCGCATTCGGCGCGGGAGAACCCGTACTTCGTCGCGATGAGGTCGGCCGACACGCCCTGGGGCATGAACCAGGACTTGATGGCGATGGCGGGGTCCACGGGCCAGGCGCCGCCCGAAGCGCCGAGGCCGACGCGGCTCATGGATTCGACGCCGCCGCCGATGGTCATGTCGTGCTGGCCGGCCATCACCTGGGCCGCGGCGAAGTTCACCGCATCGAGGCCCGATGCGCAGAAGCGATTGATCTGCACACCGGGAACGTGGGTGCCGTAATCGGCCACGAGGGCTGCGGCACGGGCGATGTCGCCGCCGGCCTCGCCGACGGGATCGACGCAGCCGAGGATCACGTCGTCGACGCGCCTGGTGTCGAGGCCGTTGCGATCCTTGAGGGCACGCAGTGTGATCTCGGCGAGGCGCAGGGCCGTCACCTCGTGCAGCGCGCCATCGGGCTTGCCGCGACCGCGCGGGGTGCGGACGTGATCGTAGATATAGGCCTCGGGCATGCGCGCTTCCTTATTTCCATCCTCCCTCCGCGGGGAGGGCGGCGAACGTCAGTGAGCCGGGCGAGGGGAGCGCGACATCTCCAGGGACGGCGCTCCCCCCAGCGACCCGGCCTTTCCGGCCGGGCCACCCTCTCCCGCAGAGAGGAGAGGCAACGGCGCCTTCTTAGAAAGCCTCGGCGCTCAGCGCCATGGTGGTTTCGGCGCCGGCCTTGATTCGAACGAGCCGCATGGCCGTCTCGGGCAGCATCCGCTCCATGTAGAACCGCCCGACGACGAGCTTATCGGCCATGCGGCTGGTCGCCGCCTCGGCCTGCTTGGCCAGCGCCGCCTTGGCGATGCGCGCCCACATGTAGCCCATGGCGACGAGGCCGAGGAGGTGCATGTAGTCGGTGGCACCCGCTCCAGCATTGTCGGGCTTCGAGAACGCGTTCTGCATGAACCACATCGTTGCGCCCTGCAGGTCGTCGAGCCCGGCCTGGAGCGGCGCCGCGAAGGGTTTCATGCCCTCGTCCTCGCCGTGATCCTTGAGGAAGGTCTGGACCTCGGACAGGAAGCCCATCATGGCGCGGCCGCCATCCTTGGGAAGCTTGCGCCCGATGAGGTCCATGGCCTGGATGCCGTTGGCGCCCTCGTAGATCATGGCGATGCGGGCATCGCGCACGAATTGCGACATGCCCCATTCTTCGATGTAGCCGTGGCCGCCGAAGAGCTGCTGGGCCTCCACGGCGTTGGCGAAGCCCCGATCGGTGAGCACGCCCTTCACCACCGGAGTCATCAGGCCCATGTGGTCCTCTGCGCGCTGCCGCTCGGCCGCGTCCTCGGAGCGGTGGCCGATATCGGCCTGGAGCGCGGTCCACAGCACGAGGGCGCGACCGGCCTCGTTGAAGGCCCGGATCCCCATGAGGGTGCGGCGGACGTCGGGGTGGACGATGATTGGATCGGCCACTTTGTCGGGGGCCTTGGCACCGGTGAGGGACCGGCCCTGCAGGCGGTCCTTCGCGTAGGCCACGGCGTTCTGGTAGGCGACCTCGGACTGGCCGAGGCCTTGAACGCCGACGGCGAGGCGGGCCTCGTTCATCATCACGAACATGGCGTTGAGGCCGCGGTTCTCCTGGCCGACGAGCCAGCCCTTGGCGCCGTCGTAGTTCATCACGCAGGTCGAGTTGCCGTGGATGCCCATCTTGTGCTCGAGGGAGCCGCACGAGACCGGGTTGCGCTCACCCACCGAGCCGTCGGCGTTCACGAGGAATTTCGGCACCACGAAGAGCGAGATGCCCTTGGTGCCCGCCGGTGCGCCCTCGATGCGGGCGATGACGAGGTGCACGATGTTCTCGGACAGGTCGTGCTCGCCGGCCGAAATGAAGATCTTGGTGCCGGTGAGATTGAAGGAGCCGTCGCCGTTCGGCACCGCCTTGGTCTTGAGGAGGCCCAGATCCGTGCCGCAATGGGGCTCGGTGAGGTTCATGGTACCGGTCCAAGTGCCCTCGACCATCTTGGGCAGGTACATCGCCTTCTGCGCGTCCGAACCGTGGACGAGCAGCGCAGCCATGGCACCCTGGGTCAGGCCCGGATACATGCCGAGCGCCAGGTTCGCGCCGGACACGAACTCGGAAATCGCCGTGTTGAGGGTATGGGGCAGGCCCTGTCCGCCGAACTCCTCCGGTACGGACAATCCCATCCAGCCGCCGGCCGCGTAGGTGTCGTAGCCGGCCTTGAACCCCTTCGGCGTGGTGACACCGGAATCGGCCTGGCGGGTACAGCCCTCGCGGTCGCCGACGGCGTTCAAGGGGGCGAACACCTCCTCGGCGAGCTTCGCCCCTTCGCCGAGGACGGCCTCGACCACGTCGGGCGAAGCATCGGAGAAGCCCCGGAGATTGCTGTAGCGTTGGAACCCTAGAACGTCGTTCAGAAGAAACAGAACGTCCTCGACCGGCGCCTTGTAGCTCGGCATCGCACAGCGTCCTTCCCTGGTCACGGCGACACGCGCATCCGACCGGATCGCGGTACCGCTCGATGGATGGTTCATATCTAAACCATCCTGAGGCGAGCGGAAAGAGGAAACGGTCGGGAAACCGAATGTCGAAGTCGGCCGCGGCGCGGCTTCGGAAGCGGCTTCGGTTAACCCGCTATTTACCAAGAAAGTTAAAGGTCGGGTCAGACGATCCGACGTGGACCCGCGCCATCATCCGCCGGGGGCCGGCGCCGCGCATCGAGACCGGACCTCGCCGCATCAGGTTAGACGATGACACGCTCCGCCCCCATCGATCTCGACGGCTTCGACCCGGACATCCTCGACGCCGCGCGCGATGTAGCCCGGCGGGCCGGCGTCCCCGTCGAGACCTGGATCGCCTCCATCGTCACCCCGGATGACGTGGCCGCGCCGCAACGCGACGCTTCTTCCGGAACGACCCGGGAAGCCCCCGCCACACCGCCCGGCGCGTCCCCCGCCAAAGCACCCCGACAGGGGACTGCGAAGGCGAGTCGCGAGAACCCGTCGAAGCCGGCACCGAAGACCGCGCCGCCTGCGCCACTCCCCGACGCAAAGCCGGCGCCCGGCGCCGAGGCCGCCGAAGCGGGCTCCGAGGCGCCCGCGACCGCAACGCCGACGCCCGACGCGACGGCGCAGGCGCTTGCGGAGATGATGCAGCGCCTCGATGCCATCGATCGACGGATCGCTCAGGAGCAGACGGCCACGCAGACGGCGGCCAGCCGCACCATCGCCGACCTCCAACGACGCGTGGCGGAACTCGGCGAGCAGGTCGTCGCCCCCCGTCCCATCGGTCGGCGCGGCCGTTCGGCCGCCCTCGAAGTTCGGGATGCGGTGAGCGAGATCCGCCAGCGCCAGCGCGAACTCGATACCGGCCCTGCCCCCATTGCCACGGTCATCGGTGAACTGCGCAGCGAGACCAGCCGCCTGCGCGCCTCCCTCGACGGCGTGGCGACGGGCCGTGAGGTCGGCGTCCTGGAGGAGGCGATGCACGCCCTCGCCACGGGCGTCGACGGCGCCCCGGCACAGGCCGACCTCTCCGCCGTGACCGCCCCCCTCGATCGCATCCGTGCCGAGGTCGGCCGCTTGTGCGGCGACACGGCCCGTGAGGTGCAGACCCGCCTCGCCGCCGACCTGGAGACCCTCGGAGCGCGGGTCGATGCCGTCCTGAGCAACGGCCCGGACGCCTTCGCCGATCGCGAGGCCCTCGACGAACTCTTTCGTGAACTCCACGACATCCGCACCGCAATCGCGGGGCTCGCCGCGCCCGAGCGCATCGAGACCCTGGCCTCCGGCGTCGCTGCGATCAGCGCCGAGATCGCCCGCCTCCAGACCGGCGTCGGGGCCGATTCGGGCGTGGCCTCACTGCGTCCTCTGCTGGAGGAGATCCGGTCGGGGTTGAACCGCCCCGCACCGGGCGGCCTCGAAGACCGGATCGACGCCATGGCGGCGAAGCTCGACGCCCTGCGCGACGGCTCCGCCCTGAATGGCGGCCCGAACTCGGACGCGATCATCCATCGGATCGATGCGTTGTCGGCGAAGGTCGACGCCGTCCACGTCAACCCCGTCGGCGACCTCATCGAGCGTCTCGAAGGCCTCGGCGCGACCCTGCGCCGGCCCGTGTTGCCGGACGGCGACCTGGCGGCCATCCACGGTATGCTGCACGACCTTTCCGTGAAGGTCGACCGCATGGGGACGTCGGACACCGTCTCGGCGGAGGGGCTCGATTCCCTCGAGCATCAGGTTCTGGCGCTCGCCGCCCGTATCGACACCCGCGACAGCGACCCGGCCCTCGCCGGTTTGGAACGCACCATGGGTGACCTGCTGGCTCAAGTCTCCGCCCTGCGCGAGGAAGCGCCGCTGATCGAGCGGACCGGCCGCCACGGATCCGTCGAGACCCAGACGGATGGGAACGACCTCGTTCGCCTCCAGGCCGGCCTCGCCGACCTGCGCGACCAGCAATTCGCGTCCGAGCAGCGCCTGCAATCGACCCTGGTCGGAGTCCACTCGATCCTCGAACGCCTTGCCGGACGGGTCGGATCGACCGAATCCGGACCGATGTCGTCCGAGACGCAAACACCGGCCGAGCGTCTCCTCGGCACCGGTGGCATGCCCCCGACCAAGTCTGCGGCCAGATTCGCCGGCAAGCCGATCGCGCGAGCGAGCGTCCGCCCGACGGAACGTCCCATCGCCGACGCCGTTCTGGGCGACCTTCCCCTGGAGCCCGGGGCCCGGCGGCCCGGACGCGACCCGATCACCGAGGACGCGGAGCCCAACGCGTCCGCCGCCCTCGACGGCGACATCAAGTCCAGCTTCATCGCCGCCGCTCGTCGCGCCGCTCAGGTGGCGCAGGCGGAGGCATCCGGTACCGTGCAGGCGCCCCGTGCCCGGCACGGCTCCGATGCGTCCTCCTCGAGCGAGGCGGTCGCGTCGGCTCCGCTGAACGCCCGGTTCGCCCGCCTGCGCGCTGAACTCGATCGCCGCCGCAAGCCCCTGCTTCTCGGGCTCGCCGCCATCATCCTCGCCCTCGGTGCGCTTCAGGCCATCGGAACCCGAGGCCCGGCCCGCGAGACCGTCGCCGCATCGGCGGAGGCCCCGAGGACCGAAACACCCGCGGGCGCAGCCTCCGGCCTCCCGGACCCGGTCACCACCCAGTCACTCGCCGATCCGGCCTCGCTCAAGGAAGAGGTGGCCAAAGCCGACGCCACGAAGACGGATTCGGCGAAGACCGACCCCGCCCGGGTCGATGGTGCCAAGGCCGAAACCGTCCGATCGGGCACGAACCGGATCGTCCCGCAGGTGACTGCGATGGCGGCCCTGTCGCCCGATCTCACCGCCGTTCCGGCAAACTTGGCCTCCCTGCGTCAGGCCGCCATCGAGGGTGATGGCACGGCCGTCTACGACCTCGCCGCGCGCTTTGCCGACGGGCGCGGCGTGACGCGCGACCTCGCCCTGTCGCACAAGCTCTACGACAAGCTCGCGCAGGCCGGCTACGCGCCGGCCCAGTACAAGCTCGGCGGGCTCCATGAGAAGGGACTCGGCGTGCCCCGCGACCTCGCCCAGGCCAAACTCTGGTACGGACGCGCGGCGGAGCAGGGCAATGCAAGGGCGATGCACAACCTCGCGGTGATCCATGCGGAGACACCCACGGCCTCGGGCAAGCCGGACTACACCACGGCGGGGCAATGGTTCCGGCGCGCGGCCGAGTACGGCCTGCGCGACAGCCAGTACAACCTCGCGGTGCTCTACGCCCGCGGCCTCGGCGTGCAACAGGACCTCCAGCAATCCTTCCTGTGGTTCTCCGCTGCCGGTGCGCAGGGTGATGCCGACGCGGCCAAGAAGCGTGACGACGTGGCGGCCAAACTCGAACCGAAGGACCTCGCCACGGCGCGGGCCCTCGTCGCCGCGTTCAAGGCCAAGGTGCCCGATCCGGCCACCAACGAGGCCCCCACGGCTTTAACTGCGCCTCGGACGATGACCCTGCTCGGGGCGACGCCCCCGGCTCCGGTCACCCCGCCGCGACGCAGCTGAGAATTGTCACAACGCGTCCATCCTGTCGCGCGTGCGGGTATCTGCCGCCTTTCCTCGGGCGCCCCGAGGCGTTTGGATGGCGGACGCTTTCTCGCGGACGGCGGGGGCCGGCCCGAATGGGATTCACGGATGACGGGAGGGCCGAGGGTGCGGGTGACGACGGTGCCACCGGCGGCGGTGATCCTCGGGATCGCCGGCCTGATCCCGTTCCTCGGCTTCGCGTTTCTCTCCGTCAGCGGTGGCAATGCGGGCCTGAGCACCATCGGCCTCGATCCGCGCATGGTGTTGTCCACCTACGGGGCGGTGATCGCTTCGTTCCTCGGCGGAATCCGCTGGGGCGCCGCTGCGGCACGCGGCGGTGGCGGGGCCGATTACGCCATCGCCATCGTGCCGTCCCTCCTGGCCTGGGCGGCCCTGGCCATGCCGGCCCCATGGGACTTGCGGACGCTCGGCTGCCTCGTCCTGGCCTGGGGCTTCATCGATCAGGATCTTCCACGCCGCGGCCTCGTGCCCGTGTGGCTGGGCCGTCTCCGGCTCGTCCTATCGGTCGTGGCCGGGGCGTCCCTCCTCGTCGCGGCGTAGAACTCCCGGTGTGGGAGCTTGTCGTCGGCTTCCGTGAGAGCCGATGCGAGAAACGGTGCCTCGCGTACCCTGACGATCAGTCCTTCGCCAGCATGGACTTCCCGATGGCGAAGACCCGCCCATCCCCCAGGAGATGCGCGGTGAAGCCCGCCGGAAACAGCGGCTCGAACACCGGATTGCGCACGTTGAGACCCCCCGCATAGGCGCCGAAGGCCGGCATGATGAGGCGGCGACCGTCGGTGACGAAGCAGCGGCGACGCACGGCCCGACCCCGCATGGCGACCTTGCCGCACGGATGCAGGTGACCGGACACCTCGCCGTCCACCGCGTCGGGGGTCGGCTCGTGGCGGAGCGTGAGGCCGCCGAGCGTCAGGATCTCGGCGTAGCGCCCGCCCACCCCCTCGGTCACGGCGTGATCGTGGTTGCCGGCGATCCAGACCCAGTCGCGCCCCTCCTGCAGGGCCGCCACCATGGCGCGGTCGCCCGGCTCCATGCGATCCGGCCCGCGCGCATCGTGAAACGAATCGCCCAGAGCCACGACGCGGGCCGGGTCGAGGCGGGCCACCACCTCGTGTAGACAGGCCAGGGTCTCGCGGGTGTCGTAGGGCGGCAGGAACTGGCCCGAGCGCGCCGCGAACGCCGAGCCCTTCTCCAAGTGGAGATCGGAGACGATGAGGGTGCCGTGGGCGGCCAGCCACAGGCCGCCGCACAGGTCGAGGGTGAGGTGTTCGCCGGCAAGCGTCAGGCCGGGGGCCTTCGTGGTCTTCTCGAGTCGTGCGCCGAGCGCCAAAACCGCATCCTCGTCATCGGGTGAGCAGGGCGACACGTCAGCCGAGCGCCTCTTCGAGAAGCTGCGCCTCGGCCTCGGCCAGGATCTCGTCCGCGCCCTCGCCGTAGACCTTCTCCCGCCCGATTTCGAGCATGACGGAGACGGACAGGGGCGAGACGCGGTCCAAGGCCTTGTGGACGATTCGCCCCTGGATGCGCCTCAACATCACACCGAGGCGCTTCACGTCGAGGAGTCCGGTTGCCGCATCCTGCCGCGCCGCGCGCAGGAGCAGGTGGTCGGGCTGGTGCTTACGCAGGACGTCGTAGACCAGATCCGTGGACATGGTGACCTGGCGCCCGGTCTTGGCCTGCCCCGGATAACGGCGCTCGATGAGCCCCGCGATGACGGCGCATTGCCGGAATGTGCGCTTCATCATCGCCGATTCGTCGAGCCATGCCTCGAGATCGTCGCCGAGCATGTCCTCGGCGAACAAGGCTTCGAGGAAGTCCGACTCGGTGGCGATGCGCGCGCTGAGATCGCGGGTCATCCAGATGGCGATGCCGTAATCGTTGGCGGCGAAGCCCAGAGGCCGCATCCGTGCGCGCTCCAGGCGGCGGGTGAGGAGCATGCCGAGGGTCTGGTGCGCGAGCCGCCCCTCGAACGGAAACGCCGTGAGGTAGTAGCGCCCCGAGCGCGGAAACGTCTCGACCAGCAGGCCCGTCGGGCCGGGCAGCACCGAGCGGGTGCGCTGCTGGACGAGGTAGTCCGAGACCTGTTTCGGCAGGCGGTCCCACTCGAACGGATCGGCGATCATCGCCCGCACCCGCGCGGCGAGGAAGGTCGAGATCGGGAACTTGGCCCCGGCATAGGACGGGATCGCCGGGTCGGTGCCGGGTCCGGCACGGGTGGCGAGCGCCTCGTCCTCCATGAGGCCTTCGAAGCGCAGGACCTCGCCGGCGAACAGGAAAGTGTCGCCGGGGGTCAGCGTATCGGCGAAATCCTCCTCGATCTCGCCGAGGACCCGCCCGCCGCGCGGCAGCACGGCGCCGGGGCGTGCCCGGTTCGCCCGGGCGAGGCGGACCTTCACCTTGGCCGACTCGACGATGGTGCCGACGTTCATCCGGTATTGCTGCGCCGTGCGGGCGTCGCGCACCCGCCACAACCCGTCGGGACCGCGCAGGATCTTGGCGAAGCGTTCGTAGGCCCGCAGAGCGTAGCCGCCGGTGGCGACGTAATCGACCACCGCCTCGAAATCCTCCCAACTCAGGGTAGCGTAGGGGGCGGCCGAGACGATCTCGTCGTAGAGCCGGAGCGGGTCGAACGCGTCGGCACAGGCCATGCCGAGGATGTGCTGGGCGAGCACGTCCGGGGCGCCGAGGCGCGCATCCGGCGTGTCCTGCGCGGCGGCCTCGACGGCGTCCAGGGCCGCCTGGCATTCGAGGATCTCGAAGCGGTTGGCCGGCACGAGATAGGCCTTCGAGGGCTCGTCCATGCGGTGGTTGGCACGGCCGATGCGCTGCATGATCCGGCTCGCCCCCTTCGGCGCGCCGATGTTGACCACGAGATCGACGTCGCCCCAATCGATGCCGAGGTCGAGGGTCGCGGTACAGACGATGGCGCGCAACTGGCCCGCCGCCATGGCGGCTTCGACCCGGCGCCGCTGGGTGGCGTCGAGGGAGCCGTGATGCAGCGCGATCGGATACGACTCCTCGTTGATCCGCCAGAGTTCCTGGAAGGTGTACTCGGCCTGGAGCCGGGTGTTGACGAAGACCAGTACCGTGCGGTGACGACCGATGAGATCGTAGATCGCCGGCATCGCCTGCCAGGCGGTGTGACCGGCGAGCGGGAGCGTGAGCCCGGTGTCGAGCATGTGAAGGTCGGGCGCCGCGCCGCCCCGTACGACGACGAGGTCGGCCATGGGAGGCTCGGGCACGCCGGCTTCGTCAGCACCACCGTGCTCCCGCTCCTGGAGGGAGAGGGTTGGGGACCCGCGCTCGTCCGCCGAGGCGTGGCGCTGCGGCACGAGATACCGCCGCAGATCGTCCGGCTCCCGTACGGTGGCGGAGAGGCCTATCGCCGTCAGGCCCGGGCTGAGCCGGTGCACCCGCGCCAAGGCCAGGGACAGGAGGTCGCCGCGCTTCGACGTCACCAGGGCGTGCAACTCGTCGAGCACGACGCAGGACAGATTGGAGAAGAGTTCGGACGCCTCGCGGTGAGCGATGAGGAGCGCAAGCTGTTCGGGCGTGGTCAGCAGGATGTCGGGCGGTCGCTCGACCTGCCGGGTGCGCTTATGGGACGGCGTGTCGCCCGTGCGGGTCTCGACTCGGATCGACAGGCCCATCTCGGCAATCGGTGCTTCGAGGTTGCGGGCGATGTCGACGGCGAGCGCCTTCAGGGGCGAGATGTAGAGGGTGTGCAGGCCCCGTGATTTCTTTGCCGGCGGACGTTCCGCCAGGGCCGTGAGGCTCGGCAGGAAGCCCGCAAGGGTCTTGCCGGCGCCCGTGGGGGCGACCAGCAAGGCGGAGCGACCCGCGCGCACGATGGCGAGCAGGTCGAGCTGGTGCGGGCGGGGTGTCCAGCCGCGCGCGGTGAACCAATCCGCGAACCGGTCGGGCAGGACCTCGGGCAGCGCATGGTGCGGGGGGGTGGCGCTCAGGCGAGGGCCATGAGGAAACGATCGATGAGCTCCAGGGCCCGCTCCGTCAGGGCACCGGGATAGCGCACGAAGACGTGGCACCCACCGGGATAGATCGCCGTATGGCCGCCATTTCCGGCAGCGGCCCAGCGCGACGACATGTAGAGGGTGTCGTCGAGGAGGGGGTCGTGGGTGCCGACGGTGAACAGGGCCGGGGGCAGTCCGGCGAGGTCGGCGTAGAGCGGCGACACGTCGGGGCGACGGCGATCGATGCCATCCCGAACGTAGTCGTTGGCGAAAGTGGTCAGATCCTTGGTGTTCACCACGAGGCGCTCGTCGCCCCAATTGCGCACGCTCGGGGTCAGGCCGAGGTCGAAGAAACCGGCATTGAGGTTGGCACCCCGGAAAGCGCGCGGCAGACCGTGCCGGTCACGCAGGCGGAGGAGGGTCATCACGGCGAGATGGGCGCCGGCCGATTCGCCACCGATGGTGAGGGCCGTGATGCCGAGTTCCGCCCGACCCGGACCGGCGAGCCACAGGGCGGCGGCCTCGCAATCCTCCAGGGCCGCCGGATAGGGGTGCTCGGGCGCGAGCCGATACTCGACGGACAGACAGACGAAGCCGCAGGTGTCGGCAATCCGCTCAAGCCACGGGTCCTGCTCGTCGGCAGCGCCCCAAACCCAGCCGCCGCGATGGATGTGCAGATAGGCGCCGCGCGCCTTCGGCCACTTTCTGGCATCGGGGCGGATCATGCGAAGCGCGAGCGGACCGCCCGGCCCGTCGATGGTCACCGTTTCGGCTCGTACGCTGCGGGGCATGGCCGGCGAGGCCTTGGTGCCCTGGCGGCGGCGTTCGCGGACCGCCGCGATGGGGATCGACCACGGGTCGGCCTGGGCCGCATGTGCCGCGATGATCTCGGCGTTGAGCCGTTTGGTGTCCGGATCGATCGTCGCCGGGTCGAACAGGGCGTGGTCGATCATGAATCGCTTCGTTTCATCGTAAAAAGAGGTCGTTCCAACTTGGACCGCGCAGCCGGCATTGCCACCTGGGCTATCGACAGCAACCCGCCTAACGCCCGAGCGTCCGTCCGGTTTCGCCAAAGTGTGTCGATTCGGTCACGCTTCCGCCGGCTTCGGGGGGTTGAGAGACCGCATTCGCCGCGCGCCGCAAGGAAACCTTCGCCCGATGAGCCTCGATCACGATCCGCGCCGCCCGCAGCCGTTTCCCGGCCAGCCCTATGCCGGCGCCTATCCCGAACCGGGTCGTCGCTCGGCCCTTCGCCGTTTCCTCGGCGGTTCGCCGGCGGCGGTGTTCGCCAAACTGCTGTTCCTGTCGATCCTGGTCGGCGCCGTCATGGCCATGCTCGGGGTGACGCCGGGCCTTCTGTTCTGGCACGCTTACGATGCCGTTCGAGCCCTCGTCGATCTCGGCCTCGACACCTTCCACGATTTCGGACGCTGGATCCTGGCTGGCGCCGTGGTTGTGGTGCCCCTCTGGCTGCTGTCGCGATTCTTCGCCGTTTCGAAGTGAGGTCAAGAACGAAGAAAGGCCGGCGTTTCCACCGGCCTTTCTCGAATGCCCGCTCGTGAGCGAGCCGTTCAGCGAACCACGATGACCTTCGCGCCGACCTTGGCGCGGGTGTAGAGGTCGGCCACGTCGTCGTTGGTCATGCGGATGCAGCCCGACGAGACGGCGGTGCCGATGGTTTCCGGCTCGTTGGAGCCGTGGATGCGGTAGATCGAATTGCCGAGATACATGGCGCGGGCGCCGAGGGGGTTCTCAAGGCCGCCCTTCATGAAGCGCGGCAGATCGGGACGGCGACGCAGCATCTCGGCCGGGGGACGCCAATCGGGCCATTCGCGCTTCATCGTGATGGTCTGAACGCCGCCCCAGGTGAAGCCGGGCCGGCCGACACCGACGCCGTAGCGCAGGGCTTGGCCGTCACCGAGCACGTAGTACAGGCGACGCTCGGCCGTGGAGACCACGATGGTGCCGGGGGCGTAATTGCCGGAATAAGCCACCTGCTCGCGCTGGATCGCCGACATCTGCGGCACGGCCGAGGCCATGGGGTCGGCCGGCGACAGCGATGCGTTGGAGGTCGGCACGGCGACGACGGCCACCGGCTCGGCCTGCGGGCGCACCCGCAGGACCAGGGCGTTGTCCAGGGGCTGGCGGGTTAGAGGGTCGATCTCGTAGGCGGCAGCGGGCGATGCCCACGCGCCAAGCGCACAGGCGAGCCCGGTGAGGGCGGGGGCGAAACGGCGCATCGGGGCCTCTCGAGGGCAGTCGGAAATCACGGCGATCAGCTCGACGCACGGTACCGCGCGAAGAATGCCCAAGACGTAAACGCTGGGGTTTCAAAGCCAAGCTCTATCCGCGGTGCAGCATCGCTTGCCGCGACGTCGTGACTCCATGGCCACAGTGTGGCGCCTTGGCCGTAAGGTCCTTCGGTTTCAGGCCAAACCTTCAAGCATTGTCGAGACCGAGATCGATGATCGGCGCGCTGTGGGTGATCCAGCCGCAGGAGATCAGATCGACGCCAGACGCAGCCACCGCCCCGACGGTCTCGCGGGTGATCCGGCCCGAGGCCTCCGAAATGGCGCGCCCGTCGATCATCCGCACGGCCTCGCGCAGTTGATCTGGGTTCATGTTGTCGAGGAGCACGGCGTCGGCGCCGACGGAGAGGGCCTCTTCGAGTTGGGCCAGGGTGTCGACCTCGCACTCGATCTTGACGAGGTGGCCCACATGGGCCCGCGCCCGGGTGATGGCCGGGACGATGCCGCCGGCCACCGCCACGTGGTTGTCCTTGATGAGCACGGCGTCGTCGAGGCCGAAGCGGTGGTTCGAGCCGCCGCCGGCCCGGACCGCATGCTTCTCGAGGGCGCGGAGGCCCGGCGTGGTCTTGCGGGTGCAGACGATGCTGGCCCTGCCGTGCGGCCGCGCCGCCGTGACGAGGCCCGCCGTGGCCGTGGCGACACCCGAAAGACGGCACAGGAGATTGAGGGCCACCCGCTCGGCGGTGATGATCGCCCGCGCCGGGCCGGACAGGCGGATCACCACGTCGCCCGGCGCCACGGTGGCGCCGTCGCCGCGAACCACCGTCACCACCACGGCCGGATCGATGAGGCCGAAGGCGAGGACGGCGGCATCGATGCCGGAGATCACGCCGTCCTGGCGGGCGGCGATGACGGCGTTCATCGTTAAGGATGCCGGCACGATGGCGTCGGTGGTGATGTCGCCGGCCCGGCCGAGATCCTCCAGCAGGGCTGCCCGCACGATGGGCTCGACCATGAGGCGGGGCAGGGGGACGAGGTGCAGATCGTCGGTCATGGAAGCCCTCCCGGGCGTTTCGGGCAGTGGGCCGGAATCAGGCGAAGGCGGGTGCGTCGACTGCCGAAGAGCTCAGGACTTCGGCCAAGGTCGTTTCGGTGTGCCGGACCGGAGCTTGATCGGGACAGTCGCTGCGCCAGTGCGCCCCCCGGCTCTCCCGACGCGACAGGGCCGATGTGGCGACCACGAGCCCGACGAGGGCGGCGTCGCAGCCGGCCTCGGCTGCTGGCATCAGCCGACGGACCGCCTCCGCGAGGCCGTCCGCATCGCGCACGACGCCGACGCGTTGCTCCATGATGGCGCGGATCGTCGGCAGATCCGACGCCGGACGGGGCTGCTCCGGCACCGCCTGCGCGGCCCCCGGGAACGGAACGGCCTCGATGGCCTCGGCGATCCAGGGCGCGAACGCCATGGCTTCGAGAAGCGAATTGCTGGCGAGGCGGTTGGCGCCGTGCAGGCCCGTGGACGCGACCTCGCCGCAGGCGAACAACCCCGGTACGGTGCTGGCGCCGCTGCCATCCACCCTCACGCCGCCCATGTGGTAGTGCGCCGCCGGCCGCACGGGGATCGCCTCGTGCTGCGGATCGATGCCGGCCGTCGCGCACAAACCGGCGACCGTGGGAAACCGCGTGGCCATGCGAGCGCCCAAGGCGCCGCGGCAGTCGAGGAACACCTGCGTGCCCCGTGCTTGCGCCTGAAAGATCGCCCGGGCGACGACGTCCCGGGGCGCCAGATCCCCACCCGTGATGCCGGCCATGATCGGGGCACCCAGTCCGTCGACGAGCCGCGCGCCCTCGCCGCGCAGGGCTTCGGTGGCAAGCGGCATCGGATCGGCGCCGACCGCGATGGCGGTGGGGTGGAACTGAACGAACTCCATGTCGCGCAGGCTGGCACCGGCCCGGGCCGCCAGGGCAAGGCCGGCCCCGGTGGCGCCGCGCGGATTGGTCGTCGATGTGTAGAGCGCACCGATCCCGCCGGTGGTGAGCACCACGGCGCGGGCCGCCAGACGCAGCCGCGTACCGCCGCGCTCGCACACAACGCCCGCGATCGCACCCTGACGGTCGTGCATCAGATGACGCGCTTGCGCCACGACCACGTCGATGGACGGCGTGGCGGACACGGCCCGTACCAGGGTCTCGAGGACGAGACGACCGGTCGAATCGCCGCCGGCTCGTACGATGCGACGGCGGGAATGGGCAGCCTCGAGCCCGAGCGCGAGGGCCCCGACGGTATCCCGGTCGAACGGGGCATTCAGGCCGACGAGCCATTCGATGAGGCCAGGGCCGGCCGCCGCGACGCGTTCGGCGACCTCCGGCTCGCTCAGGCCCGCGCCCGCCGCCAGGGTGTCGGCGGCGTGAAGGGCCGGTGCGTCGTCCTCACCCATGGCGGCGGCGATGCCGCCCTGCGCCCAGCCCGTGGCGGTGCCGAGCCCGAGGGGACTCGCCGTGACCAGTGTGACGGGACGCGGTGCGAGGCGAAGCGCCGTCGCGAGACCGGCGACGCCGGCTCCGATGACGATGACGCGGTCCGGCGTCGCGAAGGAGAAGGGTGCGTGCGCGTTCATCGCGGCCGCACCGCGAGCATGCGCTCCACCGCCAAGCGCGCCCGGTCGGCGAGTTCGGGTTCGACCGTGACCTCGTGAGTCAGGGTCTCGAGGGCGCGGCGGATGTTCTTCAGGCTCATGCGCTTCATGTGCGGGCACAGGTTGCACGGCTTGATGAACTCGATGTCCGGGTTGGCCGCCGCGATGTTGTCGCCCATCGAGCACTCGGTCACGAGCACCACCTGCCGGGGGCGCTTCTCGGTCACGAAGTTCATCATCATCGCCGTCGAGCCGGAGAAATCGGCTTCGGCCACCACGTCGGGCGGGCATTCGGGATGAGCGATGACCGTGACGCCCGGATAGCTCTCGCGCACGGCGTGGATATCCGCCGGGGTGAAGAGTTCATGGACTTCGCAATGACCGGCCCAGGTGAGGATCTCCACCTCGGGCACCAGGGCCTGCACGTTCTGGGCGAGGAACTCGTCGGGAATCATAAGAACGCGGGGCGCGTTGAGGGACCGAACCACGTCGACGGCATTGCCGGATGTGCAGCAGAGGTCGGATTCGGCCTTAACGGCCGCCGACGTGTTGACGTAGGTGACGATGGGAACGCCGGGATACTTTTCGCGCAGCCCCCGCACATCGGCGGCGGTGATCGAATCGGCGAGCGAGCAGCCGGCGGCCATGTCCGGAATGAGGACGGTCTTGCCCGGGTTGAGGAGCTTGGCGGTCTCGGCCATGAAATGCACGCCGGCCAGCACGATCACGTCGGCATCCACCGTCACGGCCTCGCGAGCCAGCGCCAAACTGTCGCCGACGATGTCCGCCACCGTATGGAAGATTTCCGGCGCCTGATAGTTGTGGGCGAGGATGACGGCGTTGCGCGTCTTCTTCAGTTCCAAGATCGCCGCAACGTCATCGGCGAGCGCCGGCCATTCGATGGCGGGCACGTGCCGGGCGACCCGCGCGTAGATATCGGGCAGAGGCAGGCCGGCATAAACCGCGGGCGCCGGAGTGATCGGAAGACTGGTGGCCGCCATGGATGCGTCCTCACTTATGCTCAAAATGAGCATTGTGCCGACTAACGTAGGGGCCCCATTCGCACTTGTCTAGATATGCTGGACTTGAGCATAACGTTTTTGCAGCGCACCCTCGATGGTGCGCCGCGGCTGTCAGGTGGGGCGTTTCGCCGGCCTGAGGCGGAAGCCCGGGGCAGGGCGTTCGAGGAGGACTTCGCGCCGGAACCGAACGAGGCGGGCCGGCCTGCCGGTGGCACCGCTGGTGACCCCATCGGTCTCTTCGACCAGACCCTGCTGAGCGACGAGCCGGCGGAAGTTCTGCTTGTGCAGATTGGTCCCCGACAGAGCCTCCACCGTGCGCTGAAGCTGGAACAGCGTGAAGGTCGGCGGCATCAGCTCGAAGACAACGGGCCGATACTTGATCTTGCCACGCAGGCGCCCGATGGCGGTGGCAAGCACCCGGCGATGGTCGAACGCCATGGGTTGTCCGGTCACCGGGAGGTCGGCAGGGCTCGCGGCACCCGACTGGCCTTGCGCCTCGGGAATCAGGCCTGCCTCGAACAGCAGTTCGTAGCGCTCCAGCACGCGCTCCTCGTTCCAGGTGCCGTCGCACAGGCCGAAGGTGAGGCTGAGGCGATCCTCGCGCCGGCGCTTCAGCTTCGGGTCGCCGGTCCCGCCGGCCCAGGCGAGGAGTTTCGGCTCGATCTCGGCCAGGGCCGCCGGCCGGCCCTCGCGAAAATCCTCCCAGGGCAGGTAGCGGTACCAGTTGCGCCACGAAGCCTCGGCGAGACCGCCGGGTCGAACCTCGCGAACCAGCGCGAGATAGGCCACCGACAGGGAATGCAGGCCCTGACTCTCGTCGCCCTGACGGTCGCGGTCGCCGAAGGTGTAGAGCTGCTCGACATAACCCAGGCGCTGATGGGTCTGGCGCTCGACCCACGCCCGTAGGCCGCGTTCCAGGGTCGGGTGCTCGGGCACGAGGGGCCCGGCGGGCAGTCCGTCGGAACGGCCCGGCGCCTGCCCCTCGACCTGCACTGTCAGGGCCCGCGGCTCGCCGTCCGTCGCGGCGATGATGACGGCGACGAGCCCCACGGCGGACGGGTTGACGAGCGAGGCGTTGTCGCGCCCCTGCGAGTCCTTCACCGTCGTCACCTGGTCAGCCTCCATCTCGCACCGCGTGCCTTTTGCACATCGTGCCGCGTGCTCATGGCACATCGCGCCGCCGTGATGAACGGCCAAACGGCATGGCCTATGGGTCAGGCTTCCTCCCGCCGGGGCAAGGGCCGGGCCGGGTTTCCCACCACCGTATCCCCCTCGGCCACGTCCCGGGTCACCACGCTGCCGGCGCCGACGATCGCGTGATCGCCGACGGTCACCCCCGGCAGGATGAGGGCGCCGCCGCCGATCCAGACGTTGCGGCCGATCCGGATCGACCGCGCGAACTCCAAACCGGCCTCGCGCGAAGCGGCATCGCGGGGATGATCCGCCGTGAGGATCTGGACCCCGGGCCCGATCTGCGTGCGCGCGCCGATATGGACCGGGGCACAATCGAGGATCACACAGCCGAAGTTGAGAAAGACATGGTCCTCCAGAGTGATGTGAAGGCCGTAATCGCAGTGGAAGGGCGGCCGGATGACGGACTCGTCGCCGACGGCCGCGAAGCGCTCGCGCAGGAGCGTGCGCCGGTCGCCGGGCGACAGACCGAGGGCCGCGTTGTAGCGCACCATCCAGGCCTTGCAGGCGCCGGCATCGGCCTGAATCTCGGGGTCGTCGGGATGATAGAGCTCGCCCGCGAGCATCTTCTGTTTCGGCGTACGGTCCATGCGGATCCCCCAATTGTGTTCGCCCCACCAACGCCGCCCCACCGGTCAAGCTCCCGAGCTTCCACCTTCGCGGGCCCTTGCGGCATGGGCACCAGCCCGTAAGACGAATGGGACGGGGCTGACCGGGGAGAACGCTGTGATCGGACGGGACGACGCGCCGGGGCGCACGGTGCCGGTGGATCTGCGCCTCTACGGAATCCTCGACACGGGATTCTGCGGCACCGATGTCGGGCGGCTCGCGGCACTGGCGAGCGCGGCGGCGCGCGGCGGCTGCACCCTCCTCCAGTATCGCGAAAAAACCATCGACGATGCCCGTGCCGCCCTGGCGCGCATCCGGGCGATCCACGAAGCCCTCGCGGGGAGCCATGTCCCGCTCCTCGTGAACGATCGCGTCGACCTCGCCCTCGCCGCGGGCGTCGAGGGCGTGCATCTCGGCCAGTCCGATCTCCATCCGGCCAATGCGCGCCGCCTCCTCGGGCGCTCGGCCATCGTCGGCCTGACCCTGAAGACCGGTGCGCAGGCCGACGAACTCTACCGGCTGCCGGTGGATTACGCCTGCATCGGCGGTGTGTTCTCCACCGCGAGCAAGGACAACCCCGACCCGCCCGTCGGCCTCGATGGCCTCGGCCGCATCCTGTTCCGGGGCCGCCTCGCGCGGGGGCAGAACTTCGCCCTCGGGGCCATCGCGGGCATCGATTCGAGCAACGCGGCGGCCGTGATCGCGGCCGGAGCGGACGGAGTCGCGATCATCTCCGCCCTGTTCGCCGGGGACGATGTCGAGGCGCGGGCGCGCGACCTGCGCCACCGGGTCGATTCGGCCCTCGCCGCCCGCGGCGCGGTTCCGTAAGGTCGTCGCAGGACGCAAAGGCACGCCATGACCCCCATCGCCGTCACCATCGCGGGCTCGGATTCGGGCGGGGGCGCCGGCATCCAGGCGGACCTGAAGACCTTCGCGGCCCTGCGCGTCTACGGCGCCAGCGTCGTCACCGCGCTGACAGCCCAGAACACACAGGGCGTCCAGGGCATCCACGACGTACCGGCGGCCTTCGTTGCGGCGCAGATGGACAGCGTCTTCGGCGACCTTGCGGTGACGGGGGTGAAGATCGGAATGCTGTCGCAGGTCGCGACCATCGAGGCCGTGGCGGCGGGTTTGCGCCGGCATGCCCGGGATATTCCCATCGTGCTGGATCCCGTGATGGTAGCGACGAGCGGCGACCGGCTCATCTCGGAGGACGCGGTGGAGGCCCTGCGCCACCTGCTCCTTCCGCTCGCCGATCTCGTCACCCCCAACCTGCCGGAAACCGGAACGCTGATCGGCGCCGCAGCGCCGAGGAGCGAGAACGAAGCCGTGGCGCAAGCACGGCAACTCCTGGCGCTCGGAGCCCGGGCGGTTCTGGTGAAGGGCGGCCATGGGGAGGGCGACGAAAGCGTGGATCATCTGCTGTGCGCCGATGGAACGTTGCGCCGGTTCGCCGCTCCCCGGGTCGCCACCCGCAACACCCACGGCACCGGCTGCACCCTGTCGGCGGCGGTGGCGGCAGGGCTCGCGCACAAGCGCCCCCTCGTCGAAGCGGTCAGGGACGCCAAACGCTACCTGACCGCCGCCCTCCAGGCGGCCGATACGATGCAGGTCGGGCGAGGACACGGACCGGTTCATCACTTCCACGCCCTGTGGACCTGAGACCACTGCCCGCCTTGCGCGTGTCCGAATTTTGCGTTTGAAGTACCGCACATTCGTTCGATGTACGGAACGATCCGGCGGGTTACAGGGACAATGGACGATCAGGTGACGACCCCCGAGCGCGGGCGGCAGCGGGATATCCTGACGGGCGCCCAACTGCTTTCGGGTCAGCTCGGCAAGACGATCCAGCGCTTGCGCAAGGCCTACAACCTCTCGCTGTCCGAACTCGCGGAGCAATCGGGGGTCGCGAAGTCGATCATCTCCCAGATCGAGCGCAACGAGACCAACCCGACCCTGGCCACCATCTGGCGCTTGAGCCAGGCACTGGACGTGTCCATCGAGCGCGTGTTGGCGACCAGCGACGAAGAGCCGTTCATCGAGAAGACCTCGCGCGCCGACACGCCGATCCTCGTCTCGGACGACGGCAAGGTGCGGCTCGCCATCGTCGGGTGGATCAAGACCGTCGAGTGGCTGCAATGGTACGAGGTGTCGGCCGATCCCGGCGGCATCCTTGATTCCGATCCGCACCAGCGCGGCTCGGTCGAATCCCTCACGGTCACCACGGGGCAGCTCGAAGTCGAAGTCGCCGGCACGGTCCAGCGCGCCCGCGCGGGCGAGACCCTGCGCTATCGCTGCGACCGTCCGCACACGGTGCGCTGCATCGGTCCGGAGCCGGCCCGCGCCATCATGGTGGTGATCATGAAGGCGGCCGTGATGGAATGATCGTTTGGTGGACACACCGCTCTCGGGAATGAGCGCTACGTCCGCGAACGATCATCCGTCCGAAGGCCTCAGCGGCCGGAATTCACCCACACGACCATTTCGCCGAGCACCCGCGCGAGCGCCGCGTCGAGCCCCACGGCGGCCGAGGCGACATCGACCTTCGCCACCGGGATGCGGGCCGTGAACACCCGAGCGGCAACGACCTTTCCGGTGCCCTCGGCGATGATCTTGGCGGAGAGGTCCACCACTGCCTCGCCCGAGCCCGCAGCGATATCGAAGGCGCGGATCTCGGAGATGAGCTGGAAATCCGAGACGATCTTGTCGCCCGGCCGGCTCACGGACTTCAAGCGACCGGAATTTTCGAGGCTCTGGATCAGGCGCGTCTGGATCAGCCGCGGCAGCCGGTCGGCCCATTGGGCGCCGCCGAGGAAGGACAGGGCTCCGCCGGGCTCGCGCACGATGATGCGGTCGGCCTCGAACGGCTGGATACCGACGGGCTCGGCCACGGTGACGGAGCGCGCGGACGCGCTGACCCGACCCGAGGGCGGGAGCGCGGCGAGGTCGAAGGTGAGCGGCACGGCGCCGCCGCAGCCACCGAGGGCCACGGCGAGCAGGCTCACGCCGAGGGCGAGGGCCGGTGAAAAGTGGGTCATACGCGATCCGGACTTCGCAGCGCGACAGGCTGCGAGGGACAAAATACGGCAAAGCTCGTTTCGTGCCGTGCGCCGGGACACCCTCATCCCGGCAAAACAGCATTCAACGACCACCGTTGTATTCCGGCAACGACGGCTTGCCGCCGAAGATCACCTGGCTCGGGTCGCGCTCGAGGTTCTTCACCGTGCGGTTGAGGGTGTTGAGGGTGCGCTGCCCGTCCGTGGACAGGGCTTCGACCTCGCGCCGACCCGTGCCGCTGAGGCGGTTGAAGCTGGTTGCGATGTTCGACGTCCGTTTGTCGAGGTTCTCCGACAGGGTGCGGAACGCCTTACCCGCGTCGCGAACGGAGATAGCGGCCTCACGCACCTCCGTGAACGTGCTGGTCCCGGCGGAACCCGAGGCCGAACCGAGGAAGCCCTCGGCCCCCTTCAGTACGGCGTCGACGCGGTCGGCCGAGGTATTGAGCTTGGCCATCATCCCGCGCGCGTCCCTGAGGGCGCCTTCGATGTCGGGACTGCCGGCCGCCAGCGCCGCCGAGAAGCGATCCGCATTGTCGATGACGCGGTTGAGCTTCTGTCCATCGATGGCCTTCACCAAGCCGCTCACGGCCGGTCCGGCATCCGCCAGGGTCTTCGAGAACGCCTCGACGTTGGCCAGCGTCCGGTTGATGGCGCCCTCGTTGCCGGCCACCACCTTGTCGAGGCGCTGGAGTACGTCGTCGGCCCGTTGGGCGATCTGCTTGGCCGCCGCCATCATGTCTTGGATGTCGGACGAATCGGCGAAGATCGTCGGCATCTGGTCGCCCGTACCGGTGCCCAGGGCCGGTGCATCGGCGTTGCCGCCGGACAACGAGATGGTGGAGACGCCGGTCAGCATCGCCGAATCGAGGCGCGCGCGGGTGTCGGCGCGGAGAGGCGTGGTCCGCTCGACCTCGACCACGGCGACGACGCGGCGCGGGTCCTGCGGCAGCAGGCGCACGTCCGTGACCTCGCCGACCTTGATGCCGTTGAACGCCACCGTCGAGCCCTTGGCCAAGCCCCCGACGCTGCCGGAGAAGACGATCCGCACGGCCTGACGGGCCTGGCTGCGCGAGCCGCCCTGCAGCCAGAACACGAAGCCGAAGGCCGCGACGAGCACGGCGAGGGTGAAGGCGCCGATCAGGGCGTAGTTCGCGCGAGTCTCCATCGGATCAGCGATTGCCCGGGTTCGGGGTGGACGCGCGGTGCGTCACCACACGGTGAAGGGGATCAGGCCGCCGCATGACGCGTGCCGTTGGGGATGACGGCGCGGCCGCGCTTGCCGTGGAAGTAGGAGCGCAACCACGGATGGTCGCTCTCCAACATCTCCGAAATGGTGCCTTGCGCGATGATCTGGCCGTCGCCGAGCGCCGCGATGCGATCGCAGGCGGTGTAGAGGCTATCGAGGTCGTGGGTGACCATGAACACGGTCAGGCCCAGGGTCTGCTTCAGGGTGGCGACGAGTTCGTCGAACTCGCCGGCGCCGATGGGATCGAGGCCCGAGGTCGGTTCGTCGAGGAACAGGATCTCCGGGTCGAGGGCCAGGGAGCGGGCCAAGGCCGCGCGCTTGATCATGCCGCCGGAGAGTTCCGACGGAAGCTTGTCGGCGGCATCGGGCTTGAGACCAACCATCTCGATCTTGAGACGCGCGAACTCGTCGAGCAGGCGCTCGGACAGGTTCAGGTGCTCGCGCATGGGCATCTGGATGTTCTGCTTGACGGTCAGCGCCGAGAACAGGGCGCCCTGCTGGAACAGTACGCCCCAGCGCTGCTCGATCTGCCGGCGCCGGGTGACGGTGAGGCCGTCCACGTCCTCGCCGAACACGGTGATCCGGCCCGACCGCTTGGGTACGAGACCGAGGATGGTCCGGGTCAGCACCGACTTGCCCTGGCCCGAGGGTCCGACGAAGCCCAGGATCTCGCCCCGGCGAATGTCGAGGTCGAGGCCCTTCATGACGACCTTCGAGCCGAACCCGACGACGAGGTCGCGGACGCGGATGATCGCGTCCGGCTCTGTGCCGGCTACGTGTTCACGGGTCGGCCGCTCGGCCTGGGCGCGTTCGGTCTGCACAGGGTCAGAAATCGATTGCCGCGAAGAAAACAGCGAAGAGTCCATCGAGGACGATGACCATGAAGATTGACTTCACGACTGAGGCCGTGACGTGGCGCCCGAGGGATTCGGCCGAGCCTTCCACGGCAAAGCCCTCGATGGTCGCGATGATTCCGATGATCAATGCCATGAACGGCGCCTTGATCAGCCCCACGGCAACGTGGTGGAACGACACCGCCACCTGCAGCCGGGCGAGGAAAGCTTCCGTGGTCATGCCACCGTAGAGCGCCGCCGTCAGGCCGCCGCCGGCGAGCGCTGCGAGGGATGCGAGAAAGGCGAGGATCGGCAGCCCGACCACGAGGGCGAGGATACGCGGGACGATGAGGATCTCGATGGGATCGAGGCCCATGACCCGGAGGGCGTCGACCTCCTCGCGCATCCGCATCGAGCCGATCTCGGCGGTGAAGGCCGAGCCGGAGCGGCCCGCCACCATGATCGAGGTGAGAAGCACGCCGAGCTCGCGCAGGATGAGGAGCCCGATGAGGTTGACGACGAAGCTCTGCGCCCCGAAGCGCTGGAGCTGGAAGATGCCCTGCTGGGCGACGATGCCGCCGACGAGGAACGAGATGAGGACGATGATCGGCACGCCCCGGAAGGCGACCTGATCGAGCTGGTTGACGAAGGCGGTTCCGCGGAACGTCCCGGGCCGGGCCGCGACCCGGATGCAGGCGGTGACGACTTCCCCGAAGAAGGCGAGACCGGCGACGAGGTCGGAGCGGGCGCCGACCACGCGCTTGCCGAGGTCGTGCAGGAAGCCGAACATCCGGCCGCGCCGTGCCAACACGGGCTCGGCCGCGGGCAGCTTGACCTCGCCCAGGAGAATTCGGTGTTCGGGGCTGGCACCCGCGTAGGCGAGGCGCCCGCCCGCGGCCTCGATCTCCGACCGGGTCCGCTCCAGGACCCAGGCCCCGAGGGTATCGAGGCGGGTCACCCCCGTCAGGTCGACGACGACGGAGCCCCTCTCGGCATCGCGAAAAATTCCCGCGGCGGCGGCCTCCACGGCGTTGCCCTGGTCGACGGTCCAGCGCCCGCGCAGGGCGATGCGTCCACCCGTGAGGGCGGAGGCGTCGGCGACGTCCGGGTTCGGCAGGGTCTCAGCGGTCGGCACGACACGCCACTCCGTTACTCGCGTTCCCCGTTCCTCACAGGTTAGGGTTACGCAATCGTATCCGGGTGCTGGCCCACAAAGGCGGCGCTGTGAAGACGCTGCCGCTGCGCGAGGCGCGCGGCGCGTGCCGTCAGGCACAGGCCGATCACTGCCAGCGGCGCCATGAGGCCGAAGGCGAGGGGTCCACCGCCATGCCCGTAGGCGAGCCCGCTTGCGAGGGTGGCGCAGGCCGACGCCAGGGCGTTGGTGGCGCTGAGCGTCCCCTGCGCCCGTCCGCGCGCGCCCTCTGGGGCGAAGCGCGACACCGCCGCCATGGCGCCGAGCTGGGTCGCACCGAAGCTGAAGCCGTGCAGGGTCTGCAGGACGACGACCGCCCCGAGGGTATCGCCATAGAACGCCATGCCGATCGCGCGCACGGCACCCGCGGCGGCCCCGAGGCCGAGCAGGCGGAACGGCGTTCGCCACCCCGCCGGACACAAACCGATGCCGGCGAACAGAACGATCTCGGCCAGCACGCCGATGGCCCACAGGGCTCCGATCCAGGCCACGGGAAACCCACTGAGACTCCAGTGGATGCTGGCAAAAGCGTAGAGCGCGGCATGGCTCGCCTGGATCGCCGCTCCGGCCGCGATGGTGAGCCAGAGAAGGCGGGGCAGGGGAACACGCGTCGCCTTCGTACGCGGGACGGCCGCCGTGGGAAGTTCGAGGCGGACACCCGCGCACACCGCCGCCGCCAGCAGGGCGAGGGCGGTGGTGAGGAGCGGCACGGCGAGCCGCTCGCCGAGAACCCCCAAGGCCGCACCACCGGCGAGGTTGGCGGCGAGAAAGGCGATGGAACCGGCCATGCGGATCCGGGCGTAGTCGAGGCGGGCGCTGCGGCGAACGGCGGCGAGCGTCAGGTAGTCGATGCTCGGCACCAGGGGGGCGCCGGCCGCCGCGTTCAGCGCGATGAGGAGCGCGAGCACCGGCCAGCCGAGCGCCGCGCCGGCCGGCATCAGGGCGTAGGTGGCCGCCAAGGCGAGACTTCCCGCCACCAGGAGGGCGCGCGCACCGACGCCCCGGTCGATGAGTCCGACGAGGGGGGCGGTGGCGACGATCTTGACCGCGATGGGCAGGGCGAGGAGCACGCCGATGATCCCGGCCTCGAGGCCGAGGGCGTTGAGCCAGACGGGCATGAACGGCATGGCGATGCCGATCTCGACGAAGACCACGGCGTAGAGGCTCGCGAGCCGGAACGGGTTCGGCTCCGGTGGCGTGGCGGTGGCGTGGGGCACGTTGGCTCGGGGCCGCGAGAAGATTTGGGGACAGATCGGACCCGTAAAGCCCGCGTTAAAACCATCGTGTCAATCGTTCGGAATGTCTGTGGCCCCGATCGAACACCGGGGGTGCAGCAACCCGAGGACCCGGATCTACATGTCGCGTTCCCGCTCGCTGACGTCCATCGACGTTTCGGAATACGATCGCATCGAGACGGCGATGTCCGAGAGCGCACGGGGGCGCTGGTTCCTCGACGAATACGCCCGGCGCACGCGGGGCGAAGACACTCAGTCCGTCCTGGGCGCCATCGCACGCCTCGAAGCCGTCGTCACCCAGGAGCGCGACGGGTCCCAGGTCGGGCGCATGCGCGGCGACCTCCTCGACATGGCCAACGCCATCGCCCGCACCAAGGCGGAGATCGTCGCCCTCGGCACGCCGGACCACGAGAACAGCCGCCTCGGCATCGCCTCCGTGGCCCTCGACGCCATCGTGCGCTCCACGGAGCGGGCGACCTCCGACATCCTGAGCGCCGCCGAGGACGTTCAGGAGGCCGCCTGGACATTGCGGGAATCGGGCTCCGACGCGGCGCTCTGCGATGCGCTGGACCAGCGCGCCACCGAGATCTACACGGCCTGCTCGTTCCAGGATCTCACGGCGCAGCGCACGGCACGCATCATCCACACCCTGCGCTACCTCGAAGAGCGGGTCGCCGCGATGATGGCGATCTGGGGCGATAGTCTCGAGGCGGTGCCGCCCGCCCCCGGTGAGTCCAATCCTGCCGAGCCCCTCGATCTGTCGCAGAGCGACGTCGACCGTTTCATCGATGAGCCGGTCGCCGCGCAGCCTGCCCCCGCAGCGGTCGCGGAATCCGTTTCCGAGGTCCCCGCTGAACCGACGGCAATGGCCGAAAGCGCTGCCGCCACGCCCTCTTCGGAGACGGCCGCCGACGCGACGCAAGGCGACGCAATGGCTGATCCGTCGGACGAAATCCTCGTGGAGGAGACCGCCGAAGACGAGATCCCCGAAGACGAGATCCCCGAGGAGGAGCGCGTCGTAGACGGGGCCCCGAAGAAGGACATCGCCGCCGCGTTCGCCGATATCGACAGCCTTTCGGACGAGGAGAAGCGCGCACTGTTCTCGTGAGGGTGCGGCGTCGCGACCACGGCTTTTCTCGTCCCAACCAGGGTTCACGAACCGTCGGATCCGATTAGGAGAGCGGGCATGGCTCTCCACCTCCTGAAGCTGTGCGTCGGTCCCGCCTCCATCGCGGAGCTCGAAGCCCGGATCGCCCAGACCCGCGCCGACGCCCTGGCACAGGCGCGCGACCCGGCACCCGCCCATGTCACCCGCATGGTTCCGACCCGCATGTCCGAGATCCTCGGCGGCGGTTCGATCTATTGGGTGATCAAGGGCACACTCGCCTGTCGGCAGACCATCGCGGCGATCGCACCGTTCACCGGTGCCGACGGTATCGGCCGCTGCCGCCTCGTCCTCGATCCCGTGGTTGTTCCGGTCTCGCCGCGCCCGTGCCGCCCATTCCAGGGCTGGCGCTATCTCAAGGCCAACGACGCTCCGGCCGATCTCGACGCAGCGACGGCCGACGGTCTGGCGGAAATGCCGGATGCACTCCGCCGCGAACTGGCCAGCCTCGGTCTCATCTGACGCCGTCGGGATACCGAGCCCCCTCCGCCCCAGAATGGGGGAAGGGGGTCCGGTGCCCTACGCTCCGTCGAAGCGTCCGCTGGCATGGGCCAGCATCGTGTAGACCTTGCCGGTCTCCGAGGTGAGGTAGGCGTCGGCGCGCTTCGAATCGCGGTCGTTCTTGGAAACGTCCGCCATCAGGCGTTCGAACTCCGCGACGTAGCGGTCCACGGTGCGTCGGAAATCGGCATCCCCGGCGTAGCGGCGGCGGACCTCCTCGAAGGTCTGGCGCCCCTGCGCGGTGTAGATGCGGCGGTCGAACAGGTTCGCCTCACCCCGGCGATAGCGCTCCCACAGATCCACGGCCGTGCGGTGGTCGATCATCTTGGCGATGTCGGCCGAGATGGTCTCCAGAGCCGTGCGCCCACGCTCGGCCGCCGCCTTGGCCTCGGGGGACCCCTTCTCCGGTGAAGGTTTGGTTCCGGCGGTGGCCTGAGATTCGGATTCGGACTCGTCGCCATCATCATCGAGGGATGCTCGGGTCAGGAGGTCCGAGAGCCAACCACGGTCTCCCGCCTTGGCACCGTTGGCCTGCGCACGCTGTGCCTCGCCCGTGCGGGCGGCAACGTTGGCGGGCCGACCGGCGGGTGCCGGCACGATGGTCATGGTCTGCCCCGGCTTCGGCGCGGCCGCAGCGGGTGTCCGAGCGGGGGCGACCGGTGCGGGAGAGACCGGTGCCTTGGCTGGGGCAACCGGCGCCGGAGCGGGCGGAGCCGCGGACGGCCGGGCGACATCGACACCGCGATCGGTGCGGGCGACGAGGGTGGTCAGCTCGCCCAGGGCCTTGATCTGATCCGAGACGACCCGGCGCATCTCGCCGGTGGCGTCCTGCGTCTCGCGCGGCAGGTCGAGGACACCGCGCTGGATCTCGGCGCGGGTGGCGTCGAGCTCGCGGCGGATTTCGCTCGCCATCTCGCGCAGGCCGGCCACGGAATCACCAAAGCGCCCCGAGGCCGTCTCGAACACCGCCGTCATCTCGCGGGACGCCGCGTCGATGGCGGCACGCACGCCCTGCGCCGTCCGCTCGCCCTCGCTGTCGGCGCCAGACCGCAGGCCCTCGAACGCCTCGACGACACGGGCGCCGGCGCCCTTCGCAGTCTCGGCCAGACCGGTGCCGATGGCGCGGGCTCGCTCCTCCGCGGTCCGCAGGGTCTGCTCGATCAGTGCATCGAAACGGGCGGTCTCGGCTTCCAGGGAACCCGAGCGTTCGTCGATCCGGGCGAGCACGCCCTCGATGGCGCCGCCGCGCGCCGCCAGAACCTCGGAGAGGCGACCTTCGGCCGTCTCAAGGGATCCGGCCGCGCCCGTGAGGGCCGCTGCATGGGTCCGTCCGAGATCTCCCAGGGACCGGCCGCTGGCGTCGAGCGACGCGGCGAGTTCGGCCGCATCACGCAGGGCACCCTGCGCGACGGACTTGAGCTCGTCGACCTGCTCGGCGACGCCGCGGCTCGCCCGTTCGGTCTCGCTGGCGATGGCGCCCAGGGCTTCCTGGACCTGCTCGATGCGGGCCGCGAGACCCGTCTCGATGGCGCCGAGGTTTTCGCCCGCCCCCGCCAGGAGTTCGGCCAGGGCCGCATTGGCGCCCTCGACACGCTGCAGGACGCTGCCGACGTCGTGACGCAGGGCGTCGTTGGCCTGCGTGAGGGTGGCGATGGCGCGCGAGGCGCCCCCGTCGATGGTCGCCAGCAGAGCTTCGGCCGAGGCCTGCGAACGGGCTTCGAGTTCGTCCGTACGCTGGCGGATCGCCTCCACGAGGGGTGTGCCGGTCTCGGCGAGGGCCCGCTCGAGGGCTTGGCCTCGCTCGGACAGAGCTTCGACCAACGATGCGGCCGGGCCATCGACGACGGCGCGGAGGCGATCGGACTGTGCCGCGAGAGCCTCGATCACGTGCGAACCGCGTCCGTCGAGGGTCTCGACGAGGCTGCCGCCGCGCTCCTCGATGGCGCGGGTGATGGTCTCGGCGCTCGCAGCGAGGCGCTGGGCCAAGGACTGGCCCCGTGCCTCGACGAGGGCGGCGAGCGCCGTGGAACGGCGGTCGAACGCTTCCGTCATCGTCGCATTGCGACCGTCGATGAGGGCCGCGACGGCCTCGTTGCGCTGATCCAGTGCTGAGGCAAGGGCGGCGGCATGGGCTTCGGCGGCGGCGGCATGACGACCGACCCGCTCGTCGAAGGCGGACAGCATGGCGGCACTTCGCTCGTCGACCAGGGTCGCATAGGCGTCCTGACGATCGTCAAAGGCAGCGGCCAGGGCGTCGCCACGCGACGCGACCAGGGAGGCGAACACCTTCATGCGGCTGTCGATACGGCTGGTGAAGGCTTCGCTGCGGGCATCGACGGCCTGGGTGAGGGCCGCGCCCTGCGTTTCGATGGTCCGGGCCAGGCCGGCGGCACGACCGGAAATCAGCGAATCCAGGGCGCCGAGGCGCTCGTCGAACACCGTCGCGAGGGCCTGGGTCCGGGTATCCACCTGGAGGGTGAGGGCGCCGGAACGGCTCTCCACAACTCCATCGAGGCGGGCGAGGCCCTCGTCGAACAGGGCCGCGAGGGTGCGGGTGCGCTCCTCGACCCGATCGGTGAGCGAACCGGCACTCTCACCGACCAGCCCGTCGAGGGCCTTCATGCGCTCGTCGAACAGTCCGACGAGAGCCTGGGTGCGGGCATCGATCCGATCGGTCAGCGTCTCGGCGCGGCTGTCGACGAGACCGTCGAGGGCCGTGAGCATCTCGTCGAACAGGGCGCGCAGGCCCTGGGTCCGGATGTCGACGGCCTCGGCCAAGCGCGTGCCGCGTCCCTCGACCAGGTCGTCGAGATGTCCGAGGCGGGTGTCGAACAGCGTCGTCAGCGTCTGGGTGCGCGCGTCGATCGCGTCGGTGACCTGTGCGCCGCGCCCGTCCACGATCTGGGCGAGGAGGTCGATCCGGTGATCGAACATGGCCGCCAAGCTGCGGGTCCGGCCGTCCACGCTCTCCGCGAGGCCGCCGCTGCGGCGCTCCACGAGGGTGTCGAGCTCGCCGATCCGGGCGTCGAACAAGGCGGAGATGGACTGAACACGCCCCTCGAGTGCCGTGGCGAAGCCGCCGGCATCCTGTGCGACCAGGGCGTTGATCTGCTCGATCCGGCCGTCGAACAGAGCAGCGAGCGCCTCCGTGCGGGTATCGAGGGCCTGACCGATCTGGCGGCCGCGACCGTCCACGAGATCCGAGAGACCGCCGAGGTGCTCGTCGAACAGGCTCGCAAGGGCGCGGGTGCGCTCGTCGAGAGCCTGGGACACCTGCGCGCCGCGTCCGTCCACCAGGGCATCAAGGCCGCTGAGACGCTCGTCCAGGAGCGTGGCCATGGTCTTCGTACGGGCGTCGATGGCGTCGGCGACCTGGGCGCCACGTCCTTCGACGATCTGTCCGAGGAGACCGATGCGGTGATCGAACAGCGCGGCGAGATCGCGGGCACGGCCGTCCACCGACTCGGCAAAGCCGCCGGTGCGGCGCTCGACCAGGCTGTCGAGCTCACCGATGCGGCTGTCGAACAGGCTGCCGAGGGCGGCGATGCGCTGCTCGACGGCCGCGATCAGGCTCGAGTCGTCCTGGTTCGCGATGGCGTTGAGCTGGCCGAGACGGGCGTCGAACGTCGTCGCGAGGGCCTGGGTGCGGGCCTCGACGGCATCGGCGAGGCCTGCGCCGCGCTGCTCCACGACCTCGTCCAGATGGCCGATACGCTCGTCGAAAAGGGCCGCGATGGCCTGGGTCCGGGCATCCACGGCGCCCGCGGCGCTGCCGAGGCTCGCCTCGATGGTCTCGACGAGGCGGCGGCCGCGCTGGTCGAGGTTGTCCTGCAAGGGCGCCAGGCGATCCTCGAAGCTCGTGCCGAGGACCTGGGCATGGCTGTCGAGAAGCGCGCGGATCTCGCCCGTGCGATCGTCGAGGAGCTGGTGGACCGTACGCACGCCCTCGTCGAGGAGCGAGCTGATGTCGAGGGTGCGCCCGTCGAGGGTGCGCCCGAGACGGTTTTCGCCTTCGCCGAGAAGCCGGTCTGCTTCCGCCACGACTTCGCGCAGGCGAGCGAGGATGGTCTCGCCGCGGGTCTCCAGGAGGGTGCCGAGGGCGTTGGTGCCGGAATCGAGCAGGCGGGCGAGCTCGGTGATGCGACCCCCGAGGGCTCCGAACACGGCACGGCCCTTCTCGTCGAGCTCGCTGCCCATGGCGGCGGTGCGCTCGTCGATAAGGCTGACGAGGTGATCGGTCCGCTCGGAGAAGGCGTCGCGGAGGCTCTGGGCCTGCTGGGACAGGGCCGCATTGGCTCCACCCGTGCGCTCGACGATCATGTCGACGAGTTCGCGGGTGCGGGCGGCGAGGTCTTCGTCCACCGCGCGGGTGCGGCTCTCGATGAGGCGGATCGCCTCCAGGGCCTGGGTGCCGAAGGCTTCGTCGATGAGGCGGCCGCGCTCTTCCAGGGTGGCGCTGATCACTTCGAGGCGGGTCAGAATGCCCGAATCGAAGCGCGTCGCGCCGTCATCGAGGCGCTGGACCAGTTCCCGGGTCTGGACGTCGAGGTGGCTGGTGATCTCGGTCGCGCGCGCGCCGAGGGTATCACCGAGGCTGAGGCTGCGGGCGGCGATGTCCTGCGCCATGGTATCGGCGCGGGCGTCGAGGGTCTCGACGAGGTCGCGTCCACCCTCGGTCATGATCCGCGCCATCTCGGCCGTGCGCAGGATCAAGGCTTCGTTGAGGGCGGTGGCACGCGAGCCGAGCTGGCCGTCGATATGGGTGATGAGGTGCGAGAAGGTCTCGCCGATCTCGGCGGTGCGCTTGATGCCGCGCTCCTCGAGGGCACCGAGCTGGGTCTCCACTGCCTCGCGGGCCTCCCGGGTGCGCTCGGCGATGGTCTCGGCCACGGCTTGGCCGCGCACGGAGATGATCCGGTCCATCTCCTCGAGCTGGCCGCCGACGCTCTGCGACAGGGACGTCGTATCGCGGGCGATGCGCTCAGCAATGATGTCACCCCGCGCGATGGTGTCCTGAAGCGCGGCGAGGCGATCGGTGAAGACCGTTTCGATGGCATCGGCCCGAGCCTTCGTGGTCTCGTCGAAGCGCTCGCCCGATGCGCCGAGGGCCTCGCTGACCCGTGCGCTCTGGGCGGTGATGGCGAGGGTGATGTCGCGGCCGGCCAGGGTGAGCTGCGAATGGGCGTCGTGCGTGTGGGCGGCGATGAGCTCGCCGAGGGTTCGGCCGTGGTTGCCGAAGGCGACTTCGACGTCGCGAACGCGGGCTTCCAGGCTGCCACCGATTCCCTGAGCGGCGCGATCGATGACGCCGGCGGCCTCGTCGGCGCGCGCAGCCAACTCGGCGTTGATTTCCTCGAGGGTCCGGCGCAGGGCCGCCACGGAGGCTTCGGTGCGGCCGGCGACGGTGTCACCGGTGCCCTCGGCGAGCTGGCCGAGCAGGGCGGCGGCCTGTTCGGTCCGGCTCGACAGCGCATTGGCATTGGCGGCGAGGCGGCGCTCGAAGATCTCGACGGCCTCCACGGTGCGGGCTTCGAGTTCGCCCGTGGCGCCGGCGGCGGAGCGGCGCAGGGATCGTGCGGCCTCGGCCGCGCAGGCGCCGAGCGCGACGGTGATCTCTTCGGCGCTGCGGCGCAGGGTCTCGGTCGCCTCCAGGGTCTGGGCCCCGAACTGACCATCGAGTGTCGCGGCGGTGGCTTGGAGTGCCGAAACCGTCTGACCGGTGCGGGCCTCCAGGGCGTGCCCGAGCTCGGCCAAGAGGCGCTCGACTTCGGCCGTCGCCGCGTGGGTCCGCTCGGTGATGAGACCGCCGGCCCGATCACCGGCGAGGGCAAGGGCGCTCTCGAGGCTGCCACCCTGAACGGTGACGGTGTCGTGCAGGCGGCCAGCCACGGCCTCGATCCGGGAGGCCAGGGCGCCGCCGCTCGCGTCGATGCCGGCCGCGAGGCCGTCGACGGAACTGACGAAACGCTGGCGCAGGGTCTCGCTGCGGGCATCGAAGACCTCGATCAGGCCATCTGTGCTCCGGTTGAGGCTCGCTTCGGCCTCACGACCACGCGTCTCGATGAGTTCGGCGACGCCGACGCCCTGGACCGCCAGGGTTTCGTGCAGTCGTCCCGTCACCGTCTCGATGCGCTCGGCGAGGGCGCCGCCGCGCGCGTCGATGTCGCCGGTGATCCCTTCGACCGCGCGGGCCAGGCTGTCGCGCACGGATCCGGCGCGGGAATCGAGGGTTTCGATGAGGCCGCTGGCCGTCAGGGCGAACCCGGCCTGGGCATCGCGGCCGCGGGCCTCGATGAGGTCCGCGATGCCGGTGCCCTGGACCGCCAGGGTCTCTCGCAGCCGACCCGTGACCGTATCGATGCGCTCCGCCAGAGCGCCGCCGTTGCGGTCGACGAGGGCGGTCGCCTCCTCGATGGAACGAACCAGGCCGTCGCGCAGGGCGTCGGCCCGCGCTCCGAACGTCTCGATGACGCCGCCGGTCGCCTGGGCCAGACGCTCCTCGGCCTCACGGCCGCGCGCCAGGATGGCATCGGACACGCCATCGCCGATGGTCGCGATGTCCCGGGTCAGGGTCGAGCCCGTGGCGGCGAAGTGTGCGCGCAAGGCGTCGCCGGTCTCGGCGAAGCGGGCGGTGATCTCACCGCCGGTGGTGGAGAACTGAGCGGTCAGCTCACCGCCGCGCGCCAGGAAGGCGCTCTCGAGCCCGCGGGCGGATTCCTCGAAGGTCCTGCGGACCTCGCTGCCCTCGCGGTTCAGGGTTTCGATTACCTCGGCACCGGTCTGGGCGAGGGTGCGTGCGACATCGCCGGCGTTGGTGGCCAGCGTCGTGGTGAGGAGCCCGCCGGTGCGCTCGAAGGCGCGGGTGACTTCCTCGGCCCGGCTCTCCAGGGATTGGGTCAGCGTGTTGCCGACATCCGTCAGGCTGCCGCGCACGCCTTCGCTGGTGGCGGCGAGGCGTTGGACGAGGTCGTCGCCCCGATCGGTCACGAGACCGACGACGCGGTCGCCGGCCAGGGCGAGCGCCGACGTGATGGCGTCGCCGCGGTCGCCGAGTGCCGTGGTGATGGCGTGCCCGCGCGCATCGAGGGCGCCGGTGACGCGCTCGCCGGCGCCGGTGACGGCGGCGACGATCCGCTCTGCGGCCCCGTCGAGTTCCTGCGTCAGGTTCTGGTGCGAGCCCGTGATCGCTCCGCGGACGCGCTCTGCGTTGGCGACGATGGATTCGCGCTGGGCGACGAGCTCGTCGACCAGGGACCGTATGCGGATCTCGTTCTCCGAGTACGCACGCTCCAGGGTGGCGATCTCGCCACGCACCAGGGTCTCGAGTTCGCCGGCGCGGGCAAGCGCCCGCTCGACACCGTCGCCCACGGCCGCCACTTCGCGGCGAACGGTCTGCGACATGGTCAGCACGGCGTCGGTCGAGAAGTTCTCCGGCTCGGCCAGGCGAATGGCGACTTCACCCACGGCGCGAGCGACGAGACGCATTTCCTGCGCCCGCACGGCCAGCATCGCCATGATCGAGAACAGGACCACGGGTCCGACGAGGGCGGTGGCCGCCACCGCCGACTGGAGCGCCGTGAGGCCCTGCGCGTAGGTCTTCAGATCACCGCCGGACTGGATCCAGGCCAGGGCGAGAAGGCTCGCGAACCACACGGCCGATGCGACGGCCGCGACGACGTAGGGCATCGGAGAAGGCCGAACCCGCAGGGTCTGCTGCAGGATGCCGATGTTCTGGCGATCGTCGTTGGCGACCAGCGAGCGGTCCGGGGGCAGCAGCCCACCTTCGCGGCGCGGGCGGGCGCGGTCCGGCGGCGGAAGGTCGGACGCCAGGGGCTCGTCGAGGCGGGGCGGGCGGTTACGACCACTCGGATCGAGAAGCGGATCGCCGTCACCGACGTCGGGCAGGCGCGGTTCGACGCGGTTCTCGGACGCGTCGGGCGTGAGCATGTCCAGGTTGAGGGCCTGCTCGATCGCGGACAGGGCTGCCTCCGCCGGATCCTTGAGCTTCTTTTCCGTGGCCATGCAACGCCTCGTTACCCGTATTCTCCCGCGTCGGCCGCACCCGGCGAAGGAGACACTTTTACCAATTTATCAAACGAACTTTAGACACCGGCGCCGGGGGCCGATACCCGACCGCCTGCGTCCGCCGCAAAAACCTTAACGGAATGGTTACCAAGCCCCGGGGCCGGCTTCCCGCCGTCGGCTTTATCCATGGGCCCGCAATGCTTAAACGCAAACCAAACCCGCGTCCGCGCCTGTGGATAGGGAAGCCCGGCCATCGCCGCCGCAGACGAATCGAAAGGTGCCCGTGCCGCCCATCGATCACGATCACCTCACCCGGCAGACGTCCGGCGACGCGGAACTCGCCCGTGAACTCCTGATGCTGTTCGCCGGTCAGTGTCACCGCCTCCTGTCGGAGATCGGCGATCCGGCCCGCACACGGGCCGAGCGCGCGGACCTCGCCCACACCCTGAAGGGTTCGGCCCTCGGCATCGGCGCCGTGTCCGTGGCGGCGGCGAGCGCGATGGTCGAGGATGCGTTGCGGAGCGACGGCGATCCGGCACTGGCGCCCCTGGCCGGAGCCGTCGCCGCGGCCCTGCGGGCGATCGCCGAGGTGTGAGCCGAGCGAACCCGCCGCAGTGTCCGGCATGGAACGGCGCGGCGTGTCCCGCGTAAGCGAAAGGTCGCCGGCGCCAGCGAGGGAATGATCGCCGGGTGTCGGCGAACGCTTGCATTCCGAGGCCTGCCCCTTCAAGGCAGACCTCGCGCCGCACAACCGACCACACACGCGTTGTACGAGCCCGGAGCCCCAATCGATGCCCAAGATCACCTACGTCGACCATGCCGGCACGGCCCGGACCGTGGAAGCCGACGTGGGATCGACCGTGATGGAAGCGGCGATCCGAAACAACGTGCCGGGGATCGACGCGGAATGCGGCGGCGCCTGCGCGTGCGCCACCTGCCACGTCTACGTCGACGGCGAATGGGCCGCCATCGTCGGGCCGGCAGAGGACATGGAGCAGGACATGCTCGATTTCGCCTCGGACGTGCGTACGACCTCGCGCCTGTGCTGCCAGATCCGGATCAAGCCGGAACTCGACGGCCTCACGGTGACGACGCCGGCGCGTCAGGGCTGAACGAGGGGCCGATCGGCCGGACCCCGAGGGTTTCGCACAGACGCACGAGATAACCGTCGGGGTCCTGAACCAAGACCTGGCGGAGGCCCGCCTCGACGTCGCCGACCCGGTACCAGGCGTCATGGACGTCCCGGAACAGCGGCCAGTCCTGAGCCGCCAGCCGTTCGAGCACGGGGACGAGGGCCGCGACGGTGATCTGTAGGTTGAGGCCTCGGCCGAGCGGTCGCTTCAGGTCGCCGACCGACCAGTTGCCGTTGACCCGGTTGAGCATGACCTGGGCACCCTCCCGTTCCAGGTAGGCGAACCCATCCTCCGGCCTCGAATAGACAACGGAAAAGTCGAGGGCATCGCACCAGAATGCGAGGCTCCGCCCGAGGTCGAAAACGTCGAGTTCCGGGACCAGTGCGGCGAACCCGCCGTGGGGAAGGCGATCGCGGGTCAACGCACCAGTTCGCGCATGGCGGCGTCGATCCCCTCAAGGTTCAGCGGGTACATGCGTCCGGCGAGGATCCGGCGGATCATGGTGATGGACTGAGTGTGGCCCCAATGTTCCGCGGGCACCGGATTCAGCCACACCGCCTTCGGAAACCGGTCCAGCAGTCGCCCGAGCCAGACCTCTCCGGATTCGTCGTTCCAGTGCTCCACGGAGCCACCCGGCGTCGCGATCTCATAGGGGCTCATGGAAGCGTCGCCGACGATCACAACACGGTAATCCGCCGGATAGGTCCGCAGCACTTCGAGCAGCGGCAGGGTCTCGTCGTGGCGGCGGCGGTTGTCCTTCCACACCCGCTCGTAGGGACAATTGTGGAAGTAGTAGTGCTCCACGTGCTTGAACTCGGACCGGGCCGCCGAGAACAGTTCTTCGGCCAGACCGATATGCCAATCCATCGACCCGCCGACGTCGAGGAAGAGCAGCACCTTCACGGCGTTGCGCCGCTCGGGCCGCAACTTCACATCGAGATAGCCCTTGGCGGCCGTCTCCCGGATCGTGCCGTCGAGATCGAGTTCCTCCGCCGCCCCGGTGCGGGCGAAGCGCCGGAGACGCCGTAGGGCCACCCGCATGTTGCGGGTGCCGAGTTCGACGCCGTCGTCGAGGTCGCGGAATTCGCGCTTGTCCCAGACCTTGACCGCGCGAAAGTTGCGGTTGCCGTCCTGGCCGATGCGGATGCCTTCCGGATTGTAGCCATAGGCGCCGAACGGCGAGGTCCCGCCGGTGCCGATCCATTTCGAACCGCCCTGGTGACGCTCCTTCTGCTCGGCGAGGCGCTGCTTCAGGGTTTCGAACAGCTTGTCCCAGCCGAGTGCCTTCAACTCGGCTTTCTCGTCGTCGGTGAGGTATTTCTCCGCGAGCTTGCGCAGCCATTCCTCCGGAATCGTGGAGGGCTCCGTCGCGGCGCCTACGGTCTCCAGCCCTTGGAAGACCGTGCCGAACACCCGGTCGAACCGATCGAGATGGCGTTCGTCTTTCACAAGGGCCGTCCGGGCCAGCAGGTAGAACGCGTCCACCCGCTTCTCCGCGAGATCGCGGTCGAGGGCCTCCAGGAGGGTGAGGAATTCCCGTAAGGTGACAGGAACCTTGGCCTCGCGCAGGGCGGTGAAGAACTGGAGCAGCATGCCGCGACAACGCGGCAAGGCTTGGTTCGGGTCAAGGCTTGGTTCGGGTCAAGGCTCGGTTCGGGTCAAGGCTCGGTTCCGGTCGAACGAATTGTCGGCGGCGCGCGGCATCCACAGCCGGCCGAGAAGTATGGGTAGAACCAGCGATTTCTGTGGGTAACCCGGACCTGGCCCCATGCAGCGGGACATGTCGCGTCACAGGAACGGAACACTTGCCCTGCAGCATCGCGGATGAGTTCGGACACGGTGTCGGAGCGAAACTTTCACGGCTCCATCGAGGGTGACCGCCATGGCACTCGTCCTGCACTCCCTCGGCGATTTCAAGCGCTTCCTCGCCGAGCCCGGCGCGACCATTCAGGTCGTGCGCAACACCTTCATGGACCGTCAGGGCCCCGCCCTGCGGGAGGCCTATCGTCAGAAGGGGATGTACGCGCCGCGCACGGTCCAGGCCCTGTCGAAGAAGGCGGCGGTGTTCGGGGTACAAGGGCACCCGACGACGATCTGGCTCTATTGGGATCGCGGCACCCGCCACTGGCGCTTCTCCGACGACACGGTGGCGATCCCGCTCCACACCGGCCTCGGTCCGCCCGACGAGATCGTCTATCGCTGCGGATACACCTCGGACGACGATGCGTCCGACCCGCCGGCCGAACACGATCCGGCGCATCAAGCCCCGACGCCGGTGCCGACGATGCCCGACCAGGGTCAGGGACAACTCCTCTGATCGATTAGAAGCGCGCCGTCAGGAAGATCCGCAGGTTGCGGCCCGGCAACAGGATCTCGTCTTTCTTGAACGAGGCCGAGTTGCGAATCCGATCGTCGAGGAGGTTGCGCCCCTGGAGGCCGAGGGTCACCTCGGTGGCACCGTAGAGGACGGGATCGAGGGGCTTGGTGTAGCTCACCTCGGCGCGCAGGTCGTCGAAGCCCGGCGTCATCGTCTCGATGGGGGCGACCTCCGTGTGAGCGAAGGCGTGGAGCAGGTTCACCCGGGCGAACCAACCGTCGGCGCGCACGAACACGCCGCCGCCGACACGGTGGGGCGGGATGCGCGGCACGAAGGTGCCGTCGTCGAACCGGGCGCGGACGAAATCGTACTGGGCGTCAAGGCCGGCCCAGCCGTTGCCCACGGGCAGGAGGTCGAGCTGCGCGCCGATCTCGGCGCCGTAGAAGGTCGCGTTGCGCTGGGAATAGACGATCTGTTGCAACTCGTCGTCGCTGCCGCATGAGGCGAAATCGTCGCCGCAGCGGCGTCCCGTGTCGCGCTTGTAGATGAAGCCGGTGTAGCGGGTGTAGTAGCCGGTGGCGTCGAGACGCAGCGGCCCCTCGGCCCGGCGAAGGCTGGCTTCCACGGTTCGGGCACGTTCCTTCTTCAGGGCGGCGTTGCCGATCTCGAAGGTCTCCGTCGCATCGTGGGCCCCGCGGGAATAGAGTTCGAAGGCCGTCGGCGCACGCTCGACGAAGCTCCCATTCAGGCTGGCGACGAACCCGTACGGCAGATCCTGCAGCGCACCGAAGCTGATGCTTTTCGGTGCGAATCGGCGGCGTCGCCCGTAGGACAGCGGGTCCTCGCCCTCGATCGGTCGATAGTCGCCGGGAAACTGGGTGGCGGTGCCCGCGGAGCGATCTCCCTCGATTCGGCCGGCGGCCTGGAAGCGCAGGCCGTTGCCCACGGCCAATTCCTCGAAGAGGTACACGGCGTTGCTGCGTGAATCCGTCGGCGCCAGCAGGCCACCCGCCTCGCCGGCGGTGCCGAGGGTGCGGCGTCCGGCTTGCAGACCGAGCGCCCCCGTCAGGGTCCCGAGGGCGGTGAAGACCGGCACGTGCTGGAACTCGACCCGGGCCTCCGCTTCCCGGTTCTTGAAGGTGGCCTGGATGCCGTCGCGGCCGTCCTCGCCGATCCCGGTTTCGTCGTGGCGATAGACGGACCCGCCGACCCAGAAGCGGATCGCCGCGATGGGACCGTCGAGGGGGCGGAACTCGCCGCGGGCCAGCAGGCGGTCCTGCCGCGGATCGAGGCGCGTGCGGTTCTCCGCCGCCGAACCGCCGGGGATCTGATAGAGCGCATCGTAGTGACTGTAGGACAGGCCGACGAAGCCACGGTCGCCGATGAACGACATTCCGACGGAGCCGCCCTGGGACTCGTTGGCGGAGTTGCGCTGGATGCCGAGCGGCGTGGCGTAGCTGTCCGCCGCCGTCCTGAACCCGTCGGCGTGAACCGCGACGTTGCCCGCTCCGGCATCCACCGTGACGGCGCCGAGACGACCGTTGTCGACGGTGGAATACCCCGTGGTTGCCGACCCGGAGATGCCGCGCTCGGGGACGAAGGTCGGGACGCGGTTGTTCTCGACGCTGACCACCCCGCCGATGGCCTGGGAGCCGAACCGGAGGGACGCCGGCCCCCGGATCACCTCGATCCGATTGGCCACCAGCGGATTGATGGGGACGCCGTGATCCTCGCCGAGTTCCGAGACGTCCTGGATGCCGACGCCGTTTTCCTGAATCCGGACCCGGTTGTTGTCGAGGCCGCGGATGATCGGACGGCTCGCGGCGCCGGGCGCGTAGGTCGAGGCCGAGATCCCGGGCCGGTCGGCGAGGGCGTCGCCCAGGGTCCGAGGCTGATCGCGGGCGATCTGGTCGGCGGTCACCACGGTGACGGGCGAGAAGGTGTTGGTCGCTACCGGCAGGATCCCGATTGGCGGCGCGGTAGCCAAGCCGTTGCCGCGAAGGGGGACGATGGGGCTCGGGGATGTGACGCTGAGTTCGGACAGCGTCGTCTCGGCCTGCTGGGCCATGGCACCGGAGGACGCGAGGCCAGCACCGGCGATGACCGTTCCTGCGAGCATGCTCTTCGAGAAACCGGACCGCATCACGCCTCGCACGATAAATGTTATGTTGTTTCATTGCGCGAACGGAATAACGTTACAAGAGAAACGTGGTCACCCTCGGCGAGCGTCGCCCATCTGTTGCACCGATGCATCAGCTGCCGACGCGGCAGGGTCCTTTTCGACACCGCATGCCGGCTCGAGATCGTAGATTCGGCCCTTTCCGCACGAGCGCCGGTAGCCGGAATCATGCGTCGGACGCTGTGACGCGCGTGCAGTGCGGAACCGGTGAACCACCGTGGGCATTGCGCCTGCATGCCCGACTCGAACCACGACCGCATCGGCACCTCGCCGAGCCCCGATCCCTCGCGCGCAGCCGGCGGGCTGCGGGTCAGCGTCGATCTGAATCTGTGCCAAGCCTACGCTCAGTGCTGCTACGCGGCGCCTGAGCATTTCGTGCTGCACGGGGCCGAGGCGCTTCACTACGATCCGGCGCCGTCGGCGGCGGCGCGCCAATCGATCGAGCGCGCCCGCGTCGCGTGCCCGGTCCAGGCGATCCTCGTCGAGGATGCCGGAAGCGGCCGCTCGTGAACCAGGATCACCTCGTCGTCGTGGGTGCGTCGCTGGCCGGATTGCGCGGGGCGGAAGCCGCCCGCAAGGCAGGCTTTGCCGGCCGCCTCACCATCGTCGGCGCGGAGCCCCACCGGCCGTACGACCGTCCACCCCTGTCGAAACAGGTCCTCGGCGGTTCGGTGGCGCCCGGTGCCACGACCCTTCCGATCCTCGAACCGCTCGATGCCGAGTGGCGTCTCGGATCGGCCGTCACCAACCTCGATAGGATTGGGCGGACCATCGATCTCGAAGGCGGTGAGCGCATCGCCTACGATCGCCTTCTCATCGCCACGGGTGCCCGGCCACGACCCTGGCCGGACGCAGCGCAACGCGACCTCGCGGGGATTCATACCCTGCGTGGGCGGGACGACGCGGCGGCCCTGCGCTCCGCGCTCGCGGCACGGCCCGAGCGTGTCCTGGTCGTCGGCGGCGGATTCATCGGCTGTGAGGTCGCCGCCGCCTGCCGTGACCTCGATCTGCCGGTCACCCTGGTGGAGACCGGCCCGACGGTCCTGGCGGCAATCCTCGGCGTCCACCTCGGCTCCGTCGTCGCGGCCCTACACGAGGCGCGCGGTGTCGATCTGCGCTTCGGCAGCGAGGTCGAGGCGTTCGAGGACGACGGCACCGGCCATGTGGTGCGTGCGCGCTTCGCGGACGGACGGACGCTGGAGACAGGGTGCGTGGTGGTGGCCTTGGGGGCCATCCGCAACACCGAATGGCTCGCCGGTTCGGGCCTCGCCTTCGACGAGGGGGGAGTCGATTGCGACGCGGACGGATACGTCCTCGACGCGGAAGGTCGCCCCGACCGGGCGATCGCGGCCGCTGGCGACGTGGCGCGCTTTCCCCACCCCCTCTACGACGGGCGCTTTGTCGCCCTCGAGCATTGGGGGCATGCCGCGGCGCAAGGCGCCCACGCCGCACGTCTGCTCGTGGGACGCGGGACCGGCGAAGCCTACGCCGAGGTACCGGCCTTCTGGTCCTCTCAGGGCGGACTGACGATCAAGTCCGTCGGACTGACGGAGGGGGCGGACGGCCTCGTCATCGCCCAGGGCGACCCGAAGACCGGCCGGTTTCTCGCCCTATACGGCCGCGCAGGTCGCTGCATCGCGGCCGTCTCCTTCGATTCCGTACGCTGGCTTCCGGCCTATGCCGAGATGGTGGCGTCCCGGGCGCCGTTTCCGCCCCCTGGGGGCGCGGTGGACCAGAGTCGCCTGACCATGCTGACGCCGGGGTTTCCCGGAGAGGACGATCGATGAGCGACGCGACCCTGTTCGAACAGATCAAGGACGAGGCCAACCGCGTCGATCCCTATCCGCTGTTCGCCCGCCTGCGCGAGACCCCCGTATCGCGTCAATCCGACGGCACCTACGTCGCCGCGACACATGCGGCGATCACCCGGTTGCTGCACGATCCGCGCGTCAGCTCCGAGACCCTGCCGCCGGCCGACCGGCCGAAGACCGGCAATCCGATCTCCGACTGGATCGTCAAGCCGATCCGCGATCGGATCACCGATACGCACCGGCCGTTCATCTTCCGCGATCCGCCCGACCACGACACCCTGCGCCGGGCGGTGATGCACGAGTTCACGCAGGCGCGCGTCCAGGCGCTGCGCGACCGTTCGCACGGTCTCGTCGATGAGATCCTGGACAAGCATGCCGGGTCGCGGAGCTTCGATATCGTCGACGATCTCGCCTATCCGCTGCCGGTGACCATCATCTGCGAATTGCTCGGGATCCCGACGGAGGACGAACCGCAGTTTCACGGCTGGGCGACGCAACTCGCCACGGCGCTCGAACCCGACACCATGGCGGACAAGGAGGCCCGCTCTGAGAACAGCCGGACCTTCGAGACCATCTCCGACTACATGACGGGCCTGATCAAGGAGAAGCGCCGGCATCCCAAGGACGACATGCTGTCGGGGCTTGCCGTCGCGGGCGTTCCGGGCGTGCCGCAGATGGGGGATTACGATCTCATCGCGACGTCGATCCTGATGCTCGTGGCGGGTCACGAGACCACCGTGAACCTGATCACCAACGCCATGCTGGCGCTCCTGCGGAACCCCGATGAGTTGGTGCGCCTGCGCGACGACCCCGCCCGTGCGCCGCGCCTCATCGAGGAAGTCCAGCGCTACGATCCGCCCGTGCAATTCCGAACCCGACGGGCCCTCACGGATATCGCCATCGGCGGCGTGACGATCCCGGAGGGCGCTGACATCGTTCTTCTCCTCGCATCGGGCAACCGCGATCCGGCGGTGTTCACGGAGCCCGATCGCTTCGATCCCGATCGGAGCGGAGTCCGTCATCTCGGCTTCGGCGGGGGACTGCACTATTGCGTCGGGGCACCGCTCGCCCGCTTCGAGGCGGAGGCCGCTCTGACAGCCCTGGCTCGCCGCCTCCGCAACCCACGCCTCCCGGCCGATCCGCCTCCATACCGGCCCGGCTCGGCCTTGCGCGGGCCGAAACACCTCAGGCTCGCCATCGATGGCATCGCCCCGTCCTGAGGCGACAGTCTTGAGGCGTCCCGGCCACACCGGGGCGCAAACTCGCCGCCCCGCACGGGAATCCCCACGACCGAGATAGGCGTGCCTTGCGGCCATCGCATTTGACGGTGAGGCACCCAGCACAGGGGCCGTGTCCACGACCCCGAGATGTTCGGGATTTGCCACAAGATGCCGCGTCCGCTCCTGTCGACCGTCGCCGTCCTGGCGCTCACTGCCGGCCTCGGCGCCTGCGCTTCGTCGCGCCTGGAAGGTCAGCCCCGCAACCGTGGGCTCGGGCCTCAGGCCGCCCTGGATATGTCGGTGCCGGCCATGCCCTCCGCCCCCATCACGTCCGCGCCTCTGGCACCCCCGCCGGGGGCAGCCGCCGCCGTGGACGCCCCTCCGCCCGTCGGTGCGGACGTCGCCGTGGTACCCGCGACCCCCGTCATCGCGCCCGAGCCGAGCGTGGCGTCCGTCGCCCCGCCGGCTCCGCCGCCCGTGGTGGTGGCTTCGGGGCGATCCTCCGTGGTTGGCAACTGGACCGCCAAGGACGCGACGGGCGCGAGCTGCAGGGTGTCCCTGTCGAGCGCCCCGGCCCTCGATCTCTACAAGGCCAGCGCCGCCGCCTGTCCGAACAAGGATCTGTCCAAGGTGACCGCCTGGGATTACCGCGACGGTGAGGTCTACCTCTATCAGCCCGGCGGCACCGTGACGGCCCGCCTGCGTCAGGGCGGCGGCGCCCTCGATGGGGCGCTTTCGAAGTCCGGCGCGTCCCTGGCGATGGTGCGCTGAAGCCGGCGCGTCAGGGGTTCACCCGCAGACCGAGCAGCCACGTGTTGGAGTGGAAGCTCGACGTGGCGATCGAACTGTCGACCTGCTGGTAGACGTAGGTGCCGCGCATGGTCAGCCACCGGTTGAAGCGGTAGTCGATCCGCGCCGTACCGGAGAATCCACGGTCGGAGATGTTCACCCGGTCGTAGTCGCTGGCCACGAAGGTGAGCCCGCCGATGAGCGAGAGGTTGCGCAAGAGATCGTGCTGGACTTCCAGTGTGACGGCCTGGGTACGCACGCCGCTGGAGCCCGCGACGGACGTCTCGACGATCCCGGCCGTCGCGTTGAGACGAACCGCCGTGAGGGGACTGACCGTCCACAGCAGGGATGCGTTGAGGACCGGAGCGGTGAGGTCGCGCAGGTTCGGGTCGTTGTAGGTGCGGTGCTGCAACCCGGCCGAGACCTCGCCCGCGAGGAAGCGCGTCAGTGCGATGCTGCTGCCCGCCGAGAGGGTCAGCCCATCGGAATCGCGCCGCGTGCCGGTGGAATCGACCCGCAGGTCGTAGACGCGGGTGTCGGCGAGAACGTCGACGAACGGAGTGAGACTGGGCGAGATCTCGTAGCCGGCCCGGAGCTGCAGGCCGTACTGGTTCAGGTTGCGGTCGCTCTGGGTGATGATCGTGCCATCGGTCAGTCGGGCATCCTCGAACTGCGAACGATCGAGGAGGCCGCGCAGCGAGACCTGGACGCGATTGAACACCTCCGTCACGCCGACCGTGGTTCCGTAGCTCATGACGAGGGGGCGCGTCGCCGCGCCGATGTTGAGGTCGGGCGTGCCGGTGCGTTGCGTCTCGATGAGAAAGCGGCCTTCGACGTCGATGCGGGTGTCGCGGTTGGCGTCGATCCGCAATCGGGTCACGCCGAGGCCGTTGGGCCGGCTCGCCGCGTCGTTGTCCGGAAACTCGAGGTACGAGCCGCGCAACTCGCCGGTCAACTGGCTCGACGACCAGTCGCTGCGGAAGGCGAGGTCCGCTTCCGTTCGCAGCGCCACCGACGGCCTGACGGCCTGACGCGTGGTTTGATCGGGGTTGGTGTCGTAGCCGAAGCTCTGCTCGAAGCCCGGCAGGAACGTGAAGGTGCCGAGCTTGATCCCGAGTGGGGCATAGGCCGGGTCGACGGCCAGCGGCTGGCGCAGGCTGCCGCCGAAAAGGAAGCCCGGGGTCTGGATTCCGGCGAGCGGCAGAAGCGTGGGAAGGGAGGTCGGGAGGGGGACGCCGACCACGGGCGTCCGGATGACCGGGGTGAGCCGGAGATCGGTGGGCGATATCTGAGTGATCTGGCGCGTGATCCGGGTCGTGGCCGATCCAAAACGGCGGGCCGGCGCCGCTCGACGACGGAGCACGGCGCCGAGGTCACGGTTGTTCGGTCCGCTCGACGCACCGGACACCCGCGTACCGCCGGCCGCGCGGTTCGGGATCCGCAGTCCGGCTCCGGACTCTCCCCCCGCTGCATCGCCGCTTCCCGCTACACCCGCACCGCTATCGGAAGCCGGCGGGATGCGTGGCGAGGCAGCGTCGGTTGCCGTTGCGTCGGCGAGGGGGTCGGTCTGGGCCGTGGTGCCGAAGCTCGGAGCCGTGTTGCCGCGCGAGACCTGCGCCGCGACGGTGCCGGTGCCGGCGAGGACGGCCACCGCCGTCAGGGCGAGGCCGGGCAGGCTCCGCTTTCGCCACTCACCCGTCGGCCGCACACGCATCACGGACCATCGTCCTTCGAGGCGAAGCCGGACGTCCCCACATCCGGGAGCGCCCCGGCCTCGGGGGGATCGCCCCGTTGGAAACGGGTGGATCATGGTTAAAACCGCTACAACCGACTGGGTTAATGCGGCGTCAACGGCGCTTCCCGACAGGGCGCCGTCCTCGGCGCCCGGGCCGCCGTGCGACCACATTCGCGCGCCATAGGCGCGGCATGGAGGACCGCCGGACGGCCTCGGGTTCAAGGAGACGGGGTGGAATGCCGCCAGCGAACACGGCCCTGGACGGGGCGTCGGCGATTGATGGTGCGATCGACGGTGTGACGCCGGCCATGGCTTCCGCCCTGCGCACCATCGGAACCGAGCGCGATGGGCTCGCGTGCCTGATGGAGGCCATCGGCAACGGTCTCGGCGATCCGTTCACGGCGGCAGTGGCTCGCCTCAGCCGTGCCAAGGGCCGGGCGATCCTTACGGGAATGGGCAAGTCCGGTCATATCGGACGCAAGATCGCCGCGACTTTCGCATCCACCGGAACGCCGGCCCTCTACGTTCATCCGGCGGAGGCGAGCCATGGGGACCTCGGGATGATCCAGCCCGAGGACGTCGTGGTGGCGCTGTCGTGGTCGGGCGAGACCACGGAACTCGCCGACATCATCGGCTACGCCCGTCGCTACCGTGTCGGCCTCATCGCCATCACGGCCAATCCGGGCTCAACCCTCGGACGGGAGGCCGATGTCTGCCTGACCCTGCCGAAAGCCCGCGAGGCCTGCCCCAATGGGCTCGCCCCCACCACGTCGACGGCCATGCAGTTGGCACTGGGCGACGCGCTGGCCGTCGCGTTGCTCGAAGCCCGCGGCTTCTCGGCCCGTGAATTCGGCATCTACCATCCGGGCGGCCGCCTTGGCGCATCCCTGCGTCAGGTCCGGGAGGTGATGCACACGGGAGAGCGCCTGCCCGTGGTTCCGCGCGGCACGCCCATGCGCGCGGCCATCCGCGAAATCGACTCCAAGGGCTTCGGCTCGGTCCTCGTGGTCGATCACGAAGGGCGACTCGCCGGCATCGTCACCGACGGCGACCTGCGCCGCAATGTCTTCCGCAGCGACCTCGACAGCCTCGCCGTAGAAGCCCTGATGAGCGGGACGCCGCGCACGGTGGTGCCGGAAACCCTTCTGGCGAAGGCCCTCGAGATCCAGGAATCGATGAAGATCACCACCCTGGTGGTGATCGAGGACGGTCGCCCCGTGGGCCTCGTCCACTACCACGACCTTCTGCGCGCCGGCGTCGCCTGACGGCGAGAGCATCGGCCCGCAGGGTGGAAACGGGCTACCCGGGGAACCGGTACAACGACGACGGGTTCGGGCGTCGTCGCGGAGACGGTAAGCAGGACGATGCCCTAGCGGCGTCTGAGCCAGCGCGCGACCCGTTCAGCGAGCGGGCCCTGTGCGATCCGGCGGCGGGCGGCGTCCTGGTCCGCATCGATGGCGTCGAGATCGTCGAAGTGGGCGGCACGGTGCACGAGATCCTCGGCGACCGCGTCCGGGTCAGGCACCCACCATCCGAAATGGAACCCCTCGTCCGGACCGGATTCGGTGCCGACGGGATGGTAATACCGCCCCCGCGTGTGGTTCAGGGCGTCGAGCAGGGGAAAGTTCGCATTGAGGTGCGGGGCCCAGTTGAGGCCGAGGATGCGCCGGCCTGGCGCGGCGAAGGCCGCCGTATGGAAGGCCGAGCCCGTCGTGCCCATCACCACCCGACGCTCCGAGAACAGCCGCACGAGGTCGGGCAGTCCGAGCCTCTCCGGATAGACGATATCGACACCGCGCCGGACGAGCGCCGCTTCCAGCGCCGCCTCGTTGCGCAGGCGCGAGATACCGACGACCAACCTGGCCTTCGACAGGTAGGCGGGACGCGCCGTACCATCCACCACGGTATTTTGCCAGAACGGGCGGCCGATGGCTTGGACGAGGCCGGCATGGACCGCGTGTGCGAAGGCCTGTTCCTTCAGGCTCGGTGCCGGCAGGACGAGGTGCGGGATGCGGGTCGGCCGATCGAAACGGATCACAGCGTCTGGGGTCAGGCCGAAGGCTGCCAGGATCGGGGCCAGGAAGGGTAGGGCGGCCGGATCGCCGGTGGCGTGGCAGAGCAAGCGCGGGGGCGGGCCGCGCCAGTCGAGGAGAGGCCAGAGTCGGCCGAGCGTGCCGACGAGGAAGTGCCCGTAATGCGCGGCGAGGGCGCCGAGATAGAGGTGCGGAACCGCGTCGGCGCAAGCCTCAGCCTTCGCTTGCGAACCGCCGGCGCCCTCGAGGAGGGCGCCATCCGGACCGGTCAGGTTCCAGGGCGCTGTCCCGATGTCCGGACGGTAGATCGCATCGGTCACGACGCGTAGGGCCGGCGGGGCGGCGATGCGGTCGGTCCGCCCCCAAACCACACGGCAGCGCTCCAGCGTATCCGTCACCCCATGCCTCGTCGCCGTCAGGACATTCTCTCGGTCCATGCGGGAGAGCGCGCCGGGAGTCGGCCGTTCACCTTCCGGCCGTCGGCAGGCGGTCGTATAGTCCCGCCATGCCCCTCGCGCCATCCCGCCCCCTCGCACCGGTCCGCCGCCTCGATCCCATCCTCGTTGATCGCATCGCGGCGGGCGAGGTGGTGGAGCGTCCGGCCTCCGCCGTGAAGGAACTCGTGGAGAACGCCATCGATGCGGGCGCGAGGAGCATCGAAGTCACCATCGAGGGCGGGGGTCGGCGCCTCATCCGGGTGGTCGACGACGGCGCCGGCATGGATGCCCAGGATCTCGCCCTGGCGGTGGAGCGCCACGCCACCTCGAAGCTGCCCGACGGCGACCTCACCCGGATCGACACCCTCGGCTTTCGCGGCGAAGCGCTGCCGTCCATCGGCGCCGTGGCCCGGCTGACCCTCACGAGCCGCACGGCGGAAGGCGAGACTGGGCACAGCCTCACGGTGGATGCGGGCGTGCGCGGTGAGGTGCGACCGGCGCCGAGTCCGCGCGGGACCCGTATCGAAGTCGCGGACCTCTTCTCGGCGACGCCGGCCCGCCTCAAGTTTCTCAAATCCGACCGTGCCGAGACGGCGGCCATCAGCGAGGGCTTGCGTCGCCTCGCAGTGGCCGAGCCCGGCATTCGCCTTGTTCTCCGCGCGGAGGGTGGCAGCCCCATCGTCTTCCCAGCCGAGAGCGAAGGCGGACCCGCCGCCGTGCTGCGACGCCTGACGGCGGTGCTCGGTCCGGAGTTCGGCGCTAACGCGATCCCCCTCGACATGGCGCGGGAGGGTTTCGCGCTCTCCGGCCATGTCGGTCTGCCGAGCTTCCACCGGGGCAACGCGAACCAGATCCATTTCACCGTGAACGGCCGGCCCGTGCGCGACCGCCTGCTGCTCGGTGCCGTGCGGGGCGCCTACGCCGACACCATGAGTTCCGATCGCCATCCCGTGCTCGCCCTGTCGATCACGTGCGACCCGGCCTTCGTCGATGTGAACGTCCATCCGGCCAAGACCGAGGTGCGGTTTCGCGATGCGGCCCTCGTGCGCGGTCTCATCGTCAGCGCGATCCACGAGGCGCTGCGCCGTGCCGGCGCCCGTACGGCGACGACGACGACGGCGCGCACCCTCGACGCCCTCCGATCGGAGCCACTGCCGACGGGTTCCGAGGCAGCCCACGGCGAGCCGAACGAAGGGCGCTCGCTGCAGGCGCATACGGGGTGGGGTGCGCGGCCGTCCGCATCGCCGCCCCTGCCGCGTGGCCTGCCGTCGTTCGGTGCCCCGGGGCGCTTCCCGGCGGCCCGGGACGGGACGCCGTTCCGGGCCGGTTTCGACGAGGCACCCCAGGCTGCCTTCACCCACGATTTCGCCCCGCCGAGCGCCGATCTGCGCCGTGAGGGCGCGGCACATCTCGAAGAGGCGGAGGCCGCCGCCGACCATCCGCTCGGCGCAGCGCGGGCTCAGCTTCACGAAACCTACATCGTCGCCCAAACCCGGGACGGCCTCGTGCTGGTCGATCAGCACGCCGCGCATGAGCGCCTCGTCTACGAGCGGCTGAAGCGCGAGCGCGCGGGTGGCGGTGTCGCCCGCCAAGGCCTGCTGATTCCCGATGTGGTCGAGATGGCGCCCGACGATGCCGCCCGCCTCCTCGACGCCGCGCCGGACCTCGAGCGCCTCGGGCTCACACTCGAGGCCTTCGGCACCGGAGCCGTGCTCGTCCGCGAAGTGCCGGCGGTCCTCGCCGGCGCCTCGACCCGAACCCTCGTCATCGATATCCTCGACGCCCTGGCGGGCAGCGGACTGGAGGACGGCGGCCTCGACGGACGCGACGGGGGCGGTGGTCCCCTCAGCCGACGCCTCGATGCCATCCTGTCCCGAATGAGTTGCCACGGCTCGATCCGCGCGGGCCGGCGCCTGCGTCCGGAGGAGATGAACGCGCTCCTGCGGGAGATGGAGGCGACGCCCCTGTCGAGCACGTGCAACCACGGTCGCCCGACTTACGTTGCTCTGAAGCTCGCCGACATCGAGCGGTTGTTCGGCCGGCGTTGAGCTTACCGCTTGGGGATGCCGACCCTCGAACAAGCCGAGGCCCGCGAAAAAGCGTCAGCCGGTGAAGCGGACGAAAGCCACGGCGGTGTCGCCATAGACCCGGCGTTCCAGCTCGCGAAAATCCGGCGGCAGAGTGATGGTGACGGTCGCGGTCTCCTCGACCACCACCAGGGCGTTGGGGACGAGCCACCCCCCGGAGGCCGCCGAGGCCAAGGCCGCGGGAGCGAGATCACGCCCGTACGGCGGATCGCAGAAGACGAGCCCGAAAGTGCCGCTGGTGCCGACGGGCCCGAGGCGGGTCGCGTCCCGGCGAAACAGCCGGGTCCGCCCCTCAGCGCCGAACGCTTCGATATTCTCTCGGATCAAGCCGCGTGCCTCCGCCCCCTCGTCGACGAGGAGCGCATAGGCGGCCCCCCGTGACAGGGCTTCGAAACTGAGCGCCCCCGTCCCGGCGAAGAGATCGAGAACTCGCGCGCCCACGACCGCGTCGTCGTAGGCGTGCGTCAGCACGTTGAAGACCGCTTCCCGTAGGCGGTCCGATGTCGGACGGATGGCCTCGGTTTTCGGGGTGGCGAGGCGGCGACCGCGCTGGTCACCGCCGACGATCCTCACCGGCTACCGCCGCGCGGCGGGCGACCCGCGCCGCCGCCGGGCTTGCCGGCCGAGCCACCGCGACCGCCAAAGCCACCAGGTTTGGCTCCGCCGACGCGACCCGCGCCGCCGGCCTTGAACCCACCCGGCTTGCCACCGCTGCCGCCGGGCTTGCCGCCACCGGGCTTGCCGAAACCGCCAGGCTTGCCGAAACCGCCGGGTTTTCCGCCGGCCTTGAATCCACCCGGCTTGTCCCCGGGACGGAAGCCGCCGCGATCGGCCCCGGAGCGCTCAGCACCGATGTCGCGATCCCCGCCGCCGGAGCGTTCGCCCCCCTTGAAGCCACCCGCCTTGAAGCCGCCGGGCTTGAAGCCGTCAGGCTTGCCCCCACCCGCGCGGAACCCGCCGGGACGATCGTCGCCACCCCGGAATCCGGCGGGCTTGTCGCCTTGGAAACCGGATGGCTTGTCGCCCCGCGGCGCGCCTCGGTTGAACGCCGGGCGCTCGCCTCTCTCGGCGAATCCTCCGCCATCGCGTGGCTTGAAGGTGCGCGGACGTTCGTCGCTACCCCGGGGAGGACCACGCCGCTCGGCATTGTCCGGTCGGGCGAAGGGACGGGGCGCACCCTGGCCGCGGGGAGCGTCGTCCCGGCGCTGGGGCCGGGCATCGGCGTCGAAGCGGCGCTGTGGGCGCTCGGCGGCTTCGTTCTGGCGCGCGGCACGGGCATCGGCCTGACGAACCGTACGCACCGGACGTTCACCGGCCGCAGCATCGTCGCGACGGGCACCGCGATCGCGGCGATGCGGCTCGGGCGCCGGCTCCTGCGGACTGGCCTTCAGGCGTTCGACCAGCACGCGGCGATCACCCGTGCCAATGGAGCCGACCCGCTCGCGGCCCCGCGCGGCAGCAACCTCCCGCTCGGCCTTCGGATCGGCGCCCCGGCGGGGAATCTTCACCCGGCGCGGGCCATCGTCCTGCGGAGCCTCATCCTCGGCGCGCCAGACGGAGCGGCGCGGGCCTGCGCTGTTGCCGCCGGTGGGCACACGCGCGGGTGCGGTCGGCTTGTACATGGGGCGGTCGCCCCCCCGCGATGCGCCACGATCGGCGCCGCGCTGAGGCCGAGCCTCGCCGTCGTCGAAGTCGCGGCGTTCACGCTGCTGGGCGGCCGAAGCGCTACGCGCGGGCTGCTTCGATTGCTGTTTTGGCGACCCGAACGGCGCGATGGGCTCGCGAACCGGGCTTTCGAAATCGACACCCGCCTGCTCGGACAGGCCGGGGCCAAGCTGTTCCTTCAGGACCTTGGTGCGAATTTCCTCGGTCAGGCCGGCTTCGAGGTCTCCGAGCTGAAACGGCCCGAAGGAGAGGCGAATCAGCCGGTTCACGGCGAGCCCGAGGTGCTCGAGGATCCGTTTGACTTCGCGATTCTTTCCCTCGCGAAGGCCCAGCGTCAGCCACAGATTGTCCCCGGATGCCCGGTCGAGCACCGCGTCGATGGGGCCGTAATCCATCCCGTCGATGGTCACCCCCTTCCGCAGCTTGTCGAGTTCGGCCTGGGTCGTGTCGCCGTGGGCCCGGACGCGGTAGCGGCGCAGCCAACCCGTATCAGGGTGAGCGATGACCTTCGCGAGACCACCGTCGTTGGTGAGGAGCAGCAGGCCCTCGGTGTTGATGTCGAGACGGCCGATGGCCACGACCCGAGGCAGATCCTCCGGCAGCGCCTCGAACACCGTCTGGCGCCCCTCCGGATCGCGAGCCGTCGTCACCAGACCGCGCGGCTTATGGTAGATCCACAGGCGGGTGCGTTCGCGCTCGGGCAGCGGATCGCCATCGACGGTGATCTCGTCGGCGGCGGTCACGTTGATGGCTGGCGAGGTCAGGATCTTGCCGTTCAGGGTCACCCGGCCCTGCTCGATCATCAACTCGACGTCCCGGCGCGACGCGATGCCGGCCCTGGCGATGGCCTTGGCGATGCGCTCACCCTCATGGGTCGATGCCGTACCTTCCGGCTCGTCGGCTTCTCCCGCAGCCGGCTTACCGGCGGGCTTTGCCGCGGCAGGCGCCGTGGGCTTGCGCCGGAGGGGCGCGTCGCCGCCGCGCGAAGGCATCGCGGCCTTGCGCACCTTCGGCTGTTCCTCGGCCGAGGGGCCCGGTACGCCGGCATCGGTTGCGGGTGACCAGGGGGCTGCTTCGGCCTGCGTCGATACGGAAGGTGTGGCGGGCGTGTCGTCGGACCCGCCCGTCTTGTCGTCGATGTTGTCGCTCATCGTGCCCCCATAACAGAGCAGGGGCGCCGTTGCGAGATATCCCGATCGACAGCCGCTTCCCGACCGTGCAGGCGCACGAACGCGAAAAGGCGGCCCAAAGGCCGCCCTTCCGGATTTCTGCGTCACCAACCTCTGCTGGGACGCTCACGCCAAAACAAGGTTCAGATCTTGCTCTTCACCGTGTCGGCGGCATTCTTGATGCCGTCCTTGGCATCGCCCACAGTCTTCTGGGTCTCACCCTTCAGTTCCTGGGCTTTTCCCTCGGCCTTGAGCTTGTCATTATCGGTCGCGTTGCCGATACCTTGCTTGATGTTGCCGATGGCCTCGTTGGCGACGCCCTTGATCTTGTCGGTGGTGCTGCTCATCGTGAGACCCTCTTTCGAAACGGGCGGCTCGGCCGCGTTGCACATCAAACGGTACCAGCTCGACTGTTGTTCCCATCTCACGCTCGGCAGAACCACACCGGGCGCGATAAAAGCCAACATTTGTTCGGGTCGCGGCGACCCGACTGGACGGGATGCATTGGTTCGGGTCGCGTCGACCCGACTGTACGGGATGGATGTCTGTGCGCTTTCCTTTCGACACCGATGATCCTTTGGGACACGCCTTCGACGCTGCCCGTCATGCGGCGCTGGAAGGGGAGGTGCCAGTGGGCGCGGTGGTGGTCCTGGACGGTCGGGTGGTCGCCAAGGCGCACAATCGTCCCCGTGCCCTCAAGGACCCGACGGCGCATGCGGAGATTCTTGCGATCCGCGCCGCCTGCACGGCGCTCGGCACGGAACGTCTGACGGATTGCGATCTCTACGTGACCCTCGAGCCCTGCCCGATGTGTGCGGGCGCGATATCGTTCGCCCGGATTCGCCGCCTGTACTTTGGGGCTTACGACCCGAAAGGCGGCGGTGTCGAGCATGGCCCGAGGGTCTTCAACCAGCCGACCTGCCACCACGCACCGGAGGTGTACGGCGGGTTTCGCGAGGCCGAAGCCGCCGCACTCCTGCGGGGGTTCTTCCAGGCGCGCCGCGACGGAGAAGGGTAGCCTCAGCTTCCGCCGCCGCCACCGCCGCCGGTGTTGCCGATCGGTTTCGTGTTCTGCTCGGCGTTGCCGCTGGCGCCGGAATTGTTCGAGCGGGTCTCCGCGCCCGTGGCACCCGGGGCCACCGAGCCGATCGAGCCCGGGCCGCCATTGTCGATCCCACCCGGTTTCACCACCGGCGTATCGGATGTCCCGGGCGTCGTGATCCTGGGCGGCCCCGGCTGACGGATCTCGGCGGGGCCGGTACCCTGTGCGAGAGCCGAGGTTGCGAAGACGAGGGCAGTGGACGTCAGGAGAAAGCTGCGCATCGATGGGGGTCCTGCTCAGAGTTCCGAAAATCCGTACTCCACCAACACCGTGTGAGAGCTCCGGTTGCAGCTCGCCCGGCATCACGAAACCTCACGCCGCGGCAAGCGGCTTCGAGACGTCTTCCAGCGACTTGCCTTCGGCGGCCGTGCCCCAGATGCCACCGACGATGGCTGCGATCGCCATGAGCGTTGCACCGATGGCGTAGCCGATGAGGACATTGTCCCGCGACCCCGTCTCCACGAGGGCGCCGAACAGGAGCGGCCCCGAAACGCCACCGATCCCGGTGCCGAGCGCGTAGAACACCGCGATGGCCAGCGCCCGGATCTCCAGGGGGAAGGTCTCTGCCACGGTGAGGTAGGCCGCGCTCGCGGCGGCGGAGGCGAAGAAGAACACCACCATCCAGGCCGCCGTCTGGCCGACGGGGCCGAACACTTCGATCTTGAACAGGTAGCCGGTGATGGTCAGCAACACCGCCGAGATGCCGTAGGTGAAGGCGATCATCTGGCGGCGGCCCCAGGTGTCGAACAGGCGTCCCAGCAGCAGCGGGCCGAGGAAGGAGCCCAGCGCGAAGGGGAGCAGGTACCAACCGACATGATCGCCCGGAACGCCGTAAAAGCGCTGGAGCACGAGGGCGTAGGTGAAGAACAGAGCGTTGTAGAAGAACGCCTGCGCCACCATCAGGGCGAGGCCGACGAGGGTCTGCTTGCGGTGGCCGCCCAGCATGGTGCCGAACACTTCACCCAAGGGGGTGTGGCTGCGGGTCCTCAACTTCATGCGCTTGGCCGGATCGACGGGCGGCAGGGTCAGACCCTCGTCGATGAAGCGCTTCTCGATACCGGTGACGACCCGGTCGGCCTCGGCCACGTAGCCGTGGGTGGCGAGCCAGCGCGGGCTTTCGGGAATCCAGGTCCGCAGGAGCAGGATCACGAGGCCGATGCCGCCGCCGACGAAGAAGGCGATGCGCCAGCCCCAGGCCGGGTCGATCATGCCCGGGCGCAGGACGGCGATGGACAGGAAAGAGCCAAGGGCGGCGCCGATCCAGAACGACCCGTTGATGACGAGGTCGGTCCAGCCGCGCACGCGGGCGGGGACGAGTTCCTGGATCGTCGAGTTGATGGCCGTGTACTCGCCACCGATGCCCGCCCCGGTGAGGAAGCGGAAGATGCAGAAACTCCAGATGTTCCAGGAGAGGCCCGTGGCGGCGGTGGCCGCGAGGTAGAGGGCTAGGGTGATGAAGAAGAGTTTCTTGCGCCCGATGCGGTCCGTGAGCCAGCCGAACCCGAGGGCGCCGACGACGGCACCCACGAGGTAGGAACTCGCCGCCAAGCCGATGTCGAACTCCGTAAAACTCATGGGCGCGGCGCGGAGTGCGCCGACGAGGGAGCCGGCCAGGGTCACTTCGAGCCCGTCCAGAACCCACGTGATCCCCAGCGCCACGATGACGAGGACGTGGAATCGTCCCCAGGGCAGGCGGTCGAGGCGGGCGGCGATGTCGGTGTCGATGACGGTGCCCATGGGCACCCGCTCCGGCGTAGGGCCGGACGCGGTCTCTGCCTTGGTCGCCATCGATACCTCGTTAAGCGTATTGGGACTGAAGTGTGGGCAATCCGCCGGACTCGGCAACGGTTCCGCCAAGCTTTCATCGTTCGTCGGGTGGAATAGCATCCTCGTTCCGGATGCACCGTTCCCATGCTGTCCCGCGCCGGCCTCGCGGCCCTCCTGATCATCGTATGTTCTCGATCCGTCGCTACGGAGGATCCTGCACGATCCGGCTTCGCGTGGTGGCACCTGCGGCCGACCGATGTGATCACGACCGGGTCGACGGGCGCGGCGGAGCCCGAGCGGCGCAACGCCAAGCCTGCCAATGCTAAGCCTCCCAACGCCAAGCCTGCCGTCGCCGAACCGTCGCAGGAGCGACGCTCCGTCCGGGTGGTCTATCCGGGGCTCACCGCGGGGCGGTGAGGGCGTCGCGGCGCGGGTCGAGGGCTTCGCCGAGGGCATCCCCCAGCACGTTCAGGGCCAGCAGCGTCGTCACAAGGAAGGCGGCGGGGGCGGCGAGCATCCACGGGGCGGATTCGATGGCCCGCGCGCCCTCCGCGATGAGGGCGCCCCAGCTCGTCTGCGGTTCCTGCACCCCGAGGCCGAGGAACGACAGGAAGCTCTCCAAGAGAATGACCTTTGGAACCAACACCGTAGCGGCGACGGTGACGGGCCCGAGGGTGTTCGGCACGATGTGACGGACGAGGATCCGCGCCGAGGACAGGCCCAGGGCCTCGGCGGCGCGGACGAAGTCTCGCTGGCGGAGCGACAGGGTCTGGGCCCGGACCATCCGGGCCATGTCGAGCCATTCGACGGCGCCGATGGCGACCAGGATGAGCCCGAGACCGGCGCGGAAGAACACCAGCAGCATGATCACGAAGAACACGAACGGCAGGGCGTAGAGCACGTCGACGAGGCGCATCATCACGGCATCAACGCGCCCGCCGGCGTAGCCCGCCACCGCCCCGTAGGTGAGCCCGATGAGGAGGGCGACGCCGGTGGCGACGAGGCCGATGACGAGGGAGACGCGGCCGGCGACGAGGGTGCGGGTGAGGAGATCGCGCCCCAGGACGTCGGTGCCGAGGAGAAAGCGCTGTTCCAGCACCGGGACGGAGACCACGAGGCGGCGCCCGTCCTCCGCCCGCTTGAGGATCGTCGCAGGCCCGAACAGGTCGGAGCGGGGCAGGTAGGTCAGCACGCGCGGGTCGATCGAGCGCGGCGCATCCACGGTCACGTGCGCCGTTCCATCCCGGATTGTAACGGCGCGCACCGTCACGCGCATGCGGAACGCGAGCCGTTCCAGGGCCGGGCGCACCGTTCCGGGCCGGGGATGCGCCGCGAGGCCCGGCGGCGTCCCGACGAGGTCGGGATAGATTCGCCCCGGGTCGTGGCCCGTGAGTTCGGGACCCACGAGACAGGCCAGCGCCACGGCCGCGAGGAACCCGAGCGCGACGGTGGCCGAGCGGTGGCGGAACAGGCGCCGGACGAAGCCCCTCATCGCGCGATCCGCAGGCGCGGGTCGAGGAGGGCGCAGAGGATATCGGCGACGAGGTTGAGGCCGATGACGAACACGCCGACCAGCACCACGGTGCCCATCACCAACGTATAGTCGCGGTTGAGCGCGCCATCCACGAAGGTGCGGCCGAGGCCGGGCAGGCCGAACAGGGTCTCGACCACCACGGACCCGGTGAGGAGCGCGGCGGCGGTGGAGCCGAGGATCGCCACGATGGGCAAGAGGGCGCCGCGCAGGGCGTGGCGGGCGATGCGCCGGCGCGGCAGGCCCATGGCGCGCTGGGTGCGGATGTGCGGCAGGGCGAGGGTCTCGCGCAGCGACGCCCGGGTGAGGCGGGCCAGGAGGCCGGCCTGGGGCAGGGCCAGGGTCAGCACCGGCAGGACGAGGTGGGCGGGGGTACCGCCCTCCCAGCTTCCGACGGGGAGCCAGCCGAGGCCGAGGCCGAACACGATCTGCAGGAGGGGGGCGACGACGAAGGTCGGCACCGCGACCCCGAGGCCGGCGCCGAGGCCGACGACGCGATCGAGGAGGCGGCCCGGACGGAAGGCCGCCCCGGCGCCGAGGCCGATGCCGAGCGCGAGGGCCAGCCCCAGGGCGAGGCCGCCGATGGTCATGGAGACGGGCAGGCCGTGGCCTAAGAGTTCGGCGACGCCGCGGTCGCGAAACGAGAAGGACGGCCCGAAATCGCCGCGCGCCAGGGCGCCGAGGTAGCGCAGGTACTGCACGGCGAGGGGCTGATCGAGACCGTAGGTCTCCTGTAGCGCCGCCATGGAGGCCGGCGCCAGGGGGCGTTCGAGGTCGAACGGCCCGCCGGGGGCGAGGCGGATGAGGAAGAAGCTCACGGTCACCACGGCGAGCAGGGTCGGCACCGCCTGGAGCAGGCGGCGCAGGACGAAGCCGATCACGCCTCGAGCCTCAGGAAGCGGGTCGGCGCGGCGTTGCGGAGGTTCGGATGGTAGCCCGAGAGGCGTGGGCTGATCAGGGCCTTCGAACGGGTGTGCATCACGGGGATCCAGGGCAGATCCGTCACCACGATGGTCTCAGCCCGGAACAGCAGGTCGGCCCGGCGGGCGAGGTCGGTCTCCCCGGCGGCGTCCCGCATCAGGCCGTCGTAGGCGGCGTCGGCGTAATGGCCGGGGTTGAGGGTGTCGTTGCCGCTCTGGAGCAGGAAGAGGAAGTTCTGCGGGTCGGAATAATCCGCGATCCACGAGACCCGCGCCACGTCGAAGGGCCGGCCCTCGCGCAGATAGGCGAAGTGGGTCTTGGCGTCCGTGTAGGTGAAGCGCGTGGCGACGCCGATGCCGCGCCACATCTCCGCCAGGGCCACCGCGGTGTTGCGGTTGTTGTCGCTCGCGTTGAAGCGATACTCGAGGGCGAGGGGGCGGCCCGGTCCGAAGCCGGCGGCCGCGAGGAGGGCCCGGGCCTCGTCCTCGCGGTCGATGGGCAGGGCGTCGCGGCCGGCGAGTTCCGGCGGCGCCCGGTAATGGTCGAGGCCGGGCGGACACAGGGAATAAGCCGGGTCCATGGTCTCGCCCCACAGGCGCTGGGCCAGGAACTCGCGGTCGATGACGAGGGACAGGGCGCGGCGCACCCGGACGTCGTCGAAGGGCGCCCGGCGGGTGTCGAGGGCGAGGGCGTAGAGCCCGAGCGATGGTCCGAGCACCACCTGCCCGCCGAACCGCGCCCGGAGGGAGGCCATCTGATCGGCGGGGAGGTCGGCCAGGGAATCGATCTCGCCGCCGGCGTAGCGCCGCACGGCGCTGGCGAGGTCCGGCGTCGGCAGGAACGCCACGCTGGGGATCGCGACATCGGCCGCCGCGTGGAAATGCGGGTTGCGGACGAGGATGACCCGGTCGTTCGGTGCCGCCTCGCGCAACGCGTAGGCCCCGTTGGAGACGAGGTTCTCCGGCCGGGTGAACGCCGCGCCGAAGCGCGTCACCGTGGCCGGATGGACCGGCAGGGCGGTGGAATGGGTGAGGAGTTCGAGGACGTACGGCGTCGGCCGCTCGAGGGTAAGGACGAGGGTCCGGGCCGACGGCGCATCGACCCCGATCGACTCGGGCGCTGCCGCACCGCGATTGACGGCCGCCGCGCCCCGGATGGGAAACAGCACCTCGGCGTATTTCGCCGCCAGGGCCGGATCGAGGATGCGGCGCAGGCTGAACACGAAATCGTTCGCCACCACCGGATCGCCGTTCGACCAGCGCGCGCGCTCCCGCAGGGTGAAGGTGTAGGTGAGGCCATCGCCCGACACGGTGCAGGCCTCGGCGCATCCGGGGATGATGCGGCCGTGGTTGTCGTAGGTGAGCAGGCCCTCGTAGAGGTCGCGCAGGATGTGTGCCTCGGCCACCGTCGAGGATTTGTGCGGATCGAGGGTGCCGGGATCGGCGTCGTTCCCGCGCCGGTAGAGACCGGCCGGCGCGGCCTCGGCCGGGCGCGCGAGGGCGGCGGCGGCGAGTCCCGCGAGGCACTGGCGGCGGTGCGGGGCGGGTCTCATGCCGCCTTCGCCGAACCGATGGCGTGGAGCGCGCCGGGCCTCCAATCCTTCCAGGCAATGCCGGTACAGACGGAGGATCGCGCCTGCATCAGCCCTCGGCCCGTCGCGCGGAGCGCTTGGGCGCATCCCCCTCTCCCCGCAGGCGGGGCGGGGATGCGCAACGGGCGCTTCGCGTCTTCGACACTGCACCTCTGACGAAGACAGACCGCCACCCGCATCGACGATCGCCCTCCCTGACAGGAAAGAAGCCCGGCGCTCGCCGCGACAGGTTAGGAATGCGAATTCCAGGCCGCTCGATGAGGATCGTACGGCGAGGCACAGGGCGTATCGTCGTACGATCTCAGGCGCCGGTCTGCGCCGAAAACCCCGCCGCCTCGATGCCGGCGACGGCGCAGAGTTCGTCGTTGTCCGAGGTGTCGCCCGAGATGCCGACGGCGCCCAGCAGCGTGTCGCCGTGGCGGATGAGGACGCCGCCCGGCACCGGCACCAGGGCGGCGGGGCCGACGAGGTGGCTCATGGCGGCGATGAAGGTCGGGTCGGCCTCGGCCCGCTTGGCGATGGCGCGGGACCCCAGCCCGAGCGCGAGGGCGCCGTTGGCCTTGCCCATGGCGATCTCGGCCCGGCGCAGGGACGTGCCGTCTTCGGCGGCCAGGGCCTTCAGGGCGCCGCGGGCGTCGAACACCGCCACCACGAGGGGCTTCAGCCCATGGGCGCGGCCGGCCTCGAGGGCCTTGGCGACGAGGGTCTGGGCGGCGGCAAGACTGAGTTCGGACATGGGGCGCTCGCGGGACGATCAGGGTTTGGGGAGGAGCCGGGTGACGTGGCCCATCTTGCGGCCGGGCCGGGCCTCGCCCTTGCCGTAGAGGTGCAGGTGCGCGCTCGACTGGTCCAGAAGCGCGGTCCAGTCCGAGACCTCGTCGCCGATGAGGTTGTGCATCTCGACGGCCATGCCGCCGACGCGGGCGGGGTCTCCGAGAGGCCAGCCGCAGACGGCCCGCACATGCTGGGCGAATTGCGAGGTGGTCGCGCCCTCGATGGTCCAGTGGCCGGAATTGTGGACCCGCGGGGCGATCTCGTTGACCACCACCCGGGCGGGGCCGTCGGCCTGGGGCACCAGGAACATCTCGACGGCGAGGATGCCGACATAGTCCAGCGCCTCGGCGATGCGGCGGGCCATGGCGATGGCGGCGGCCTCGGTCTGGGGCGCGATGCCGGGGGCTGGCACGCGGGTGACCGCGAGGATGTGGTCGCGGTGCTCGTTGGCGCAGGGCTCGTAGGCGGCGAACGCCCCGTCGGGGCCGCGTGCGGCCACCACGGACACCTCGGTCTCGAAGGGCACGAAGCCTTCGAGGATGCAGGGCGCGCCGTCGAATTCGCCCAGGATCGCGGCGGCGTCGATCGCGCCCTCGGCGCGGATCATGCGCTGCCCCTTGCCGTCGTAGCCGAAGCGCCGGGTCTTCAGGATCGCCGGGCGGCCGATCTCTTCGAGCGCCCGCACGAGGTCCTCGGCGGTGTCGACGGCCCGATACGGGGCGGTCTCGATGCCGAGGCCGTTGATGAAGCTCTTTTCCGTCAGCCGGTCCTGCGTCGTGGCGAGGGCGCCGGCATTGGGGTGCAGGGGGGCCTTGGCGGCCAGCGCCTCGGCGGCGGCGGCCGGGATGTTCTCGAACTCGTAGGTCACGACGTCGACGCTGGCGGCGAACCGCGCGAGGGCTTCCACGTCGTCGTAGGCCGCCACGGTCTGGTGCGCGCAGACGTCGAAGGCCGGGCTGTCGGCATCGGGGGCGAAGACGTGGACCTTGAGGCCGTAATTCGCGGCGGCGAGCGCGATCATGCGGCCGAGCTGGCCGCCCCCGACGATGCCGAGGGTGGAGCCAGGCTGGACTTCGGGCGAGCCGGGCTGGACTTCGGGCAAGCCGGGCTGGACTTCGGGCAAGGTGTTCACGACAGACGGCACGCTCAAGGGAGATCGCTTTGCGGATGGTCGGCGACGCTCGCGGTCTGCGCGGCGCGCCAGGCTTCGAGGCGGGCGGCGAGGTCCGGGTCGGTCAGGGCCAGGATGGCGGCGGCGAGGAGCGCCGCGTTGACGGCGCCGGCACGGCCGATGGCGAGGGTGCCCACGGGGATGCCGGCGGGCATCTGGACGATGGACAGCAGGCTGTCCTGGCCCGACAGGGCCTTCGATTCCACCGGAACGCCGAGCACGGGGAGGGGGGTCATGGCGGCGGTCATGCCGGGGAGGTGGGCGGCGCCGCCGGCCCCGGCGATCACCACCTGGAAGCCTTCGGCCTTGGCGCCCTTGGCGAAGGCGACGAGGCGGTCCGGGGTGCGGTGGGCCGAGACGATGCGATCGCTGTGGGCGACCCCGAGGGCATCGAGGGTTTCGGCTGCATGCCGCATGGTCGCCCAGTCGGACTGGCTGCCCATGATGATCGCGACCGGAGCGGCTCCCGCCATCGTCGTCCCATCCCTATTGATTCAAGGGGGCGGGGGCCTGCGGCACCCCAATCCAGCCGCATACGCGGGCGGTGGCCGGGCCGCAAGGCGGGGCCCGGGACGAGGCGTGTGGCGGCGGGGGCCGTCCCCTGCGGATTGCGGGTCGGCCCGGCGGCCGGATGAACGATTCGGTTCACGGTTGGTCACGAGCCTATCGGCGGGCGGGCTGTCCTCGAACCGAATTTGCTGTTCGGAACGGGAATGCCGCGTCCAGGGTCAGCTCATCCGCCCTGATGCCGGACGTCCGTGATCTGCGCCAGCCGCCGTCCGATCTCCAGCAGGAGCATGTCGCTCATCTGGTGCAGCACGGAGGGCGGAAGTTCATGGATCGCCGCGCGAACGACGAGGCCATGCTCGGCCGCGCGTTCCAGGGATCCTCTGAGGTTGGAGGTTCTCAGATCGGAGGTTCTCAGATCGGATGCGGAGAGGCCCAAGACCGTATCCGGCTTCGTCTGGGTGATGTCGACGAGGATACCGCTGCCCCGGGTCGGGCGTCCTGCACGATCATGGGCGAAGCGGCCGCGATCGAGGACCCGGCGCGTCACCCCATCGGCGGAGCGAACGCGATACTCCAAGGTACATACGAGGCCGTCCTCGGCGCTGCGAGCAATGGTCTGGGCCGCGCGTTCGCGATCATGGGGATGAATGCCGGCCAGGAAGGCCTTCAGGGGAGCACCGCTCTTGGCCGCGATGGGGTCGAGGTTGAACACCCGGGCCACGAGCGCGTCCGCGTACGCCCGGTCGTTCGGAACGTCGTACTCCCAACGGCCGATCACATCGGAGGCATCGAGGGCATCCTGCAATAAAATCTGCATCGCTGCGTCTTCGTATGATGTGCGTTGTTCCACTGCGCCCCGCAGCTCTCTCAGATAGTTGTCGTTAAGCAACATAGCCGATGCTAGAGATACCAAACAGAGGTCCGAATAACAAATGTAAATTCTCGCATATTAATCCATGATAAGATATGGCAATAAAATCATATGCGCCGCTGCACATCCAGGACGGATGCTCGTTCAACCGGGAGACCTACGATGGGCCGTAGATTGAATGCCCTCGAAGAACTCCAGGCCAACCTCGCGGATCCCGACGCCGAGCGACGACAGGGCCCTCTCCAGATCCGGCAGCACTACCTGGCGCGGATCGCGGACACGCTCGGGATCACCACGGCGCAGCTGGGGGAGACCCCCGCCCTCCCAGGGGCAGGCCAACCCGCGATGGACGGCGCGCGGCCAAACGCGGCCGTAAGGACCGAACAGGCCGTCCTGATCGAGCAATGCGCGGCCTTGGTCGACGCCTTTCGCCGGATCCAGGACCCGCAGGACCGCTCACGCTGCCTCCAGATCGTCTGCGAGGCCGCCGGGGTGGAGTCGTCGCGATCGACTTCATAGAAGGGTCGAGCGGTCGGAGGGACGTGGCCGTCACCGCCGTTCGGCTCCGTTGGCTCGCGGCTCGATGACGGCCTAACAGGGTGTTGAAGAAGTCAGCCAACGGCGGGCAATGAAGCGGATTTCGTCGCCGCGGTGGACGCGGATTTTGCCGCGAAGCGAGCCGTCGGCCTGGACCTCGGCCGATCCGGAGCCGCAGACCGCATCCATCTCGTCATTGCCAATCCCGTCGAACACGATGGCGGCGCGATCGCTCCCGCGGGCGGCTTCGCCAGCGGAAGCTCCGGTGACACACCCTGAGGCGAACTCACCGCGGCCGTCCTCGAAGAGGATGTAGGCCGGCTCGACCATGTCGGCGTAGGCTTCCTCGTAGCCGGGCAGCTCAACGATCCGCCACTTGCCCAGGACGCTCACGCCAGAGCTCCGATCAGCTTTGGCAGGCGGACGAGGTTGTAGGCCGCATCCGTCAGAGTGAAGGCCCATCCGACCTTGTCCCGGCCTATGAAGCGGGTCTTGCGCAGTCCGCCGACGGTCTTGATCCAGCCAAAGCCCTCCTCGATGCGCTTGCGGATCTTCTGGCTCCTGCCGTAGCCGGCGTGGCGGGTGGTTCGTCCGTCGATGGAGGAGCGGCGGCCGTTGATGTTCCGAGCCACGTGCGCGCGCACGTTCATCGACCTGAGCTCGTTGACGAAGTCCTCGGCGTCATAAGCCTTGTCGGCACCCACCGAGATCGCCCCGGGTCGATCCGCACTCGACTCGATCATCGACAACGCTGCGATCCGCTCGGCGTGACCGTTCGCCGAGGTCAGGCGGGTGTCCACGATCAGGCCCGAGCGGTTCTCCATCAGGGTATGGCCGATGAAGCAGAGCTTGGCCTCCATCCCCGGACCCTTGCGGTAGAGGCGGGCTTCTCGGTCCGTGGTGCTTTCGTGGGTCTCGTTCGAGCGCGTCTGCCCCCTGAAGTCGACCTCGACGTTGCGCCTACCGGCGGACGGCGGCGGATCTTTCCCTTGATCGTTGCCGCCCTGATCCTTGGGCTTGAAGCTTTTGATCGACGCCCAGGCCTCGATCAGCGTACCGTCGACGCTGAACCGAAGGACCGCGAAGCGAAGTGATTGCTGGACAGAAGCGCCTGACCCGGGGCCGGGCCAGCATGGCGGCGAGGAACTGGGCCGCGATCTCACCGGCCAGGTGCCGGTCCCGGTTCCGGGTGAAGCTCGAATGATCCCAGGCCTGATCGTCGATGCCCAGGCCTACGAACCAGCGGAACAACAGGTCGAACTCCAGCCGCTCCATCAGCTGCCGCTCCGAGCGGATCGAGTCGAACGCCTGCAGGAGCATGGCCCGCAGCAGCATCTCGGGCGGGATCGACGGACGACCCATCCGGGTCGCATAGAGCGCCGAGAAAGACCCGCTCAGGGCCGCCAGCGCCTCGACCGTCAGTTGTCGGATGGCCCGCAGAGGATGATCGGACCGAACCCGAGTCTCCAGGTCCACATACGAGGACAACGCCCCGGAACGCCGATCCGAGCCCCGCATCTGCCTTCCCCGCTTACAGCCAGGCAGCAGTGAATCATGCCAACCCCTGGCACGCCACGGACTTCTTCAACACCCTGTTAGATGCTTTGCAGGGCGCCGCAGATAAAATCGGACAAGAAAGCAGTGGGCGATTTTCAGGCGTAGCTAACATCAACGGTTACAATGTGACAATCAGAGGTGCGTTGGTGAACGGTCAAGCTAAAATTGGCACGGCGTTCATACGTTGAATGTTTTTATTATGGTTTTGATCAAAAACTTGTGTCGTGCCTTGAATTTCAGGGGAGGGAATGGATGACTGTACAGGAAAAGATGGAATTCGAAATAATAACTAAATTTTTCGTCAATCGAGGGATATTGTCAGGAATTAGTTTAATCGAGTCGTACAGCGCGCTTGTCTTATCAAGACATATTGGTGGATCTGGATTTATGACGGTATTTCGTGACGAGCCAATACTTCATATTCTGCCAAATTTATGCAACGAAGATATATCGCCGTGTGAAGCAACGTTGGATGGCAAATCAAATCCTTTCGGATTTGTCATCATGATAAAGCACGGAAGAATAGAGTGGCTTGAGGGATTTAGCTACGATGGTGAGCCATGGCCAGAGGAATTGCACGGCTATAGAATCCATGATATCTAATATATTCGAGCTATAGTATTATATTTATATTATAACAATATAATATAAAATTGCAATGCGTAATTTCATCGCGAGCACTGAAACTCATCTGCGGGTTAGGCAATCTTCTTTACAGGTAGCGGGTCGCCATATTCTGAAACTAAAGGCGTAAAAAATTTCTATTAAATTTGTCAAGAATAATAAAATCTTCTTACGAATAGCCTTATTATTAATATAAGCTAGAATTATAGAGCTAGAAATGGGAAATTTTGTAGAAGTATATGTTCTCCTAACCGACGAAATAGTGCCTGTCTGGAGGCCGGTTCTAGCTATGAAGATACAGGAAGATATTTATGAAATATTATCGAATCAAAAGGTCCCAGTATACGAAGAGTGGGAGTTCCGGCCCGGGACCCGCGTGCGCGTTGAAAGTGCTATCTCTGATGGGCAGGTTTACCTAAGGGCTATAAAAGAGGTATCGTTGTAATTTAAAGCTATTTTCGTCGATAATCTCAATATTAAGCAGGCTTATTAATATAAAATGAATACCCTAAGCATTGATATGAAATAAAATTCGCTTAAAAATGCTTCTGCAGTGTTGTCTGTGTCAAACCAGCGTACGGATTGTATAATAATAGACGAGCGACGTAACCATTCTTCTCATAAAATCCGCACGCATCGCTGCTGGATGTTCCGACGTAGGCATCGATGCATCCTTCTTTTAACGCGCGTCGCTCAGCCTCTCTGAGCAAAGCCGTGCCGTGGCCGCGCTTTCGCAGGTACGTCGGCAGCCAAAGAAGATCGACCGACAGCCATGCTCCAACCATAAGTCCGATCATCCCGCCGACTGAGGATTTTTGCTCGTCCTGTAGGGCGACGCAGAGCCAACTTGCGGGCCGGGAGGAGTGCTGCGGATGAAGCATAGGAGAAAGCCCCTGCATCAGGATCGAGCGAAGCTCGGGATCGTCTCCCTCTGTCACCGTCATACTGGGCGTCATCGGCTCAATTCATCCCGACTGTCTGCTCCATGATAGTCGCAGGCGCAGAGCGATACGACTACCGAGGTCGCACTTGGGGCTGGCGGATCGTCCCGCGCGGGGGATTCATGCCTTAATAACATTTTGGGTAGGCGATCCGCATCGCACGCCACTCCTTCCCGTCAACGACCTCGTCCTGTTCAAGCCCGGCACGGACGTGACCTTCGTCGGCGCGTCGTTCGCGCCGGACGGCGTGCACTCCGCAAATCCGGTCGGTTGCGGGATCGTCGATGCCGCCCGCTTCCCCGAGGTGACGCAATGGCCGGCGCCGCAGATCGNACGCGCCGGACGGCGTGCACTCCGCAAATCCGGTCGGTTGCGGGATCGTCGATGCCGCCCGCTTCCCCGAGGTGACGCAATGGCCGGCGCCGCAGATCGAGGCCGACGGCGCAGCAATCGCTACCCCGGACGGCGACTGGACGGCGGAGGGCTTTGGCCCCATCGCACCGTTCTGGCGACAACGGCAGAGCCGGGCTGGCACCTACGACGACGACTGGCTCGACACACGCCATCCCCTGCTCCCATGGGACTTCGACTTCCGCTTCTGGCAATGCGCCCATTCGGACCTGATCGCCGAGCCGTGGCTGTCGGGCGACGAGACCTTCAGGCTCGACAACCTGGTGCGGGGATATCCCGAACTCGTCGGGCGTCTGCCGGGCCTGCGGCTGAGCGCACGCGTGGAGCAGCCCGACGGCTGGATGGCCGTGCCGCTCGTGCTCGACGGGGTGCATTTCGACCTCCGCCCTGGCGTCGGCCGAGTGTTCCTGACGTGGCGGGCGGGCTTTCCCTGGGCGGAGCGGCTTTCCCGACCGATCCTCGAGATGGTCACCGGGCAGCGTGAGGCCGGGCGATGAGCGGCGGATCGTCCTCGGTCACGCTGGAGCCGCTCTCGGTCTACGGCGCGGCGCCGGCCGCCGACCCGGCCCTCGCCCAAGAGTTGGGGCTGCCGTCGAACGCGCTGTTCCAGTCGCCTGAGCGCGGCCAGGGCTATGCGGACTACAAGCTGCCCGGGGACGACCTCGCGAGCCAGGATTACCGCCGCGCCTACTTCGACAAGGACGCCAGGAAGGACGAGAATTGGGCCCCGCCATCGCCGAGCGCGCCCAAGCCTCCTCCGCCCGAGCTGATCCCCGACACGCACGAGGCGATCGCGGTGTCGACGTCGCCGGACGTGTGCCGGTCGCCGTCGGCCCCGGTGCCGTACGCGGTGTGGGGCAAGGCGGACGACAAGCAGAACTATTCGCCGGACGTGCGCTCGAACGGGTGCGTGATCAAGCGCCGCGACTCGCGCTTCACCACGACCTACGGCGACGAGCCGGGGGTGGGCAAGGGGGTGAGGTCGAACACGGTCGGCAGCACGGTCGAGCCGGTGACGTCCTCGAAGGTCGTGCGGGCCAACGGCATCCCGGTCCAGCGCCACGGCGACCGGTGCACGCTCAACCACGGCAACTGTCCAGGCGAATACGTGCACGTCAAATCCACCGCGACGCACGACGCGCCCGACGGCCGGGACCAGATGCCCTGGTACAGGAAGGCGTTGAACTGGACGGGGGAGAAGCTCGGGCAGGCGGGCCGGGCGATCGGCGCGTTCGACGACGGGCACGGGCGGGTGGTGACGCGCGGTTTGGGTGCGTTGCAGGCGGCCGGCGGGGCGGGCGAGGTGGTGGGTGGCGCCAGCCTTGCCGGGGTCGGCGGGGCGGCGTCGACCACGGGCATCGGTGCGGTGCCCGGCGTTCCGGCGATGGTCGGCGGCGGATTGCTGATCGGCAGCGGCTACGACAACGTCGCCACGGGTCTGCGCCAGCTCTGGACGGGCGAGGGCCAGACGACGGCGGTGCAGCGCGCGGCGGGCGGGGTGGCACAGGCGCTGGGGGCCTCGCCGGAGACGGCGCAGACGGTGGAGACCGTGGCGGGTGCGGTGCAGGGTGCCGCGGGCGGTGCGGGCAGTGCGGTGGCGGCCGCCTCGCGGGCCGGGAAGGCGGCTACGGCCGAAGTCAAAGCCGTCGAAAGCGGTGTGGAAGGCGCGCGAAGCACGCGTGTGATGGCAAAGGTGCCAAAGGTCACGCGAGATATGTACGGTCGCATTACTCGCTGGGAGGACACTATCAATCCCGAGGATATTGGCACGGGCACCCCCACCAGTCCATCAACGCGTAATTATGCAAGATCCTTGGGTAATTCGACTGACGACGCCGGACATGCTAGAGGAGCTAAGCTGGGTGGAAGTGGCACCAACGAGGACAACATTTTTCCTCAAGCCCCCAGCGTGAACCGTGGACAGTTCCGTGTCTTCGAGGGTAATATCGCACATCAAGTCCAATCTACTGGCCAGCCGGCCACTATAAGCCTCACACCCACTTACGAAGGAGCCTCGACACGGCCATCTTCGTTAAATTATGACGTAACAGTGGGTGGCCGAACGATTTCCAAGAATTTCCCGAATCCTTAGGGCGCACAATGTCTGATATTGTCCTGTCTATACAAGATGGCAGCGCATCTGTCGGCTTCCTTGGTGGCCACCCCCTTGTTCCAAAAGGTTTTTCTCCGCCACGAAGTGGTATTAATGGCATTGAACAAAGGTTTATGTTTCAGTTGTTTTTTCCTGAATGGCATGACCTTTCAGGAAATTGCTTGCTATTCTTTTTTGATCCAAACAATATTGATGAACATCACGTTATTCCGGATATGTCCACACCAGATAATTACCCAAAAATCGTAGATCGTGGAGTTTTAGAAAAACAACAACGGTATCATTCTATTTTTATTTTCTCGGCGCAAGATCTAATTGTAGATCCACAGATTGTATCTCCGCTGGTTAGAAAAAACATGAGTCTTGTAGAAAAATCTGAACCCGGCGACCGATTTGGGCGGTTAAATAGATCGCCTGTTTGGTTGCTTGGCGACGAGACACCGCCACCTTCAACACGGCTGCCTACGTTTGTTTTCCAGATTTCAGAGAATTATCTATTTGAACGCCATCCTACATCCTCGCCTCAACGGCAGATCGATTATTTCAGTTCCACAGGAGTTTCAGATAGGAATACTGACAACTACAAGATCTTTGTTGGTAATGAGATTTACATATTTGCATATGCGGACCTTATCCAATTCGGTGCATTCGTGTGTGTGCAAAACTCAGAATAATTGTATAGTAAAATTGCTGCTAAGGAGTTGTTTTTAAGTATTTTCGCCCGTCACGTCCTCGAAGGTCGTGCGGGCCAACGGCATCCCGGTCCAGCGCCACGGCGACCGGTGCACGCTCAACCACGGCAACGGCCCGGGCGAGTACGTGCACGTCAAATCCACCGCGACGCACGACGCGCCCGACGGCCGGGACCAGATGCCCTGGTACAAGAAGGCGTGGGACGGGGTGAAGGGCGGAGCCGGCGACTTTCTGGCGGGCGCCAAGGCGACATCGGGCACGGTGGCGACGGGCGAGGGCCTTCTCGACAAGGCGTCGCAGTATTGGAGCGACCCCTCGCAGAACGGGCGGGACGCGCGTTCGGCCTACGAGAGCATCCCAACAGGCTCCGAGATCTGGGAGGGTACGAAGAACATCGCCGGAGGCGTGGCGCACGTCGCGGGGGAGGTGGTGCGCGATCCGGTGGGCAGCACGCAGACGGCGGGCGGCTGGGCCAAGGACCAGGCGGTCGGGGCGTGGAGCGGGGCTACGCCGATCACGGAGTGCTGGGCGCGGCGGGGGCCGTAGCGGGCGTCGGTCTGGAGATCGCCAACCCGCTCAAGAAGCTCAAAATGCTGGAGCGCGGGGCAAAGGCTCTGGAGGCGGCGGGGGATTACGAGAAGGCGGCCAAGCTGCGCAAGGAGGCCGAGCAGCTCAGGAAGGAGGCGAGCGAGTCTGGCGAGGGCGGCGCACGCAGTACGCGGAAAAAGCAGACCCGCAATCCCTGCGCGCATCTGGCGAAGGGAGATCGGGAAGGTGAAGGTTCTTATCGAGGCGGATCTTATCGCGGTGCGCCTGGATCACTGGAGAATGAAATAGAGTCTCATCATACTCCAGCCAAGAGCGCGTATCCAGACGAGTTGGCTGATAAAGTCGGCGGCATAAACCGAATGCCCTCCATACAAATGGACAGGGATGATCATCGTGAAACATCAAGCCATGGATGGCAAGGTGCAGATGGAGATATATATCGTCAGCAACAGCGTGATTTAATGGAGTCTGGTCATTATCGAGATGCGGTGGCAAAAGATCTTCGTGACGTCAGGAACATAGCAAGAAATGAAGGGGATCCTAGAAAGTATAACAGAGCTATGCTTGAGTCGGCTGCATATCGTAGATGTCTTGAAAAGCATGGACTAATACCTAGAAAAAAAGGGCGTTGAAAGATGAGCTGGGAAATAAATTCTTACGTTGGACTAAATGAAATCAAATTTGAATGCTCAATAGATGATATAATTCAAATATTAGGTAAACCTGTCCGTGATAAAACAACACCAACTGGTCGACGTCGACTGCAGTTCTCAGAGCGAAAGCCAGCCATTGTGTTTGAGAAAGAGAACATTGTAGAGATATCGCTACTTCCGCAGATTGATGGTGGAGCAACGTATCACGGAGAATGCATTTTTTCGCAAGAGCCTGATTTACTTCTTAGATTTTTGCAAAATTGCAATGGGCAAATATATGAAAGAAATGGATTCCTCATACTATTTAAGCTAGGATTTGTTTTAACTGGATTTCATGACGATGATTCTAATCAGAAATCATTGGTTATGTTTAGAAGGAATTTTTATTGGAATGCATTGCGTAACGATATGGCTCCTATTAATTTTTAGATCTATATCTCGAATTAAACTCAAAATATAAAGGCCAAATTTTGCTATATTATACTATGGATTGATAATATGAGTTGGACCATCAAATCCTATAAAAGTGTAGGATCTCTAGGGCCTGTCGTCGCCTGAACAGATTGGCTGGGCTTGCGTTTTCGTCTCTCTGATGGAGGAGGGACGATGCTGAGCGACGCGCAATGGGCTGAT
>NZ_LMRE01000004.1:0-166106 GCF_001424745.1 Methylobacterium sp. Leaf469
TCATAACCTGAAGGTCACAGGTTCAAATCCTGTCCCCGCAACCAACATCACAACAACAAACCAAAAGCCCCCAACCTCACGGTCGGGGGCTTTTCGCTGTGCCAAGGAGCCCGTCCCATCGCCGAGTCGCCAGACCTCCTCGTTCCTCGTCCGCATCAGGAGGAGGCGGCTCGGACCATCCTTGAGGCGCGGGCCGACAGGAAATCCGGTTTCCTGCTCGGAGACATGACGGGGCTGGGAAAGACCCTGTCGGTGTGGAGCGCCCTGGCGCGCATGCCTGAATCCGAGATCCTCATCGTCTGCCCGAAGGGCGCCATGCCGCAATGGCGGCGGACCATCGCGCAGGCGGGCCTGGCGCCAAAGGCCGTGACGCTCATCAATTACGAGCGCACCAAATCGCTCATGGCTCCCCCGGCCACGAGCACGAAACGGTCGACGCGGGCGAAGAACAACGAACTCGCCAAGCGCGGGGTCCTGAAACGGACCTGGCCCATCGTCGCCTTCGACGAGAGCCACCGCCTGCGCAATCCGACGGCCCAACAGAGCCTGGTCTGCCGCCAGATCGCGGAAGCTGCCACCTTCACGGTCTATCTCAGTGCCACCGCGGGTCAGGCGCCGCACGAACTGTCCTATCTCGGCCGACTCCTCGGGGCTGCCGCCGGCTCGCCCTGCGAGACCCTGGCCGACTTCCGCATCCTCCTGCGAAGCCTCGGCATCGGTGGGGCGAAGGGCCGGTGGGTCAATTGGAGCTGGACCGCCAATGCGCGCGACTGCGCCGTGATGGCGGATCTTCTCTATGGGGGATCGAAGGCCATCGGCCTGCGCCGGCGTCCGGGCGACATCGCCGGTTGGCCCGAGGTGCAGCGTGAGCTCGCCGCCACCGCCCTCGATCCAGCGGCGCGCCGGCTCTACGATGCCAACTGGCGGGAGTTTCGCCGGGCCTGGGGCCTGCTCGGCGGGAGCGGCCGCCGCCCGGCCGGGTGGGCGGCCGATCTGCGCTTTCGGCAGAAGGCCAGCCTTCTGCGCGTCGACGGCACGGCGGATTTCGTCGAGACCTTGCTCGAAGCCGGCCAGGCTGTGGCGATCTCCGTCGCCTTTCTGGAAACGGGCGCCGCCCTCACCGAAATTCTAGCCCGACGCGGCTGGCGTGTGGGCAGCATCGACGGAACGCGGGACGCCGGGACGAACGAGAGCGAACGGGTGGCATTCCAGTCCGGTGCACGCGACGTCATGGTCTTCACCGTCACGGAATCGATCTCGCTCCACCGCAACGAGATGGCGGGGGGCGAGGCGGTGCGTGCCCTCGTCATCCACGACATGCGCCACAGCGCGATCCAGGTCGCACAGATCGAGGGCCGCTGCCATCGCGACGGGGAGCAGGCGACGATCTACTATGCGTTCGCGGAAGCCACGGTGGAGGAAGCCATCGCCGGTACGGTTCTGCGCCGCATGAGAGCCATGGACGCGATGGCCGGCGAGGATACGGCGCTGCTCGATGCGATTGCGGTCCTCATCGAACGGTCCCCCGAGCCTTGCGACCTCTGATCCCTGTTTCCGACCGATGCGAATTCCGAGCGCTTTCGGAGACTGGCTTCGACGATTCCGGCGAAACGTCTTCGGATGAACCCGATCGGCGAACGACGTTGCGGACAAGTCCGCAGGCAGTCGTCGGCCGGGTCGGCTTTCGCCAGAATCGGATTCCACTTTGCCGAGCGATGCCGTAAGGCGAGCCCATGTCAGACTTGGAAGCTCTTCTCGACCGCCTGAAGAATGCTCAGCGCGATCTCATCCTGGACGCTGCGAAAGTCGCCATGTTGCCACCCGACAGCATGTTGCGCCGGATCGCCGATCTGGAGAATACCATCGCGGCCGTCGAGGCGCTCATCGATGAACAGCGTCACGCCCGCGCCTGACCGTCGGGTCCTGGAGACGCCGGACGGTCGCTACATCGTCGTGCGGGGACGGCTCTGGCGACGGGCCCGGCCGGATCTGCCCGCAGATGTCCGCGATCGTCTCGTGCATGGTCTCATGGATGCCCGGCGTGCGGTGAAGGCCGGCCGAAAGGGCGACGACGCGGCCGCCGTCGCGGGCGCCCGAGCGGCCGTCGATCGCGCCAAGCGAGGTCTCGGCGAGCGTGGACCGGTCTGGTGGACGGATGGGGCGCCGGATCTCAACCGCCGCCTCGCGCGCAACACGCCTTACGCGGACTGGTATGCCGGCCAAGATGAGACGGCATAGGGCGGGAGCGGACCGTGGGCATCGTTTTGGTGCAGCCCGGACTGGACCCGGAGCGAGGCATCACCTATATTCCGAGTGCGGTTGATGACCGGTTCATAATAACGTTTCAGGACCCGGAGGGCAGTACTCCGGCGCCTCCACCAAAAGCCCATCGCGGGACATTCCGGTAGCGTTGGGCTTCTGATGGGGGCGAAATAGGATCGACTGGGCGGTAAAGGGATCGCGAGTTCAGTCTCACTTCGGTGGGATACGATGCGACTGTCGGTAAGGTTTCGACCGGTTTGGCGTAGGTAACCCCTATTCCAGGCATCTGACCAAAACTCTAAATGCCAACGATAACGTTGTCATGGATGCCCGCCTCGCGGCGTAAGCATCTTGCGGTAGGGTAACCGTCGAAACAGAACCCGGGGCTTCGGCTCCGGGACCCATCTTTCTCCTTGCAGCCCTGTCAGCATCCGGATCGCACGAAGTGCGGTGCGGTTCTTTCGCGTGCGTGGCGCGACCGGGGGTTCGGTCACGAAAAACGCCCCGCGACGGATCGCGGGGCGTTGTCTTTCACCGAAGCGGCGCGAACCTCAGACGGGGTTCGTCGGGTATGCCCGAACGCGGGTCCGTCCATCGGCAGCGCTCGGAAGTGCGCTCGGATGCGCGGCGGAAGCGGCCTGCGGTGCCGTCCAACCCTCGGCGCGCCAGCCCTGAGCGCGCTCGTCGATGTCGATGGAGCCATGCTCCTCCAGAACGTCCATGACGGTCGCCGAGCGGGTCTCGTCCGCGCGCACCGTCACGAGGGTGCCGCCGCGGCGCACGCCCTCGGAATAGGTGTGCGCATCCGTCTCGCTCAGGCCCGCACCGGTGAGACCACCGGCCAGACCGCCCGCTGCCGCGCCGATGCCGGCACCCGTGAGGGTGGCGACGAGCCAGCCGGCCGCGACGACGGGGCCGACGCCCGGTATGGCGAGGAGACCGAGACCGGTGAGGAGGCCGGCGGCACCGCCCAGGACCGTACCGACGGTCGCGCCGGTACCGGCGCCGGTGGCCGCGCTTTCCGTCGTATCGGTGTGGCCGGTCGTGGTCGCGTGCGTACCGACGCGTCCGCTGTGGCGATCGCCCTCGTTGCTGCCGACGATGCTGATGTCGCTGTGGGGAATGCCCTGCGCTTCGAGCTTGGCGACGGCGGCGCTCGCATCATCGTAATTGTCGTAGAGGGCCGTGATGGTCTGGTGTGCCATGGTGGACTCCTGTTCGGATCGTGAAGGATTGGTCGAGCTCGCGCTTACTGCGCGGCGACGTTGCCCTTGAAATCGACGCCGACCTTGACGGGCTTGCCGTCGAGCATCGCGTTGGCGCGCCAGATGCCCTTCTCGTCCTTGGTCAGACCTTTGACGTCCTTGTACCCGGCTTCCGTGAGGCGGTGATGCGTCTGGGCCTCGGTGAAGCTGTTCGCGCCCTCTTCGAGCTTCGCACCCGTGGCGGCGTGGGCCGTTCCGGGCTTGGTGGCATCGGGCTTGTCGGTGTTCGGCCGGGTCACGGCCTCCTGGCCGCCGGACGTGGCGCTGGACTTGGCGTCGGGGGCGGGAGTTCCGGTCACGGTGGTCTGGGCCAAGGCCGGGCCGGCGCCGAGGACCGTCAGGATAGCGAGGGTTTGCAGGGTCCGGTTCACGGTATTCTCCTTGAGCTGAGGACCCAATCAATCATCGGGATCGCCCAATCGTTCCGCTTGCACAGCGATTGGGTCAGTCTTGATCGCCACGATGCATGCGTTTGACCGGGCGTCGTTCGCCGGCTCACCGTAGCGATCGGGCCTAATCCGACCTGGATACGAAAAACCGTCCCCCGCCGAATGAACCTGATCCTTCCCGATACGGTGGCTTTGCTGTGCCGAGCACCCGAGCGCGGCGTCGGGCGTCCGAGCGGATCAGGATGCGGCGTCCGATCCCTCTGCGTCCTGCGGCGTGGCTTCGTCGCCGGCGAGTCCCGCCGGGTGCTCCACGGGCGGAAACATCTCGGACAGGCCCTGGGCGACGCCGTAGGTCACGGGATCGAAGGCGGCGGCACCGCAATAGAGAAGGGAATTGGTTTCGTTCACGGACCGCTTGCTCCCGGGGCGATCTCTCCCACCGCGGCGATCCATTCGCCGGGAGAGATGAGTTACAGGGACGTTCAAGTCGTCAGATGCCGATCGTTTCCCATGTCCCAATAAAAAGTCGTCGGTGTGGCCTTGCATGCCGCCTCGCGCTCCCGCCTCACGACGGATGCATCGAGGATCTATCGGTGGCGGGAAGAGCTATATCCGGAGTCCGGCCATCGGCACTCCCGACCCGCCGGAGGAATTCGCGCGATCGGCCTCAGACGATCCTAAGCATTCGCGACAAACCCCACGAATCGGTGGGAACTGTTCAGATTGAGGATCCGTTAACGGCTCATCCCAGCGTGCAGCGGGGATTGACAACGAGAGCCGAATTCCCATGACCCGAGCCCGGCCTTTCGTGCGTGGCGCCGCTGCCGCCACCCTCCTCGCCAGCCTGTGCCTCGCCCTGTCGAGGCCCGCCTTCGCGGCCGATGACGGATTGGGCGGCCTGTTCCAACGACTGTTCCAGCCGAGCCCGCCCGCGGCGGTGCAACCCGTGCCCGCACCGGACACCCTGGGCGCGCGTCAGACGGATGTCCGCCGTGCCGCCCGGGCCCTGAACAGGCGGCCACGCCCGATGACGCGCTACGCCGCCCTGCCGAAGGCAGAACCGCTCAAGCTCCACGTCGGCGACCGCCAGGTGCCCCTGGACATGAGCGCGGGTGCCGCCGCCGCGTTCATGAAGGATCCGACCTTGCGACCCGGCGACATCGTCGTTCTGAAGGACGGCGTGAAGGTGTTCACCGGCGATCCGGACAAGCGCCACGCGGCGCGCGATTTCGAGAGCATCGGGCGGTCCGCCTTCATCGACAGGCATACCCGGACGTTGCTCTCCGCCATGGTGATGCCCGCCGGAGCGATCCCGGCCGCGGAAGCCCGGCGAATGACGGCCCAGGCACGCAAGGTTCCGCCGACCGCCGTCGCCCCGGTCCAGGCCGAGACGGCGTCCATGCGCATCATCTCGCCGTGGATCGTCGCGACCTCGAACTGATCGTCAGGCGTCGGCGGCGGCGCGATCGAGGAGCCACGTCACCGGTCCGGCGATGCGGGCCGCCGGCAGGTCTTCACCATCGGCGAGGCGCTCGAGCGGTCGTCGCTTGGACGCCCCCGTGACCAACACCAGAACATGCCGCGCGGATGCGAGGGCCGGGAAGGTCAGGGTAATCCGGGGAACGAACGGGGCGAAGCCCGCCTCCGGCACCGGAGCGACCCAGGCGCCGCTTTCCTCGACGGCCGGTTTGCCCGGGAACAGCGAAGCGGTGTGCCCATCCTCGCCGAGGCCGAGGAGAACGAGGTCGAACAGGGGGCGGTCGGGATCGAGGGTCTCGGCTCCGTAGAACGCCTTCAGTACCGATTCATAGGCGGCGGCGTCGGCCTCCAAGGCACCCCCCGTGGGGATGGGATGGAGGTGCCCGGGCGGGATCGGCGCATCCCCGAATGCGTCCTGGGCGGCGCGGACATTGCTCTCCGGATCGTCCCACGGCACGTGCCGGTCGTCCCCGAAGAACCAGTGCAGGCGCGCCCAGGGGAGGGCGTCCGCATACTCGGGGCGAGCCAACAGGGCGTAGAGGCGCTTCGGCGTCGAACCGCCCGAGAGGCAGACGGCGATGGCCCCCTCGGGCGATGCTTCGCAGAGGGCGACGAACCGGTCCGCCGCCGCCCGTGCCACGGCGTCCGCATCGGCGAGAAGGTCTGCATCGTCGGGCAGGGGGATCATCGCGGCTCCTCGTTTCGGAAGGTCTCGGCGCGTCGATCGAAGGGGATGCGGTGCGGCCCCTATTTCGGCTCCTGGTGTCCGCCGAACCCCTTGCGCATGGCGGACAGCAGCTTGTCGGCGTAGCTCGCATCCTCGCGGGAGCGGAAGCGGGCGTAGAGGGCCGCCGAGAGGACGTTGGCGGGCACGGATTCCTCGATGGCCGCATTGAGGGTCCAGCGACCTTCACCGGAATCGGCAACGAAGCCCGAGAAGTTCGACAGGCTCTCGTCACCCGCGAGTGCCCCGGCCGTGAGGTCGAGGAGCCAGGACGAGACGACGCTGCCGCGGCGCCACACCTCGGCGATGTCGCCGATGTTGAGGTCGAAGCGCTGGCCCTCGGGGAGGTCCGTCGAGTTCGCATGCTTGAGGATGTCGAAGCCCTCGGCATAGGCCTGCATCAGGCCGTACTCGATGCCGTTGTGGATCATCTTGACGAAGTGGCCGGCGCCGCTCGGGCCCGCATGGATGTAGCCGTCCTCGGCGCGGGCATCGCGCCCCTCGCGGCCGGGGGTCTTCGGGATGGTGCCGGGGCCCGGCGCCAAGGTCTTGAAGATCGGGTCGAGGCGCGCGACGGCCGCGGCGTCGCCGCCGATCATCATGCAATAGCCGCGCTCCAGGCCCCAGACGCCGCCGGAGGTGCCGACATCGACGTAATGGATGCCCTTCGGCTTCAGTTCGGCGGCGCGGCGGATGTCGTCCTTGTAGAACGAATTGCCGCCGTCGATGATCACGTCGTCGGCGGCCATGAGGCCGGCGAGGGTGGCGACCGTGCCCTCCGTGACGGCGCCGGCCGGCAGCATCACCCAGGCGGTGCGCGGCCCATCGAGCTTGCCGACGAACTCTTCCAGGCTCGCCGCGCCGGTAGCGCCTTCGGCGACGAGGGCCGCCACGGCCTCCGGACTCTGGTCGAACACCACGGCCGTGTGCCCGTCGCGCAGCAGCCGGCGGACGATGTTTCCGCCCATCCGGCCGAGGCCGATCATGCCGAGTTGCATGGGTGATCTCCGTCGCGTGAGGAACGCGGGGCGCCGAGGCCCCGCGCCGAAACAACCAATAGAAGGCTCTTCATCACCGGCGCCGTCATTCCGGGGCGCCAGAGGCGGACCCGGAATGACGCAGCGCTGGAACGTCGAACTGCCCGCCCTACGCCAAAGCCGCCTTCAGCGCGGCGGCGATGCGCTTCAGGCCGGCCTCGACCTCGCCGCCCCTGATGTGGACGCGCAGGGCCCGCCGGCCGCGTTCGGCGAGCACCGAAAAATCACCACGCGCCTGGGCGGCCACCACGGTGCCGAAACCGAGTTTACGGCCCGGGATCGACAGGTCCTCCGAGGGATCCGCGGTGATCTGCAGGAAGACGCCGGTGTCGGGCCCGCCCTTGTAGGCCTGGCCCGTGGAGTGAAGGAAGCGCGGGCCGAATTCGAGGCAGGTGGCGAGCCGGGTCTTGTCGCGCAGCGCGACGCGGGCATCCTGCAGGATCGCGTGATGCTTCGGGTTGCGCGCCACGTAGGCGAGCAGGGCGACGTAATCGCCGGCCTTGGTGCGGGCGAGGTGCGCCTTCAACGCCGCGTCGAGACCTTCGCCGGCCTGGGGCAGGGCTTCGGCGTTCTTCGCATCGGCGTAGAGCGCGAGGGTGTCGTCGGAGAAGAGCGGCGTCTCTGCGGGCAGGGACCCGCTCGCCTCGGCGGCGTCGAACAGCTTCTTCGTCTCGATCTTGCTCGCTTCCACGTCGGGCTGGTCGAACGGATTGATGCCCAGCATCGCGCCGGCCACCGCCGTGGCGATCTCGAAGCGGAAGAACTCCTGCGGCAGTTGCTCCTCGTTCGCCAGGGTGATGTGGACGACGGGATGGCCCTCGCGCTCGAGGTTGCGCACGGCCTCGTCCTGACGGGCGTCGGCCCGGCTGTCGAGGCGCAGGTACACGAAGATCCGGTCGAGGCCGTAGACGGCCGGCACGTCGACGGGCTCGCCGTCGATGGGGATCAGGCCCTTGCCGTCCTTGCCGGTGGATTCGGCGATGAGCTGCTCGGCCCAGGCGCCGAAGGTGTCGATCCCCGGGGAGGCGATGAACGTGACCTTGTCGCGCCCGGCTGCGAGCGCGGCGGCCCCGAGCGCCGTTCCGAGGAGGACGCCGGGGTTCTGCGCCGGCGGCACGGCCGGTCCGCAGGAGCGGACCATGGTGCGGGCGGTGTCGAGGAACGCCTTCACGTTGATGCCGGAAGCCGCCGCCGGCACGAGGCCGAAGGCCGAGAGCACGGAGTAGCGTCCGCCGATCTGCTTCACGCCGTAGAAGATCTTGCGGAAGTTGTCGGCCTTGGCCGCCGCCTCCATGGCCGAGCCGGGATCGGTCACGGCGACGAAATGCGCTCCGGCGCGCTCGCCCACCGCCGCCTTCATCCGGCCGAGGAAGTAGTCGCGGAAGACGTTGGGCTCCAGGGTGGAGCCGGACTTCGAGGCGACGATGAACAGCGTCGTCTCGAGGGTGATCGCGGCCTCGGTCTCGCGCACCTGATCCGGGTCGGTGGAATCGAGGATGCGTAAGCGTGGGAAGCTCTCGCGTGTGCCGTAGGTCTCGGCCAGCACCTCGGGGCCGAGGCTCGACCCGCCCATGCCGAGCACCACCACGTCGGTGAAGCCGGTCTGGCGCACGTCGTCGGCGAAGGCGGCGTAGTCGGAGACGCGGGCGAGCTCGTCCTCGACGATGCGCAGCCAGCCGAGCCAGGTGTCCTCGTCGGCATTCGACCACACGGTCTTGTCGTGGGCCCACAGGCGGCGGATGGCGCCGGACGCGCGCCAGGCTTCCACGGCCTTCTTGGCTTCCGCCGCGATGGGCTCGGGGAGCACCAGGGTCTGGCCGTCGAGCTTGGGCCCGAGGAAGTCGATGCGCTTGCCCGCGACCGCGCCGAGGAGCTTGTCTGCGGCGTCGATGAAGAGCTGCACGCCCTCGTCCACGAGCTGGTCGCCGACCGTCTCGATGTCGATGCCGGCACGGGCCAAACCGTCCATCACGGCCTTGGCCCCAGGAACGTCGGTCTCGATGGCGGCCTTCACGGTGCCGTGATCGCGAAAGGCGTCCATGGTGGCCGGCGGCATGGTGTTGACGGTGTCGGGGCCGATGAGCTCCTCGACGTAGAGCACGTCGGAATAGGCCTTGTTCTTCACGCCCGTCGACGCCCACAGCAGGCGCTGCGCCTTCGCGCCCCTGGCAGCGAGGCCCTGCCATTTCGGCTCGGCGAAGACCGCCTTGTAGCGCTGGTAGGCGAGCTTGGCGTTGGCGATGGCGACCTTGCCCTTGAGAGCCTCCAACGCGGCCTTCTCATCCGCGCCTTCCGTGGCGGCGATCCTGTCGTCGAGGGCCTTGTCGACGGCCACATCGATGCGGCTGATGAAGAAGCTCGCGACGCTCGCCACCTTCGAGACGTCGCCGCCCTTGGCGCCGAATTCCTCCAGGCCGTCGATGAAGGCGCGGGCCACGGCCTCGTAGGTCTCCACCGAGAACAGCAGGGTGACGTTGATGCTGATGCCGTCGGCGGTCAGCGCCCGGATCGCCGGGATGCCCTCACGGGTCGCCGGCACCTTCACCATCAGGTTGTCGCGCGCCACCGTCTTGTGGAGCCGCCGGGCCTCGGCCAGGGTCTCGTCGGTGTCGAGGGCGAGGTAGGGCGAGACCTCGAGGCTGACGTAGCCGTCGGCCCCGTCGCTCGCCTCGTAGACCGGCCGAAGCACGTCGGCCGCCGCCTGGATGTCGGCGATGGCGCAGCCCTCGTAGAGGTCGATGACCCGGGCGTCCCCCTGGTCCATCACCGATTTGAGGGCGGCATCGTATTCCTGCGAGCCGCCGATGGCCTTCTCGAAGATCGACGGGTTCGAGGTCACGCCGCGCAGGCCGTCCTCGTCCACCAGGGCCTTGAGCTTGCCGTCGAGGACGAACCCGCGGGCGACGAAGTCGAGCCACACGGCCTGGCCCTGTTCGGGGAAGAGAGCCTTGAGCGGATTCATGGAAACTCCTCGTCGTCCGTCGCGGTGCGTGGCGCTCACGCGGGGGAGCGCCGTTCAGCAATCGTGTCGGGATGCGCGCCCCTCCAACGAGGGGAGCGCATCCCACCTTCGAGAAACCCCCGAACCCTACTTCTTGTGCCGCGCGATCTGGTCGCGTGCGGCCTGAAGCACCTTCTCGGGGGTGAAGCCGAACTTGGCCTGCAGGTCCTTGATCGGCGCCGAGGAGCCGAAGGTGTGCATGCCGATGATCGTGCCGGCGGAACCGGCGTAGCGGTCCCAGCCGATGACCGAGCCCTGCTCGACGGCGACCCGCGCCAGCACGTCCGGGATGAGGACGGAGTTGCGGTAGGCCTCGTCCTGGCGCTCGAACAGGTCCCAGGAAGGCATCGAGACCACGCGGGCCTTCACGCCCTCGGCCTTGAGGGCCTCGTAGGCGCCGACGCAGAGTTGCACCTCGGAACCGGTGCCGATGAGGATCACGTCGGGCGTGCCTTCACAGTCGGCGAGCACGTAGGCGCCCTTGGCGGTTCCGGCGGCGCTCGCATACTGCGAGCGGTCGAGGGTCGGCAGGGGCTGGCGGGAGAGGGCCAGCACCGCCGGCTGGTTCTTCAAGCCCATGATCACCCGGTAGGCTTCCGCGACCTCGTTGGCGTCGGCCGGGCGCAGGGTGACGAGGCCCGGGATCGCCCGCAGGGTGAGGAGCTGCTCCACCGGCTGGTGGGTCGGCCCGTCCTCGCCGACCCCGATGGAATCGTGGGTGAAGACGTGGAAGACCGGCAGCTCCATCAGGGCCGCGAGGCGGATGGGCGGGCGCATGTAGTCGGCGAAGACCAGGAAGGTGGCGCCGTAGGCGCGCAGGCCGACGAGGCCGAGGCCGTTGACGATGGACCCCATCGCATGCTCGCGCACGCCGAAATGGATGTTGCGGCCGCCCGGCTCGAACGGCGTCAGGGTGCCGGCGCCCTCGAATTCGAGCTTGGTCTTGTTGGACGGGGCGAGATCGGCCGAACCGCCGAGCAGGTGGGGCACGTTCTTCGCGATCGCGTTGAGGACCTTGCCCGACGATTCGCGCGTCGCCATGCCCTTGGCGTCGGCCGGGAAGACCGGGATGTCGCGGTCCCAGCCCGCGGGCAGGCGGCCGGCGTGCAGGGCGTCGATCTCCTCGGCCAGCGCCGGCTCGGCGGCCTTGGCCTCCCCCATGAACCGCTCCCAGTCGGCGAAGAGCGCCGCGCCGCGCTCGCCGATGCCGGCCTGGAAGTTTTCGCGCACCCCCTCGGGCACGAGGAACTGCGCGTCCTCGGGCCAGCCATAGGCGCGCTTGGCTCCCCGGGCCTCCTCCTCGCCCAGCGCGTCGGAATGGGCCTTGGAGGTGTTCTGCTTCTTCGGGGCGCCGAAGCCGATGATCGAGTTGACGACGATGAGCGTCGGCCGGTCGCTGGATTGGAGGAAGGTCTCCAGGGCCCCCGAGATCGCGTGGACGTCGTTGGCGTCGGCCACCCGCAGCACCTGCCAGCCGTAGCCGAGGAAGCGTGTCGCGACCTCCTCGGAGAAGGCCAGTTCCGTATGCCCCTCGATGGTGATGGTGTTGTTGTCGTAGATCCAGCACAGGTTCGACAGGCGCAGGTGCCCGGCGATGGAGGCGGCCTCGGAAGCGACGCCCTCCATCAGGTCGCCGTCCGAGCAGATCGCGTAGACGTTGAAGTCGAACAGCGGCAGGTCGGGCCGGTTCAGGGTCTCGCCGAGGAAGCGCCCGCCCATGGCCATGCCGACGGAATTGGCGACCCCCTGGCCGAGCGGCCCGGTGGTGGTCTCGACGCCGGTGGTGAAGTGGTATTCCGGGTGGCCCGGCGTCTTGCTGTCGAGCTGGCGGAAGTTCTTGATGTCGTCGAGGGACACCGCCGGCTCGTTGCCGCCGTCGGTCTGGGCGACGCCGGCGAGATGCAGCAGGCCGTAGAGCAGCATCGAGGCGTGGCCCGCCGAGAGCACGAAGCGGTCGCGGTTGGGCCAGTGCGGATGCGCCGGATCGTAGCGCAGGTACCGGTTCCACAGGGTGTAGGCCACGGGCGCGAGCGCCATCGGGGCGCCGGCATGACCGGAATTCGCCTTCTGCACGGCATCGATGGCGAGGGTGCGCAGGGTATCGATGCTGAGCTTGTCGATGGGGCTCAGGGCCTCGCTCGGCTTGGTGTCGGCTCCGCTCATGATCTCACGTCTTCCTTCGTGTCGCCTGGGCCGCCCGCGCCGCGGATCCGGCCCTCGTCCCGTGGGGGGTCGCCGACGCGACGCCGGACCCGCCCACCTCGATTCCCATAGTGCCGGCCGTCAGGCCGACATCTCGACCGCCTTGATTTCGTCGACCTTGGGTTGGTCGACCTTGGCCTCGCCGGCCTCGTCCCCCTGGAAGCATGCCCCCTCGGACCCGGTTCCATCCTCCGCGCCCGCGCTGCGTTCCCGGGCCGGCCCGTTGGCGCGGCTGTAGTTCAGGATGGTGTTCACCAATGTGACGTGGCTGAACGCCTGTGGGAAGTTGCCGACGAGGCGCTTGGCCTTCACGTCGTACTCTTCCGAGACGAGGCCGACGTCGTTGCAGACGCCGATGAGTTTCTCGATCAGGGCCCTGGCTTCCTCGCAGCGGCCGAGCCCGATGAGGTTGTCGGCGTACCAGAAGCTGCACGGCAGGAAGGCGCCCTCGTCGCCCGGCAGGCCGTCCGTGGTCTGGTCCTCGGTGTCGTAGCGCAGCACGAACCCGTCGCGCATCAGGGTCCGGCCGATGGCCTCGACGGTGCCGACGACGCGCGGATCGTGCTGGGGCAGGAACCCCATATGGGCGATGAGCAGCAGGCTCGCGTCGAGGCGCTTCGAACCGTAGGACTGCACGAAGCTGTTCAGCTCCGTGTCGAAGCCCTTCTCGCAGACCTCGGCGTGGATCTGGTCGCGGATCTCGCGCCAGCGCTCCACCGGCGCCCCTGGGCGGGTTTCGCCCTCTTCCTGGGAGCGGATCGCCCGGTCGAAGGCCACCCAGGCCATCACCTTGGAATGGACGAAGTGCCGACGCCCGCCGCGCACCTCCCAGATGCCCTCGTCCGGCGTGCTCCAGACCTTCTCGAGGTGGCGCAGGAGCGCCAGGCCGACGCGCCAGCCATCGGCATCGCCGAGCAGGCCGCGCTGGCGCGCCTGATAAAGGGCGTCGAAGATCTCGCCGTAGACATCGAGTTGGAACTGCTCGACGGCCGCGTTGCCGATGCGCACGGGCTTCGAGTTCTCGTAGCCGGGCAACCAGTCGAGTTCGATCTCCGGCAGCATGCGCTCGCCGGCGATGCCGTAGAGGATGTGGGCCTGCTCGGGGTTGCCGGCCACCGCCCGCACGAGCCAGTCGCGCCAGGCGCGGGCCTCGTCGAGGTAGCCGCCATCCATCATCGCGATGAGGGTGAAGGTGGAATCGCGGAGCCAGCAGAACCGGTAATCCCAGTTGCGCACGCCGCCGAGGTCTTCCGGCAGGGAGGTGGTGGGCGCGGCGACGATGCCGCCGGTGGGATGGTAGATCAGCGCCTTCAGGGTCAGCAGCGAGCGCTGCAGCATGGCGTCCCACGGCGTGCCGCGGGCGCAGCGGTTCGACCAGTCGCGCCAGTGGCGATCGGTCTCGAACAGCACCTTGCGCGGCTGCACCGGCGGGGGGTCGTCCTCGTGGGAGGGGCCGTAGCTCAAGGTGAAGGCGACGCTCTCGCCCGCCGCCACGGTGAAATCGGCCGCCGTGGTCTGGCCCTCGCCGTGGAGCGACACGAGGGTGCGCAGGACCACCTTGTGCGGCCCCGAGATGGCGCGCAGGTCCCCGAGCTCGTTGTGCGACACCCACGGCACGGCCAAGCCGTAATCGAACCGCACGGCGAGATGCATCCGCATGGCGACGTCGCCGCGCAGTCCCTCGACGATGCGCACGAGGTGCGAGCCGTCGTTGGCCGGCATGTAGTCGGTCACCCGGACGCATCCGGCCTCGGTCTCGTGTTCGGTCTCGAGGACGAGGCTGCCGGTCCGGTACTGCCGCGAGGTCTTCGCCGCCGGGTCGGCGGGGCCGAGCTTCCAGAAGCCGTGATCCTCGGTGCCCAGGAGGGCGGCGAAGCAGGCGGCGGAATCGAACCGGGGCCAGCACAGCCAGTCGACGCTGCCGTCGCGCCCGATCAGGGCAGCGGTGCGGCCGTCACCGACGAGCGCGTAATCCTCGATCCGTCCCGCCATTCACGCCCTCGTCGCGGCCACCTCTCGATGGGCCCCGCCGCGTGGCGCCGCACCATCGATGGCGTCCACCTAGTCCCCCGAGGGGGCAGGGTCCAGGGTCCATTCGGCGATTGCCCGAAGCCGGGCGGCGAAACCGGGGTGAAACCGGACTGCGTTCAGCGCAGGGTCCCGACGAAGTCCACCACCGCGCCGCCCAGCGCAGAGGCCTGCGTGCGCGCCGCAGCGCCCTGAACGCCGACGAAATCGCGAGCCCGGCCCACGGCCCGGATCGCCGGGGCGAAGGGCAGGGCGAGATCGGGCAGGAGGCCGCCCGCCTCGACGGGCACCTCCGCCTGCGCCACGGTCCCGACCGGATCGGCGTGCTGCGCCGCAGCGGGGGCGGCAATGGCCTTGGCGGGGGCGGGCCGACGCAGGGCGGCGACACGGGGCCCGGAGGGCCGGTGCTGCGCGACGGCGGGCGCCGCGACGGTGCCTTGTACCGGAGGGGTGCCTTGTACCGGAGCGGCGACGTGCGCCGCCACCATCAGGGGGAACTGGCGCGGAAAGGTGAGGGCGGCGGGCACGAAGGGCGTCGCGGGAACGGCCTCGGACACCAGGGTCGCGGGCGCCGAAGCGATCCGCGCCGCGAGGGTCGTGGGGGCCGGGGCGGGCACCTCCGGTTCGCGGCAGAACAGCGAGGCCGCGCCGAGCACGAGGGCCATGACGAGGGTGGGGAGCAGGGGCGGGGTGACGCCGGAGGTCGCATCCATGGCGAGGCCGTCATTGGCACACCCGCACTGGCTTCGCTCCGTCATGCCGGCGTCCTCGCAATCCATCGTCTTCGAAACCCCATTAGCGGCGCCGTTTACGGCGGAAGCTGGGCTATTTCCTTTCGCAAAGGTAAACCACGCCGGGCGCGATGCATCCCGCTCCCCGCTGCTTCGGGCCGAGGCCGTTGCCGACACGACGAACCGCCCGTGCCCAAAACCTCGCCTTGCCGAGAATCGTGAGGCCGTGCGATCAGCGGAAGGGCGGCCTTCCCCCAATGTCGGACCCCGCGCCCTTCGCTTCGGACACCCAGCCCCGCTTTCGGACACCGATGACCGAGCCGTCCCTCACCGTGGCCGTGATCGACCCGAGCCCGGCGCGCGCGGCGATCCTCGAAGAGGGTCTGGCGGCGGCCGGCATCGCCCGCGTGGTGATCCTGCCCGACACCGCCGATCTTCCCGCCCGCGTCGCCGCCCTGAACCCCGACGTGGTGGTGATCCATGTCGAGAGCCCGAGCCGCGACATCCTCGAGCAGATGTCCGGCCTGTCGCGCCACGTCGAGCGGCCGGTGGCGATGTTCGTCGACCGCTCGGACGTGCCGATGATGCAGGCGGCGGTGGATGCGGGCATCTCGGCCTACGTGGTCGACGGCCTGCACCCGCAGCGCATCCGCTCGATCCTCGATGTCGCGATCCTGCGGTTCAACGCCTTCGCGCGGCTGCAGCGCGAACTGCTGGAGGCGCGGGGCGAACTCGCCGACCGCAAGCTCATCGAGCGGGCCAAGGGCATCCTGATGACGGCCAAGGGCCTCCCCGAGGAGGAGGCCTACCGGCTGATGCGGCGGAAAGCCATGAACGAGAAGCGCAAGATCGCCGACATCGCCCGCGCCATCGTCACGGCGGCGGATCTGCTCGGATGAGAGCCGTGGTCAGATGAGACTCGCTCTCGGATACGTGCCCCTCGTCGATGCGGCGGCGCTCATCGTCGCCGTGGAGCGCGGGTTCACCGCGGCCGAGGGGCTGGCGGTGGATCTCGTCCGCGAGCCCTCGTGGGCGACCCTGCGCGACAGGCTGGCCCTCGGCCACCTCGACGGCGCCCACATGCTGGCGCCCCTGGCCCTGGCCAGCAGCCTCGGGATCAGCGGACCCGAGACGCGCCTCGCCGTGCCCCTCGCCCTCAACCTCAACGGCAACGCCATCACGGTGTCGCGGCCGCTCTGGGCCGCCATGATGCGCGACGGACCGGGGGACGAGGGCCTCGACACGGTGGCCACGGCCTTCGCCGGGGTGGCCCGCGCGCGCGCGCGGGAGGGGGCTCCGTTGACCCTCGGCACCGTGCATCCGTTCTCGAGCCACACCTATCAGCTCCGCCTGTTCGCCGCGCGCGGCGGCCTCGACCTCGATGGGACGGTGCGGATGGTGGTGATCCCGCCACCGCGCATCGCCGAAGCCCTGCGGGACGGCCACATCGACGGCTTCTGCGCGGGAAGTCCCTGGAACAGCCTCGCGGTGGAGGAGGGCTACGGCCGGATCGCGGCCTTCGGCTGTGCGCTCGCACCGGACTGCCCCGAGAAGGTGCTGGCCCTGCCCGCCTACGCGGCGCCGACCTGCGGAGCCCTGGTGCGGGCGGTGCGTCGGGCCGGCCGCTGGTGCGCGCGGCGCGAGAACCACGAGGAACTCGCACGCCTGCTCGCGCGGCCGGACCACCTCGCCATCGCGCCCGCCCTCGTCCGCCGCGCCCTGGCCGGCACGGTGGTGGTGGATCCCGACGGCACGCGACGGGACGCGCCGGACTTCGTCCTGTTCGGCGAGACGGCCGAGCGGCCGAGGCCCGCCCAGGTCGATTGGCTCCTCGACCGAATGACGGAGGCCGGCCAGATCGTCGCCACGCTCGAGGTGAGCGAGCGCGCCCACGCCCTCTATCGCCCGGATCTATACGACGCCGCTCTGCCGGATTGATGCGGCTCGCACTGGGCGGGCACATGCCCGTGCCACCGGCATTCTGCACGCGGATTGTGCAGTGCGGGAGCGAGGCTCTCCACCGAGTCGGAGGACGATATGGTTCCGGCACGTGGAATCACAGGTTCGTGAGGCCGTGGGTCGCGCTCGGGCCCGTCTCGCCCGACCATTACGGAGGGGCCTGAGACAAACTCGAAAAATTCCAGAACTGGCATCCGCTTAGGTCGCGCGCAGGATCCCCGACAGGATCGCCGGGACGCACGCACGGAGGCCGTCCCTTCATCCTGGCACGCCTCCTGCTAGGAGCTGGAGGCCCGTCAACGACGACGGGCCTTATCCGTCGGCAGAGCCGCTGACCCGAGTCTCCCCAAGGCACGCACCGTTATGCGTCCGACGGATGTGCTTGGTCGGCGGCTTTCTGTTTTGGCGCTTTGCAGTCCTGGCGAGGATTCCGGTTTCGATGAGTGATGGTTTTCGCAACAGCCGGCGCAACGTCCTGAAGGGGGCCGCCGCGACCCTCTCCCTGGCGGCACTCGCCCGGACGGCCTTCCCGGGCGGCGCCTTCGCGCAGGGGGCGGGCCCGGAGGTGAAGGGAGCCAAGCTCGGCTTCATCGCCCTCACCGATGCCGGTCCGCTGTTCGTCGCCAAGGAGAAGGGCTACTTCGCCAAGCACGGCATGCCCGACGTGGAGGTGCTGAAGCAGGCGAGCTGGGGCACCACCCGCGACAACCTCGTGCTCGGCTCCGAGGGCAACGGCATCGACGGCGCCCACATCCTCTCGCCGATGCCCTACCTCATCACCGCCGGCCGGGTGACGCAGAACAACGTCCCGGTGCCGATGCAGATCCTGGCGCGCCTCAACGTCAACGGCCAGTGCATCTCGGTGGCCAAGGAATACCTCGACCAGAAGGTCGGGCTCGATTCCAAGGTGTTCAAGGCGGCCGTCGAGAAGAAGAAGGCCTCGGGCAAGTCCGTGAAGGCGGCCATGACCTTCCCGGGCGGTACCCACGACCTCTGGATCCGCTACTGGATGGCCGCCGGCGGCATCGACCCCGACAAGGACATCGAGACCATCGTCGTGCCGCCGCCCCAGATGGTGGCGAACATGAAGGTCGGCACCATGGACTGCTTCTGCGTCGGCGAGCCGTGGAACGCGCAGCTCGTGCAGCAGGGCCTGGGCTACTCGGCGCTCACCACCGGCGAACTCTGGAAGGACCACCCCGAGAAGGCCTTCGCCATGCGGGCCTCCTGGGTCGAGAAGCATCCGAACGCCGCCAAAGCCCTGACCATGGCGGTGCTCGAAGCGCAGATGTGGTGCGACAAGCCCGAGAACCGGGACGAGTTCGCCGCCATCGTGGCCAAGCGCCAGTGGATCAACATCCCGGTGGCCGACGTCGCCGGCCGGATGAAGGGCACCATCGATTACGGCGACGGCCGCATGGTCGAGAACAGCCCGCACATCATGAAGTTCTTCTCCGACAACGCCTCCTACCCGTACCAGTCCCACGACCTGTGGTTCCTCACCGAGGACATCCGCTGGGGCAAGTTCGATGCGCAGACCGACACCAAGGCCCTCATCGCCAAGGTGAACCGCGAGGACATCTGGCGCGAGGCGGCCAAGGCCCTCGGCGTCGCCGCGATCCCGACCTCCACGTCGCGCGGCCAGGAAACGTTCTTCGACGGCAAGGTCTTCGATCCGGCCGATCCCGCCGCCTACCTGTCCAGCCTCGGCATCAAGAGGACCGCGTGATGGCCAACACCTCCACCATCGCCGCCAGCCCCGCCGTCGCGAAGGCGGCCGCCAAGCCCAAGCGCGCGCCGTTCGTCACGATGGCCACCCTGAACACCATCGCGAAAAACCTGATCCCGCCCGTGGTGGTGCTCATCGCCTTCCTGGTGATCTGGGAGCTGCTGTGCTCGCGCCCCGGCGCCGGCCTGCCGCCGCCCTCGCGCGTCGTCACCGAGGCGTGGGACATCATCGCCCACCCGTTCTACGACAACGGCGGCACCGACAAGGGGCTGTTCTGGCACATCTCCGCCAGCATCCAGCGCGTGGCCCTGGGCTTCGCCCTCGCCACCGTGGTGGGCATCCTCGTCGGTACCCTGATCGGGCAGTCGGAATGGGCCATGCGCGGCCTCGACCCGATCTTCCAGGTGCTGCGCACGATCCCGCCGCTCGCCTGGCTGCCGCTCTCGCTCGCCGCCTTCCGGGACGGCCAGCCGTCGGCGATCTTCGTGATCTTCATCACCTCGATCTGGCCGATCATCATCAACACGGCGGTCGGCATCCGCAACATCCCGCAGGATTACCGCAACGTCTCGGCGGTGCTGCGCCTCAACCCGCTGGAGTTCTTCTCCAAGATCATGCTGCCCTCGGCGGCGCCGTACATCTTCACCGGCCTGCGCATCGGCGTCGGCCTGTCCTGGCTCGCCATCGTGGCGGCCGAGATGCTCATCGGCGGCGTCGGCATCGGCTTCTTCATCTGGGACGCGTGGAACTCCTCCCACATCTCCGAGATCATCGTCGCCCTCGTCTATGTCGGCATCATCGGCTTCATCCTCGACCGCTTCGTCGCCTTCGTCGGCAATCTCGTCACCCGCGGCACCGCGACGGCCTGAGGATCATCCCATGACCTATCTCAGCATCGAGAACGTCGGCATCTCCTTCACCCGCGGCGGCCGCACCAACGAGGTGCTCCGCGACGTCAGCGTGAAGATCGACAAGGGCGAGTTCGTCTCGCTCATCGGCCATTCCGGCTGCGGCAAGTCGACGGTGCTCAACATCGTCGCCGGCCTGCTCAAGGCCTCGACCGGCGGCGTGCTGCTCGAGGACAAGGAAGTGAACAGCCCCGGCCCCGACCGCGCCGTGGTGTTCCAGAACCACTCTCTCCTGCCCTGGCTCACGGTGCGGGAGAACGTGGCGCTCGCCGTCGACAAGGTGTTCAAGGGCAAGAAATCGCGGGCCGAGCGTGGGGCCTGGATCGACCACAACCTGGCGCTGGTGAACATGACCCACGCCGCCGACCGGCGCCCGAGCGAGATCTCGGGCGGCATGAAGCAGCGCGTCGGCATCGCCCGGGCGCTGGCCATGGAGCCGAAGGTCCTGCTCCTCGACGAACCGTTCGGGGCGCTGGACGCGCTCACCCGGGCGCATCTCCAGGACTCGCTCATGGACATCCATGCGCGGCTGAAGAACGCCGTGATCATGATCACCCACGATGTCGACGAGGCGGTGCTGCTCTCGGACCGCATCGTGATGATGACCAACGGCCCCTCCGCCACGGTGGGCGAGATCCTCACCGTCGATCTCGAGCGGCCGCGTCGCCGCCTCGATCTCGTGGAGGACGCCACCTACACCCACGCCCGCGCCGCCGTCCTCGAGTTCCTCTATGCCCGGCACGCCAAGCCGGCCATGGCGGCCTGAGACGCGGCGATGAAGGATCGGCTGGTCGTCATCGGCAACGGCATGGCGTCGTTGCGGTTTCTGGAGCGCCTCACCGAGCGCGCGCCGGGGCGCTACGACGTCTGCGTCGTCGGCGCCGAACCGCAGGCGGCCTACAACCGTGTCCTGCTGTCGTCGCTGCTGGGCGGCGAGGTCGACGAGGCCGGTTGCGCGTTCCGGGGCCTCGACTGGTACGAGAGCCACGGCATCCGCCTCATCACGGGCGCGCCGGTCACCGAGATCGACCGCGAGAACGGCCTCGTGATGGTGGGCGAGACCCACGTCCTGCCCTTCGACAGGCTCGTGCTCGCGGTCGGCTCCGTGCCGATCCGGCTGCCGAAGCCCGGCATGGACCTGCCCGGCGTCCTCACGTTCCGCGATCTCGCGGACGTGACGGCCATCCGCAAGGCGGCCGTGGAGCACGCCCGCGCCATCGTCATCGGCGGCGGCCTCCTGGGGCTCGAGGCCGCCGTCGGCCTCGCGCGCCTGGGCGTCGACACAACGCTTCTCCACGTCATGGACCGGCTGATGGAGCGCCAGCTCGATCACGCCGCCGCCGGCCTGGTGAAGCGCGCCATGGAGGCGCGGGGCGTCAAGGTGCTGCTCAAGGCCGACACCGCCACCGTCGAGGGTGACGGAAAAGTCGAGCGCCTGATCCTATCGGACGGCACCGTGCTGCCCGCCGACCTCGTGGTGATGTCCGTGGGGGTGCGCCCCAACGTGGCCCTGGCCCAGAATGCCGGGATCGCGGTGGGCCGCGGCATCAAGGTCGACGACCGGATGCAGTCGTCCGATCCCCGCATCTTCGCGCTCGGCGAATGCGCCGAGCATCGCGGCCAAGTCTACGGCCTCGTCGAGCCCGCCTACGAGCAGGCCGAGACCTTGAGCCGCCACCTCGTCGGCGAGGAGGCGGCCTATACGGGCACGTCGCTCGCCACCAGCCTCAAGGTCTCGGGCCTGCCGGTGTTCTCGGCCGGCGCCATCGAGGCGCCGGAGGGCTCCGAGACGATCCTCATGAGCGATCCCGGCCTCGGGCTCTACCGCAAGCTCATCGTCGCCGACGACCGGCTGCTCGGCGCCGTGTTCGTCGGCGACATCGCCGAGCAGGGCTGGTGCAAGGACCTCATCCGCACCGGCGCCTCCGTCGCGGCGCATCGCGACGACCTGATGTTCGGGCGAACCGCCCCCCAACCCCTCGCAGCCTGACGGAGGCTTTCATGGCTGACGATTTCAACGCCGAGCAGAAGCGCTACCTCGAAGGTTTCGCCTCCGGCATCTCCGCGGCCCGCCTCACCGGCGGCCTCGCCCTCGGGCAGGCAAGCGCCCCCCCGGCCGAACCCACTGGGCCCGACGCCATCCACATCAAGGCCCAGGACGCCACGGTGAAGGCCGGCGGCAAGCTCTGCGACCAGGAGAAGTGGAAGCGCGCCGAGAACGCCTTCGACGGCCACAACCGCCTCATCGCGGAGGCCGCCACCGGCAAGGCCCCGAAACCGGAGGACAATTTCCGCTGGCGCTATCACGGCCTGTTCTGGGTGGCACCGACCCAGAACTCCTACATGTGCCGCCTGCGCATCCCCAACGGCATCCTGCAGCACTGGCAGTTCGCCGGTATCGCGGATCTCGCCGACGCCCATGGCGGCGGCTACAGCCACGTCACCACCCGGGCGAACCTCCAGGTCCGCGAGATCACGCCCGAGCACGGCCAGCCCTTCCTCGACGGCCTCATCGACCTCGGCCTGACCGCGCGCGGCGCGGGCGCCGACAACATCCGCAACGTCACCGGCTCGCCGGTCGCCGGCATCGACGCCCAGGAACTGCTCGACACCCGGCCGCTGGCCAAATCCTGGCACAACCACATCCTCAACGACCGCTCGCTGTTCGGCCTGCCGCGCAAGTTCAACGTCGCCTTCGACGGCGGCGGGGTCATGCCGGTGCTGGAGGAGACCAACGACATCGGCTTCCAGGCCATCCGGGTTCTCGACGGCGCCGCCGTGGCGCCCGGCATCTGGATGCGCCTCGTGCTCGGCGGCATCTCGGGCCACCGCGATCTCGCCCGCGACACCGGCGTCGTGCTGAAGCCCGAGGATTGCAACCGGTTGGCGGACGCCATCCTGCGGGTCTTCATCAAGAACGGCGACCGGACCAACCGCAACAAGAGCCGGATGAAGTACGTCCTCGACGCCTGGGGCTTCGACAAGTACCTCGCCGCCGTCGAAGACGAACTCGGCCGCAAACTCGACCGCGTCGATCCCGCCCATGTCGCCCCGCGCGGCCCCATGGACCGCTTCGCACATGTGGGCGTGCACGCCCAGGTGCAGCCCGGCCTCAACTGGATCGGCGTGATCCTGCCCGTCGGCAAGCTCACCACCGACCAGATGCGGGATCTGGCCAGCATCGCGACCGAATGCGGCGACGGCGCCATCCGCATGACCGTCTGGCAGAACTTCCTGTTTTCCGGGGTTCCCGACGCGAAGGTGGCCGAGGTCCAGGCACGGGTCGCCGCCTTGGGCCTCACCACGGAGGCGTCGAGCATCCGCGCCGGTCTCGTCGCCTGCACGGGCAACCGGGGCTGCAAGTTCGCCGCCTCGGACACCAAGGGCCACGCCCTCGTCATCGCCGATTACATCGAGGCCAACCTCAAGGAACTCGACGTGCCGGTGAACGTGCACCTCACGGGCTGCCACCATAGCTGCGCCCAGCACTACATCGGCGACATCGGGCTCATCGGCGCCAAGGTGGTGGTCTCGGAGGAGGGCGACACCGTCGAGGGCTACGACATCGTCGTCGGCGGCGGCTTCGGCGACAGCCCGAAGATCGGCACGGAGATCTGGAAGGCCGTGAAGGCCGAGGATTGCCCGGCCCGGATCGAGGCGCTCCTACGCAGCTACCTCGGCAGCCGCGAGGGCCCGCAGGAGAGCTTCCAGGCCTTCACCCTGCGCACCGGTCCCGAATCCCTGCGCCACAGTGCCGAAGAGCAACCCGTCCTGAAGGCAGCCGCATGAGCGAGCACGTCACGCCCCCGCTGGTTCTCATCCCCGAGAACGCCCCGTTCAACCCCGACCAGCGCTCGTGGCTGTCGGGCTACTTCGCCGCCCTTCTGGGCCCCGCCGTCGAGGGCGCCACGGCGCTGGCCCCCGGCGACATGGGCGGCGGCCAAAAGCTCGCCGACAACGACGACGCGCCGTGGCACGACCCGTCGATGCCCCTGCCCGACCGGATGGAGCTCGCGCGTGAACGGCCCGAGGCGCAGAAGCTCATGGCCGCCATGGCGCAGCAGGATTGCGGCCAGTGCGGCTACAACTGCGCCGACTACGCCAACGCCATCTTCCTCAAGAGCGAGGAGCGCCTGAACCTGTGCCAGCCCGGCGGCAAGGACACGCTCCGGATGCTGAAGAAGCTCGACGAGGAGTTCGGCGCCGGCGGCGGGGCCGCCCCGAAGACCGCCGGCGACACCGCGCCCAAGGCCGAACCGACCCTCGGCCCCCTCGGCTTCTGCCGCGAGAACCCCGTGGAGGCGACGTTCCTGTCTCGGCTCCGCTTGAACGCGCCTGGGGGCGAGAAGGAAACCTGGCACGTCGAGATCGATCTGACCGACACGCCCATCGAGTACGTGGTCGGCGACTCCCTCGGGCTGTTTCCCGCCAACGCCCCGGCCCTGGTCGACGCGGTCATCGCCGAGCTCGGGGCCCGTCCCGAGCGCAGGATCGGACGCAAGACCCTGCGGGATTGCCTGCTCACGGACTATGCGCTGGGCGGCGCGCCCGACGGGCTCTACCAGCTCCTCTCCCTCCTCACCTCGGGCGAGGCGCGCAAGAAGACCCAGGCGCTCGCCGCCGGCGAGGATCCGGACGGCGACGCCGCCCATCTCGACGTGCTCGGCGCGCTCCACAAGTTCCCCGGCGCGCGGCCCGACGCCGAGGTGTTCCTCGAAGCCCTCGACGAGTTGCAGCCCCGGCTCTACTCGATCTCGTCCTCGCCGAAGGCCGATCCCGGCCGGGTCTCCCTCACGGTGGACGCGGTCCGCTACAGCCACCGCTCGCGCCTGCGGCTGGGCGTGGCCTCGACCCATCTCGGCGAGCGCATCCCCGAGGGCATGAAGGTCAAGGTCTACCTCCAGAAGGCGCACGGCTTCGCCCTGCCCGACGACCTGTCGAAGGACGTGATCATGGTCGGCCCCGGCACCGGCATCGCGCCGTTCCGCGCCTTCCTGCGCGAGCGCGACGCCACGCAGGCGCCGGGCCGCAACTGGCTGTTCTACGGCCACCAACGCCAAGCGAGCGACTTCTTCTACAGGGACGAACTCAACGCCCTGAAGGACAAGAAGCTGCTCACCCGCCTGTCCCTGGCCTGGTCCCGCGACGGCGGCGAAAAGACCTACGTGCAGGACCGCATGCGCGAGAACGGCGCCGAACTCTGGAAGTGGTTCGAGGGCGGTGCCCATTTCTACGTCTGCGGCGACGCCAAGCGCATGGCCAAGGATGTGGAGCGGGCGATCATCGACGTGGCCGGCCAACACGGGGGCAAGAACCCCGACGAGGCCGTGGCCTACCTCGCCCATCTGAAGAAGACCGGGCGGTATCAGGCCGACGTGTACTGAGAGGCAAAACCCTCCCGGCGCCGTGGGCTATCGAACTCCGCATATCTGGCGCTCTTCAGAACGGGCGCGTCCCTCTCCCCCTTGTCGGGAGAGGTTAGGAGTGGGGGCGGTTCCGCCAGACCCCGCAGCATGAGGGGCACCCGCCCCCCCCACCTCCAACTCCTCCCCACAAGGGGGAGGAGGGCTGGCCGGCGCTTCAGGCCCGACTCTTGCTCCCATCCATGCTGACAAAAAACCCCGCCGAGGATCACGCCATGAACGCGCACGTCCAGGCGCCCGCCCCCGTCAAAACCACCTGCCCGTATTGCGGCGTCGGCTGCGGCGTACTCGCGACGCCGGACGGGCAGGGCGGGGTCGGCATCGCCGGGGACACCGCGCATCCGGCCAATTTCGGCCGCCTCTGCTCCAAGGGCTCGGCTTTGGGCGAGACCGTCTCCCTGGACGGCCGCCTGCTCCATCCGCAGGTCGACGGCGCGCGCGCGAGCTGGGAATCGGCGCTCGGCACCGTCGCGGGGTCCCTGCAGAAGATCGCCGCGCAGCACGGGCCGGAGTCCATCGCCTTCTACCTGTCGGGCCAGCTCCTCACGGAGGATTACTACGTCGCCAACAAGCTCGCGAAGGGCTTCCTCGGCACCCCCCACGTCGACACCAACTCGCGCCTGTGCATGTCGAGCGCCGTGGCCGCCCATCGGCGCGCCTTCGGCTCGGACACCGTGCCGGGCTGCTACGAGGACCTCGACGAGGCCGACGTCATCGTGCTCGTCGGCTCCAACACCGCCTGGTGCCACCCGATCCTGTTCCGCCGGATGATCGACGCACGCGCCAAGCGCGGCACCAAGCTCGTGGTGGTCGATCCCCGCCGCACCCAGACGGGGGAGGAGGCCGACCTGTTCCTCGGCCTCGCGCCCGGCTCCGACACCGCCCTGTTCTCGGGCCTGCTCGTGCATCTCGCCGCCACCGGCGCCGTCGATGCGGCCTACGTCGCCAACCATACCAGCGGCTTCGACGGCGCCCTGGAGCGCGCCGCCGCCATCGCCCCGAGCGTCGCCGCCACCGCCGCCGCGACGGGCCTCGCCGAGGCCGATGTCGCCCGGTTCTTCGCCCTGTTCGCCGGCACGAAGCGCGTGGTCACGGCCTTTTCGCAAGGGGCGAACCAGTCGGCGCAGGGCACCGACAAGGGCAACGCCATCATCAACTGCCATCTCGCCACCGGCCGCATCGGTCGGCCCGGCGCGGGGCCGTTCTCCCTCACCGGCCAGCCCAACGCCATGGGCGGGCGCGAGGTCGGAGGGCTCGCGAACATGCTCGCCGCCCACATGCACTTCGCCCCCGAGGAGGTGGACCGCGTCCGCCGGTTCTGGAAGGCGCCCAACATCATCACCGGCGAGGGCATGAAGGCGGTGGCCCTGTTCGAGGCGGTGGCGCGCGGCAAGATCAAGGCCCTGTGGGTGATGGGCACCAATCCCGTCGTCTCCATGCCCCGGGCCGACGCCATCCGCGAGAGCCTGAAGGGCCTCGACCTCTACGTGGTTTCCGAGGCCGTGGCCGACAGCGACACCGCCCGCGCGACGGGGAAGAAGACCGTGCTGCTGCCAGCCTTGGCCTGGGGCGAGAAGGACGGCACGGTGACGAATTCCGAGCGCCGGGTCTCGCGCCAGCGCGCTTTCCTCAAGGCGCCCGGCGAGGCGCGGGCCGACTGGCAGATCATCGCGGACGTGGCCAAGCGCCTCGGCCACGGCGAGGCCTTCGCCTATCCCAACGCGGCCGCGATCTTCCGCGAGCACGCGGCCCTGTCGGCCTACGAGAACAACGGCACCCGCGATTTCGACATCGGCGCCCTCGCGGACATGCCCGATGCGACCTATGCGGGAACGCCCCCCCTGCAATGGCCCCTGCCGAAGCGCGGCAAGGGCCGGGCCCGCCTGTTCGCCGACGGCCAGTTCTACACCTTCGACAAGCGTGCCCGCTTCGTCGCCGTGCAGGCGCCCGCCCTGGCCCAGCCCGTCACGGAGGAACACCCCTTCGTCCTCAACACCGGCCGGGTGCGCGACCACTGGCACACCATGACGCGCACGGGAAAGAGCCAGCGCCTCTCGGCCCACCGCGCCGTGCCCTTCGTCGAGATCCACCCCGACGACGCCGCGCGGCTCGGCGTCGCGGAGGGCGATCTCGCCCGCGTCTCCACGCCCCACGGCACTGCGATCCTCGAGGCGATGGTCACCGAGGGCGTGCGCCGGGGCGATCTCTTCGCCGCCTTCCATTGGAGCGACGCCACCGCGTCGGATGCCCGCGTCGGCGCCCTGGTGCTCGGCGTGCCGGACCCGGTCTCGGGCCAGCCCGAACTCAAGGCGACGCCGGCCGCGTTGAGCCCAGCGCCCTACCGCAATCGCGGCTTCCTGCTCACCCGCGAGGCGCATACCCCGCCCGCCGGCTGGTGGTGGGCGCGCGCCACGGTGGAGGGCGGGTCCGGCCTGCACTTCGCCACCCAGGAGAGCTCGCGCGCCGTCGCCCTGATGATGCGCGGCCTGTTCCAGGGCCTGGAACTCGCCGAGTACGCCGACCACGCGCGGGGGCATTACCGCTGCGCCGTCTATGACGGAGTTCGCTTGGTCGCCTGCCTGGCGCTCGCCCCGAGCGAGGCCCGACCGAGCTGGGAGGCGGCCAAGGCGTACTTCGCCGCCGAGGAGATCGAGCCCGCCGCCCGCCGCGCCCTGCTGTCGGGCCGGGCCGAGACGGCCTCGGCCGGTCCGACGATCTGCGCCTGCCACGGCGTCGGCCTCGACGTGATCACGGGCGTGATCGCGGCCGGCGCCGGCTCCGTCGAAGCCGTCGGCGTCGCCTGCAAGGCCGGGACGAATTGCGGCTCGTGCATCCCCGAGATCCGCAAGCTGCTGCCGCAGGCGCTTGCGCGCAACGCAGCATAGGCTCACTTTGTGGGTACGAAGGACCCCGATCCGAGATCCATGAGCACACCTCGCCAGCCCCGCGAAACCCGCCCCGCCAGTCCCGAATCCGCCCGCGGCGCCAATGCCGCCGGCCTCGAGCCCCTGGCCGTCCTGCCGGTCTTCGTGCCGTTGCAGGGCAAACGCGCGGTGCTGGCCGGCTCCAACGGCGGCGCGCCCTGGAAGGTGAAGCTGCTGGCCGCCGCCGGGGCGGACGTGGACGTCTACGCCCCCGAGTCGAGCGAGGAACTCCGCGCCGTGCCGGGCGAGATCGTCGCCGGCTCCGTCACCCTGCACGCGCGTCAGTGGGCGGAGGCCGACCTCCAGGGCGCGGCCTTCGTCATCGGCGCCATGGAGGACGAGGCCGACTGCATCGCCTTCGTCGCCGCCGGACGCCGGGCCGGCGCCATCGTCAACGCCGTCGACCGCCCGCATCTCTGCGACGTGAAGTTCGGCGCCATCGTCAACCGCTCGCCCATGGTGGTGGGCATCTCGACGGAGGGCGCCGCCCCGGTCTTCGGCCAGACCGTACGCGCCCGCATCGAGGGCATGCTGCCGCGCGGCTTCAAGGCCTGGATCGGCGCCGCCCGCGACTGGCGCGAGGAGGTCACCGGCCGCTTCCACGGTTTTTCGGACCGCCGCGCCTTCTGGGAGCGGTTCACCGACCGCGCCTTCGCCGAGCCGGACCGGGCGCCGACCGCAACCGATCTCGCCGAGTTGCTGGGCGAGACCGAGGCCGCGCCGAAGGGCGGCGCCGTCACCCTCGTGGGTGCCGGACCGGGCGACGCCGAACTCCTCACCCTCAAGGCGCTCAGGGCGCTGCGCAATGCCGACGTGATCCTCTACGACGACCTCGTGGCGCCCGAGATCCTCGACTACGCGCGCCGCGAGGCCCGCACCATGCTGGTGGGCAAGACCGGGCACGGCCCCTCCTGCCGCCAAGACGACATCAACGCCCTGATGGTGCAGCTCGCCAAGTCCGGCAAGCAGGTGGTGCGCCTGAAATCCGGCGACCCCCTGGTGTTCGGTCGGGCCGGCGAGGAGATCGACGCCTGCCGCGAGGCCGGCATCCCCGTTTCCATCGTGCCCGGCGTCTCGGCGGCCCAGGGGGCCGCGGCCTCCCTCTGCGTCTCGCTCACCAACCGCGACGCGGCGCGGCGCCTGCAATACGTCACCGGCCACGACCGGCGCGGGGCGCTGCCCGAGGACCTGAACTGGGGCGCCCTCGCCGATCCGAGCGTGACCACCGTGGTCTACATGCCGAAGAAGACCCTGCGCGTGCTGCTGGAGCGCGCCATGACCGAGGGCCTCGCCCCCGGGACCCCGGCGCTCCTCGTCTTCAACGCCACCCGGCCGAACCAACAGGTGGTGGAGGCCAGCGCCATCGACATCGCCGACCGCGTCGAGGCCTTGGGCCACGAGGGGCCGGCGCTCCTCATGGTCGGCGAGGCGCTGCGTCGGACGAGTGCGCAGGCCGCCCCCGCGATGGCCGAGCCGGACAAGCTCGCGATCTGACGGGCGCCCAGTTGCGGCGCGGCGTTCAGTTCGGCCACGGCGAACGTATCGGGCTCCGAACCGCATTCCCCATGATCGCGAAGTCCCCGCCAGCGGAGACGTGAAGCACCGCGACCCAAGAAGCTATCGTCCCCGAGAACCCATCGTCCCCAAGAACCATCGCCCACAGGGCCCTTCTGCTCCGGTGGTGACCCTGTGGAGATCCGCGGCGTCGGGACCGGAGCGAGCCCGTTCATATCGCGCGCGACGCCGGGGCCGGTTGCCCGAATCCCGGTCGCGTGGTCTTGCAGACCTGAGAATTCCGGATTCGGGATTCGCGGCTTCGGGTTCCGGATCGGTCTCGAGGGTCGCCCAGAGAATCCCCCGCCAAGGTGTCCCATGCGTCGCGCTCTGCCGCTCATCTTTTTCGCCGTCGGCCTCGTCGCCCTGGGCGTCGCCGCCGTGTTCGTTCTGGTGCCCCAGGCCAACGTCGTCGCCACCAGCACCGTCGGCGGACCGTTCACCCTCACGGATCAGAACGGGCGCCGCGTCACCGAGCGTGATTTCACCGGCCGGACCCATCTCGTGTTCTTCGGCTTCACCCATTGTCCGGACGTGTGCCCGACGACCCTGCAGCAGATCGGCGACGTGCTCCGTGCACTGGGACCGAAGGGCCAGGACACCAAGGCCCTGTTCATCGCCGTCGACCCCGAGCGCGACACGCCCGCTGCCCTGAAAGCCTATCTGGCGAGCTTCGACCCGCGCATCGTCGGACTGACGGGCACGCCGGAGGAGATCGCCGCGGCGGTGAAGGGCTACCGCGCCTATGTCCGCAAGGTGCCGACCAAGGACGGCGACTACACCATGGAGCACACGGCCCTGGTCTACGTAATGGATGGCCAGAACCGCTTCCTCAACGCCCTCAACCTGACCAAGCCGCCCGAGGCCGCCGCCGCCGACCTCGCCAAGATGCTGTGAGCGCTCTGTCTCCGCATCGGCTTCTCCCGAAAACCGGCGTTCACTTTTGGGGCTGAGGGTCAGGTTCGATGCAGCGCCCCGCTGCGGGAGCTGCGCGACAGGCCGTGCTCGGTCTTGTTCCAGCGGTCGGGGGCGAGGACGAGTTCGACGAGCCCGAGCCAGGCACCGGCGCTGACGAGGAGGAAGTAGGCCGGCATCAGGGGCACGTAGGGCAGGAGGTCCCACCAGCCCCGGCGCACGCAGCCGAGGGCGGCCGGCAGCAGCATGGCAAGGAGGCCGGACACGAACACCGTGACCGCCGTGCCGGTGGGCAGGTTGCTCCAGAACCCCGCGACGGGTTCGACCCCGGCGAACACGAACCGGTAGGCGGCGTGCCCCATCAGGAACGGGTAGGCGAGGGCGCAGACGACGGTGCCGGGCACCAGGGCGATGGCGGCCAGGGTCCCGAACGCCCCGAGCTGGCGGAACGTCTCGCGCGGCTGACGGCCGTGGGTGAAGCTCGTCTGGATGAAGCCCTTCATCCAGCGGGCGCGCTGGTGCAGCCATGCGCCGGGCCGCGCCGGAGCCTCCTCGAAGGTGCTGCTCGGCAGGTCGCCGACCCGGTAGCCCGCCCGCGCGAGGCGCAAGCCCAGATCGGCATCCTCGGTGACATTCCACGCATCCCAGCCGTGGACGGCCCGGAGGATGTGGGTCCGGAAATGCGTCGACGTGCCCCCGAGCGGAATCGGGACGTTCCAGGCGGCGAGCGCCGGGATCAGTACATCGAACAGGGCGGCGTATTCGAGGGCGAAGCATTTCGGCAGCGGGCCGTCGCGCTGGTTGTCGATGACGAGGCGCCCCTGGAGACAGGCCGTCCTCGGGTCGCTGCGGGCGAACAGCGCGGCGGCGGCGCGGAGCTGGCCCGGATCGGGCACGTCCTCGGCGTCGTAGACCACGAGGCAGGCGCCGCGGGCGAGGGGCAGGGCGCAGTTGAGGGCACGCGGCTTCGTGCGCGGCAGGCCGGGCGGCACCACCACGATCTCCGCCCCGGGCGGCAGGGCTGCGGCGGCGAGGGCAGCGGCCGTCTCGGCATCGTGCGCCTCGATCACGAACTTGATGTCGAGCTTGGCCGCCGGATAGTCGAAGGCCGAGAGGGCCGCGGTGAGGCGTGGGACCACGGTCGCCTCCCGGTGGAGGGCGACGAACACCGTGTAGACGGGGAGGTCGGCATCGGCCAGGCACGCGTCCGCCGCCACGCCCTCCGCCTCGACGCTGACGGCGGCGACCCGCAGGGTCACCATGGCGAGGAGCACGAGTTGGACGGCGGTCCAGAGGCCCACGACCAGGGTGGGCGGAAGTTCGACCATGGCGACCACCGCGAGTCCGGCGATCAGGCCGGCGATGGCGAGGGTCGGTCCCATGGGACGGGCCTTCAGCGCCCAGTCGGGCCGGTGGACCTGAAGGGAATCCGCCGCGGCGGCGGCGATGCCGGCGGGGTTGGCGCTGAAGACGGCTTCGCGCAGGGCGCGCGGCGTGGTCAGCGCCGGCATCCGACCCATGGGGCTGCGCCCGCCCAGCACTTCCGCGATGGCGGCGCCGCGCGGCGCCAGGACGAAGGCGGCCGGCGCGCCCGGCAGCAGGGGGGCGACGCCGGCGACCACGCTCTCGGGGTAGCGTGCGCCGGGCCCCAGGGGGATCGCGCCGGCGAGGAAGGGGGTGCCGAGTTCGGCCGCGAGCGCCCGGTAATAGGCCTCCTCCGTGACGGTGCCCGACGCGAGAAGGGCGGAGGCTCCGTCGGTGCCCCAGGCGCAGGCGCGGTCGGCGGCCTTGGCCAGGGCTGCCGGATCGACACCGTGATCCAGGAGGAAGGCGAGGTCGGGCGGCAGGGGCGAGACGCCGGCCTGCGACACGAAGGGTAAACCGAGGATCGACAACGGGAGCGTCTCCCGGCGGCTCGAGAACGTGCTAGGGAGACGGCGTGAGCCAGACCGCGTCCGCGCACAACCAGCGCACCACGAATACAACCCTGAGGTCAAGGACGCGCTGGATTTCTCCGGCGCTCCTCGCCGTGGCGATGGCCCTGCTGGTGGGACGCGCAGACGCGCAGACGCCTCCCGCGCCGGGACAGGGGGTCGCCATCCCGAACTTCTGGAACCCGCGCGCGCGCCAGGAGCGCATCGACGCGCCCCAGACGAGCCGCACGGTCCGCTTCCTCACGGACGACGAGTTCCCGCCCCTGCACTTCCCCGGGCCGGACGGCACGCCCACGGGCTTCTCGGTGGAGCTCGCCCGCGCGGTCTGCGAGAAACTCGCCCTGACCTGCACGGTCCAGGCCCGGCGCTTCGACACGCTGCTCGATGCGCTGGCCGACAAGCAGGGCGACGTGGTCGCCGCCGCCATCCCGCTCACGCCGGCCCTGCGGGCGCGGTTCCTGGCCACCCGGCCGTACTTTCGCTGGCCGGGCCGGTTCGCGGCGCGCACGGACAAGGCGCTGCCCGTCCCCTCCGCCACGGCCCTCGCCGGCCGCAGCGTCGGCGTGGTCGCGGGCAGCGCCCACGCGGCCTACCTCAAGGCGTTCTTCCCCAAGGCGGAGGCGCGCGACTTCAACGATCTCGCCGCCGCCGAGGGCGCCCTGCGGCGCGGCGAAGTGGAGTACGTCTTCGCCGACGGCCTCAACCTCGCCCTGTGGGTCGGCGGCATCGAATCGGCGCAGTGCTGCGCCCTCGTCGGCGGCGACTACCTCGAGAACCGCTATTTCGGCGAGGGCATCGGCCTCGTCACCCGACCCGACGACGCGGCCTTGGCCCGCGCCCTCGACGACGCCCTGCAACGGGTGTGGGACGACGGCAAGTACGCCGAACTCTACCTCAGGTTCTTCCCCGTCAGTCCGTTCTAGAGCGTTCCGCGAACGGCACCGTTCTGCCCGGGGAACTCGCTCCCGGCAAGGGTATCGCGCGCATCCCAAGGGCATCGCGCGCATCCGATGCGTATCGCACCTCAAAACGACGACTTACAGCAAGCTCACACCGGCCGACATTACGTCATCGCCCGACAAGGCGCGATCAGGTCCGCAACTTCTAACGGACCATAGCTTCGCCATGACAGCCTTGTCGGAAGGCGATGCATCGCCAGCGGGGCCGGTCCTTCGCCGTTCGCCGCGAAGTCTTGCGGCGCGACCGCGAAGACCAGTGCATCCGGAACCGGCGCGCGACAGTCCGGTTGAGTCCTCATCACCCGTTCGATGCCCAGAGGAGGCCGCATGACCACCAAGGCACCGCCCGTCCCCCCGGCCAACCAGTCCGACAAGGGGCCCGGAAGCGCACCCGACGCCCCCCTCGCCACCGGGCCCAAGGGTTCGGGTCAGACCCGGAACCCCGACACGATCGGTCAGGCCGGCAATTCCAAGGTGAACACCACCCATCAAGGCCATCAGCAGGATCGGTAATGAGCACCTCGAAGAAGACACCTGCCGCCGACCGGCATCACGGCGGCCCCGGCAGCAGTCACCAGGACGCGAGCAAGCCGCAAGCGGAGACGCGTGACGGCTCGAATCCCGGCAGCCCGACCAGCGATGCCAAGTCCCACGTCTCGGGCGGCGGCGGAGAACGTGACCGTCACCACGCCCACGACGCGGACGGCAACAGTCCCGCCCGGTCGCACTGACATCGTTCCCCCAACGCGATCTGCCCCGGCGCGGATTCGTCCCGGGGCGAAGCCGAATAAGAGAGTGAGCGCAGCATGGCGAACGCGAACAAGCACAAGATGGGGCCCGGCACCCAAGGCAAGAGCTACGGAACGGGCGCGATGACCGATCTCCCGGAGGGCATCCTCCCGGAAAACATGGTCTTGAGCAATCGCGACAAGGCCCAGCACAGCGACGAGCGCGGCCTCGACAGCAAGAACGTCCAGACCGAGCAGTATCAGGACCACGTCGGCAACCGCCTGGCCGACGACGTGGGCGCCGCGGCCACGGGCGGCGACAACGTCAGCGGATCCACGAGCCCCATGACCGATACGTCCGGCGACGCGAGCAGCCTCACGCGTCAGCAGAACGGCTGAAACGCCCGCCGCCGGAACCGGTCCGCATGCTTCAGGGGTTCGAAGACGGGATTGCGTTGGCCTGCCGGCGCAATCCCGCTTAGGGTGACGCCCTTCCGCCAAGGCGCTCACTGGAACCGAACCCCGGCCTCATGTCGTCCTCGACTTCGTCCCCGCTCGCCCTCGACCCCGCCCTCATAGAGGCCGCCGTCTCCGCCACCGCGTGGCCGTTCGAGGAGGCGCGCAAGCTGTTGGCACGGCTCGAGCGAAACCCAAAAAGCGAAGTGCTGTTCGAGACCGGCTACGGCCCCTCGGGCCTGCCGCATATCGGCACCTTCGGCGAAGTCGCCCGCACCTCCATGGTGCGTCACGCCTTCCGGGTCCTGACGAAGGACAGCGTGCCGACGCGGCTCATCGCGTTCTCGGACGACATGGACGGCCTGCGCAAGGTGCCGGACAACGTGCCGAACAAGCCGATGCTCATCGCGGCCCTCAACCAGCCCCTGACCAAGGTGCCGGACCCGTTCGGCACCCACGAGAGCTTCGGCGCCCACAACAATGCCGAGCTGCGCCGCTTCCTCGACGCGTTCGGCTTCGACTACGAGTTCCGCTCGGCCACGGAATGCTACAAGCAAGGCCTGTTCGACACGGCCCTGCTGACGGTGCTCGACCGTTACGAGGCCGTGATGGCGATCATGCTGCCGTCCCTGCGCGCCGAGCGCTCGGCGAGCTACTCGCCGTTCCTGCCGATCCACCCTGTGACCGGGGAGGTGATGCAGGTGGCCATCGACGAGGTGCGGTCTGGCGCCGGCACTCTGGTGTGGCGCGACCCGAAGACGGGGGAGGCCTACGAGACCCCCGTGACCGGCGGCCATGCCAAGCTTCAATGGAAGCCCGACTGGGCCATGCGCTGGGTGGCGCTGGGCATCGACTACGAGATGGCCGGCAAGGATCTCATCGATTCGGTGAAGCTGTCGGGCGAGATCGCCCGCGCCCTCGGCGGCGAACCGCCGGAGGGCTTCAACTACGAGCTCTTCCTCGATCGTGAAGGCCGCAAGATCTCGAAGTCGAAGGGCAACGGCCTGTCCATCGACGACTGGCTCGTCTACGGCACCGCCGACAGCCTGGCGCTGTTCATGTACAACAAGCCCCGCGAGGCCAAGCGCCTGTTCGTGGAGATGATCCCGCGCCAGGTCGACGACTATCTCGGCTTCCTCGAGAAGTTTCCTGGCCAGGAGCCGGCCCAGCAGCTCGGCAACCCGGTCTGGCACCTGCACGCCGGCCGGCCGCCGGCGGCCGAGGCGGTCGGCAAGGGCGGTGCGCTCAACTTCGCCATGCTCCTCAACCTCGCGGCGGTGGCCAACACCGAAGATCCGGCAGTGCTGTGGGGCTTCATCCGCCGCTACGATCCGGATGTCGGCCCGCAGACCCATCCGGTCCTCGCCCGGCTGGTCGGCCACGCACTCGCGTATTTCCGGGACGTGGTGCGGCCGCAGAAGACCTACCGGGCGGCGACGGAGGCGGAAGCGGCCGCCCTCTCGGACCTGTCCGAGACCCTGGCGGCGCATGAGGGCTCGACCGATCCGGAAGGGCTCCAGGCCATCGTGTACGAGGTCGGGCGGCGGCACTTTCCCGACCTCTCGGGCAAGGCGAAGAGCCCGGACGGACGGCCCGGCGTGTCGCAGGCCTGGTTCACCACCATCTACAACGTGCTGTTCGGCGAGGCGCGCGGCCCCCGCTTCGGTTCGTTCGTCGCCCTCTACGGCGTGGCCGAGACGCGGGCGCTCATCGCGGAGGCCCTGTCGGGGGCCTTCGTGCCCACGGAAGCATGAATCGGCTGTCCGCACGAAGAATTGCGCAACAAAACACCACCCCTTCGGCGGCCGGCGCATCATTGTGCTTGTCGCCAGGGGGCCGGGAGGCTAGAAGCCGCTCCACCGAAGACGAAAAAAGGCCGCCCCGGTGAGGGAGCGGCCCGAAGTCTAGGGAGGAAACGCCCAAGAAGGGCACACCGCAGCGACGCCATCGCTGCGGTGCATGTGACTGAGATGCCATTTTGCACTGCACCCTACAACGCCCCCGAATGGGGGGATGGGTATGCGCGGAATGCATTCAGACCGGTCCGGTCCCCGCCGCTCCGGATGACGCGGCCGTCGAAGGCAGACCGAGCTGGTCGAGGCTCAGGTGCCAGATCCGTTCCTGCAGATCGGGATCGGCGGCCCGGCGCGAGGTCGCCACCGGACGCGAGCGCGCGAAGTAGAGTCCCGTCACACCCGCGAGCTCCGGTGCGCTCGCCACGTGGATCGACGTGGCCGCGCCGTCGGCCGGCGAAGCCATGAACGGGCGGATCAGGCGCCAGCCGAAGCCGAACCAGCCCCCGGTGCCGCCGGCGAACCCGCTGGCGATGACCCCGGGATGCAGGGCGTTCACCGTCACGCCCGTGCCGTCGAGGCGGCGGGCGAGGGCCTTGGTGAACAGCACGTTCCCGAGCTTGGCCTGGGAATACACCGTCATGGCGGAGAAGCCGCGCGCATGGCCGATGTCGTCGAAGGCGATGCGTCCGCGGGTGTGCGCCGCCGAGGCGACGTTGACGATGCGCGACGGCGCGCTCGCCTTCAGCAGGTCGAGAAGTTCGAGGGTGAGGCACACATAGGCGAGATGATCGAGCGCCCAGGTGCGCTCGATCCCGTCCTCCGTGAGCCGATGGCTGTCGAAGATCGCGCCGGCGTTGTTCACGAGCACGTCGAGGCGCGGATAAAGCGCCCGGACTTCGCCGGCGAGACGCCGGATCTCAGCCTGTGCGGAGAGGTCCGCCACGAAGGCATCGACCTGTGCACCCGGGACCGCCGCCTGGATCGTCCCGACCGCGTCACGGGTGCGGGCGGCATCGCGACCGACGAGGCCGACCCGGGCGCCCCTTCGGGCGAGGCCGAGAGCCGTCTCGAAGCCGATGCCGGAGGTCGCGCCCGTGACGAGGCAGATCCGGTCCCGCATCGGCGCCGCGCCGGTCATGCCGCCCGCCACGGGATCAGAAGACCGCCTGCCCGACGGCGAAGGCCACGACCACGATGACGATCGCCACCACGAGGAACAGCCCGAACAGGATGCGCGCCAGGGAGCCCGCGCCCGAGGCGATGCCGGTGAAGCCGAGACCACCCGCCACGAGGGAGATCAGGAAACAGATGAGGGCCCATTTCAACAGGGTCATGCGCAGCACTCCAGCACGCGGGAACGAGCGATAACCCTGCGGTCACGCTTCCGTTCCCGCCAAGCTCACGGATTCGGTCGGGCGTCCGGGGTCGGCCCGGCCGTCGGGCCGCATCAGCCGGCCTGGCGGTTCTCCGCCCGCGCCAGCAGGCCCGCGGCCAGGGCATGGTAGAGCCCCTCCGGGCAGATGGATTTCGAGACGGCGTCGCTGATGAGGGCGGCGATCATGAGGGGGATCATCAGGGCGTGGCCCTGGGTCATCTCGGTGACGATGACGAAGGCCGTGATGGGCGCCTGGAGCACGCCGGTGAGGTAGGCCACCATGCCGACGAGGACGAGGGCCGCCACGGGCACCCCCGGGAAGGCGCCCTGGAACACGGCGCCGAGGCCGGCCCCGACGCTGAGGGAGGGCGCGAACAGGCCGCCCGGAATGCCGCTGATGGCCGAGAACAGGGTCGCGAGGAACTTCAGGGGCGCGAAATCGAGGGCGCCGCCGCCGGCGCCATGGAGGAGGGTGCGGGCCTCCTCGTAGCCGGTGCCGTAGACGGCGCCGCCCGAGGCGAGGCCGCACAGGGCGACACCGAGGCCACAGGCCACCGCGAACACGATGGGCCGGCGCGCGATGACGGCGCCGGGACGCCCGGGCAATCCGCGGGCGAACAGGATGACGACGCGGGCGAACACGCCGCCCGTCAGCCCGCCGAGGACGCCGATCACCGGCACGGCGATCCAGCCGGGGCCGAACGGGAGGGCCGCGTCGGTGGTGCCGAAATAGGTGTAGTTGCCGGTGATCGCCAGGGCGGTGAGGCCGGCCGCCACGATGGCCGCCACGATCAGTCCGCCGGTCCGGGCCTCGTAGGCGCGTCCGAGTTCCTCGATCCCGAAGACGATGCCGGCGATGGGCGTGTTGAAGGCCGCGGCAACCCCGGCGGCCCCACCGGCGAGGATGAGACCGGGCTGGCGATTGGGGGTGAGGTGGCCGACGGCGGCCATGATCGCCGCGCCGACCTGGACGGTCGGGCCCTCGCGTCCCGTGGAGGCGCCGAACAGCAGCCCAAGCGCCATCACGACGATCTTGCCCGCGGCCGTGCGCAGGGAGACCAGGGCCCGCCGCAGGGACGCCGTCGCCGTGTGGCGCGCCGCGATCACCTGGGGAATGCCCGAGCCCTGCGAATTCGGGAACACCGTGCGGGCGAGGTAGGTGCACAGGCCGAACCCCACGGGCGTGACCGCGAGGGCCATCCAGGGCGACAGGGACAGGATCATCCGGAACCCCTCCTGCGCCGCATCGGCGAGCTTGGCCATCAAGACGGCGGCGAGGCCGACGCCGATGCCGCCGAGGAGGAACAGCAGCCGCCGCCGCCAGACCGCGAAGGCATCGACGGCCCCACTGCGCAAACGTGTGATGGCGGGGCGGATGCGGGAACGGGACGGCATGGGTGGGGGATCCGGCGTTGCGGCGCACGGCGCCTCAGGCAAGGCGCATACCCGGCGCCGGCGCGCCTTGCATCACCCCTCTCGAATCACGCCTTGCATCACGCCTTCACGCCTTCCGCTGCGCACAGCTCCGCGACGGTCTTCAGGTAGGCCTTGGCGTCGAACTTCCGGAGGGAATTCTCGCTCTGGTAGCGCACGGTCCCGAAGACCTTGCGCCGGGCCCAGGGGCGGTCGTGCAGGCCGTAGACCCAGGCGACGTTGGTGAACGAATTGGCGTCGCGGCCGTCGAGGAAGTAGCGGTTGTTGAGGCGCAGGGTGCGCCTGAATCCTTCCTCGGGGGAGGGCGACCAGTCGAGGATCTTCTTGCCCCAGTACATGCGCAGGTGGTTGTGCATGTAGCCGGTCTCGCGCATCTCGGCCTGGGCCGCGTTCCAGTGGACGTCGTGGGTCTCGCCCGCGGCGAGTTCGGCCTCGGTGTAGGTGTGCGGACGCGGATCGTCGGCGTGCTCGGCCAGGGTCTTGCGCGCCCATTTGGGGACCGCGTGGGCGTAGGACTCGTAGCCCTTCGTGTAGTGGACGTGGTTCATGGCGAGCTCGCGCCGCACGATGAGCTCCTCGAGATAGGCGGTCTTGTCGTCGTCCCCGCCGGTCCTGGCGGCGCGCACGGCGAGCGCGATCTCCACGGGCGAGATCTGGCCGAAATGCAGGTAGGGGCTCATGTGCGAGGCCGCGCCCGCCTCGGGCTTGTTGCGCTCGGCCCCGTAAGTGGCGAACGGGCCGGCGAGGTAGGCCTTGAGGCGCCGCCGCGCTTCCGTCTCGCCGCCCGTGAAGCGTTTGACCGGGGGAACGTCCCGGTCGAGGGTCATGCCGGCCAGCACCGCGTCCGGGTCGGCGATGTCGATCTCGGCCTTCGGCAGGCCGCGTCCGGCCCTGTGCTTCACTGTGCGCTCGGACAGGCCGAGGATATAGTCGTCGAACAGGCGGTTGAGCTTCGGCCGCAGGGTGCGGGCGGCGTATTCGTGCTTGGTCGAGGCCACCTCGACGGGGACGACGACATCGCCCTCGACCTGGACGATGCGGGTCTTCACCGCCGCCACGATCTCCCCGTACCAGCGCTTCTGGATGGCGAGATAGCCGCGGTCGAGGACGAGCAGGGCGGCGTCGCGGGCGAGGTCGATGGCGATCTCGGCGGGGGAGGCCTTGCGCAGGCAGAAGCCGATCCCGCGCCGGTCGAACCCGGCCCTGGCGTCGGCGAGGCCCTGCAGCAGGAAGGCATAGTGCCGGGCGTTGGCCTCGGGAAAGCCGTTGGCCCCGTCGAGGAGGCCGAAGCACGCGACGACCGGCACGCCGAGGCGGTTGGCCTCCGCGACGGCGTATTCCAGCGCCGGGTTGAAATGGGCGCGATTCGCCTGCTGCAGAAGGTAGACGACGTAGGCCCCGTCCGCGCGGGGTTCCACATCGTTCAACACCCTGATTCGCCCTGCCTGTATCGTCATCGTGCCCGCTGCGTCCCGTGTGGTGCTGAAAATGTAGAGCCTCGGCGACACGCGCGGCGGCGGCGGATGAGCACGGCCTTCGGCCAGATCCGCACCGCGGACCGGTCTTTGTCGCGCTCGAAAAACCCCTTGGCATCAGGGCGTTGACGCTGGCCCCGCCCGTCTCGATGTGGCTCGGCGACGTTGCAGGGACGCCACCGGGGGCCTGCGACATTTTGGAGACAGGCGGATTACAACGTGTCGGGTTGCACGAAAAGCGACAGGGGTGCTGCCCCAACGGCCTTGCATTTCCGAGCGGGAGGATCAGATTGTGCATTGCGGGAACGCGATGGCGTCGCGCTCCCGTTGCCCTTCTTGGGCGTTTCCTCCCTAGACTTCGGGCCGCTCTTCGGAGCGGCCTTTTTTTCGGCGCGATGCAGGTCCCCCCGCGCGGGCGCGGATCGTGAAGTCATCCCCGTGCGCGGGCGCGGATCATGAAGTTGTCGTAGGTGTACTCGGCGACCTGGAACCAGAGGTATTCCTCGTTCCGGAAGGTCCGCATCGCTTCGTAGATGCGCTTGAAGTCCGGATTCTTGCCCGCGATCTCGTTGTAGACATCCGTCGACGCCTTCAAGGCGGCTTCCATCACCTCCTGGGGGAACGGACGCAGCTGCGCCCCGGCGGCGACGAGGCGGCGCAGGGCCTTGGGATTGCGCGCATCGTACCGGGCCTGAACCTCGGCGTGGACCTGCGCGGCCGCAGACCGCAGGATCGTCTGATACGCCTTCGGCAGGGCCTTCCACGCTTCGGCGTTGAACCAGACGTGGATGAGGGCGCCGCCCTCCCAGAAGCCCGGATAATGGTAGATCGGCGCCACCTTCTGGAGGCCGAGCTTCTCGTCGTCGTAGGGGCCGATCCATTCGGCGGCATCGAGGGTCTTGGCTTCGAGGGCGCCGTAGATCTCCGGACCGGGCGTCGCCTGCGGCACGGCGCCGAGCTTGGCCAGGACCTGGCCACCGAGGCCGGCGATGCGCAGCTTGAGGCCCTGGAGATCGGCCGTTGCCTTCACCTCCTTGCGGAACCAGCCTCCCATCTGCGCGCCGGTGTTGCCGCCCGGCAGGGCCACGAGGCCGTTGCGGGAGAAGATCTCGGCGAACAGGTCGGCGGCGCCGCCGTCGAGCCACCACGCGGACTGGCCCCGGGCGTTGAGGCCGAAGGGGATGGCGGTGGCGAGGGCGAAGGTCTGGTCCTTCGCCACCCCTTGCGTCGCGGGCGCATAGCCCATCTCGACGGTGCGGGCCGCGACGGCATCGAGGATTCCGTCCCCCGGCACCGGCTCGCCCGGTCCCTGAACCTGAATCTGGAAACGGCCGTCGGTCGCCTCGGCCACGAGGCGGCCCAGGGTCTCGGCGGCGCCGTACAGGATATCGAGGCCCTTGGGGTACGCGCTGGCGAGGCGCCAGCGCAGCTCCGGCGCCCCTTGCGCGAGGGCGGGCGCGGCGACGGCCGCCGCACCGCCGAGACCGGCGGCGAGGAGCGCGCGCCGGGGGAGGGCGCGTCCGGAGAGGGGTGGGGGCATGACGCCTCGCTTCACAATCGATCCACGCACCGGAGAATCGGCGCGGGCGGCCCGTCCGGCCATCGGTTCACGAACGGGGACGCGCCCGAAACGATCCCGTACCGGGTCATTTGGCGAAGAATCATCGGGGCCTGGATCATTTGGCGTAAGCGAAGGTCCCGTCGTTCCAGACGTAGAGAACGTAGCCCTGCGCCGTGACGTCGCCCTTGGCGTCGAAGCCGACGGAACCGAGCACGAGGTCGAAGCGCTCGGCATGCAGGGTCGCGGCGAGGCGCTTGGAATCCTGGCTGTGGGCGAAGTTGCCCGCCGCCACCAGGGCCTGGAGGGCGGCGTAGCCGTAGATCGTCGAGCCCTCGGGCTCGACGCCCTCGGCCTTGAAGGCTGCGACCACGGCCGCCGCCTCGGGCTTGCGGCGCGGGTCGAGGTAGAAGGTCATCAGCACGCCGTTGCTGGCCGGTCCCGCGATGGTGGCGAATTCCTGGGTGGCGATGGCCGAGGTGCCGAACCATTGCGGCCTGTAGCCCCGCTCGGCCGCGATCCGCACGAGACGGCCCATCTCGCGGGCGTCCCCGCCGTAATACGCCACCGCGATGCCGGCTTCCTTGAGGCGGTCGGCCAGCGCCGCGTCGTCGGCATCGCTGGAGGCGAAGGCCGTGGCGAGGGCCTCGTTGATGCCGATGCGGTTGAGGTTCTCCTTCGTCGCGGCGGCGAGGTTGCGCGAGCCCGGCGTGAGGTCGTTGAGGATGGCGATCTTCTTTTCGCGGAAGCGCTCGGCCAGGATCGTCGCCGACAGCTTGGCCTGGTCGTCGTCGCGCCCGCAGACCCGAAAGATCGTCGGCAGGCCGCGATCGGTGAGCTTGGCGGCCACGGACGCCGCCGTGATCATCAGGGTGCCGTTGGCGGCGTAGACTTCCGAAGCGGCGAGCGAGGCGTTGGAGCAGACATGGCCGACCACGAGGCGCACGCCCTGCGCGGCGTAGTGGTTGGCCACCGCCACGGCCTTGTTGGAATCGCAGGCGTCGTCCTGCACGTCGAGGACGATGGTCTGGCCGTCGAGGCCGCCCTTCGCGTTGGCATCGCGGGCCGCAGCCTGGACGCCGCGCAGAACCTGCTCGCCCACCGCCACGTAGGCGCCCGAGCGCGGCACTGCGACGCCGATGACGACGTCCGCCCGCGCGGCCCCGGCCGGCAGGAGGCTCACCGGCACGAGGCTCAACAGCAGGAGGCCGGCCGCCCACCGCCCATCGAGCCCGAGGCGCCGGGTCGCGCGTCTGAACCTCGTCTCGCCCCGTCTCACGCCTCGTTCGACCTCAGGAAGGTTTCAGCGGATCTACCGAAGACAATGCGGGGCTCGCACCCCTTGGACCGCCCGACCCGTGCGGGAAGCCGCACGAGAACGCAAGTCTGGATTCGTGCCGCGATCCGCAACGGGCGAACCCGCCGCGGACCATCGCCCCGTGGAAGACCGCTCCGGCCCGCATCGTCCTCTCAGCGGGCGGTGGCGTAGAGGGAGGCACCGGCGGCGACGGGCGCGGTGACGGTGGAGAACACCGACAGGACCTTCTGAACCTCGGTGAAGGGGGCGTTGGAGACGTAGACGAGGTCGCGGTTGCGCATGCGGAAGGCCTGGGTGAGGAACAGNGAGAACACCGACAGGACCTTCTGAACCTCGGTGAAGGGGGCGTTGGAGACGTAGACGAGGTCGCGGTTGCGCATGCGGAAGGCCTGGGTGAGGAACAGGCTGTTGGGGTCGCGCATGTTGATCCGGTAGACCACGGGTACCAGCGGGGTGCCCAGCAGCGGGCTGCCGGGCTTGAGCCGGCGCACCACGGCGGCCGGCTCGAACCGGAAGATGAAGGTGCCGGCCGGGTCCGCCTGGAAGTCGGACAGGCCGCGCGCCTTGGCCAGCGCCTGAGCGAGAGTGATGCCTTCGGCCTGGAACGGGATCTCGGTGGAGTTGCCGAGCGCGCCCACCGCCAGGAAGGTCTGGGGATCGCGCACCAGGGTCAGGACGTCGCTGGGGCGCAGRAAGATGTTCTCGCGCGGGTTGGAGACCACGGTGGTGAGCGGCACCGTGGCGGTGAGGTTGCCGCGCGAGAGCCGCACGAAGGTCTCGTTGACGGGCACCTTCACGCCGCCCGCGGTGGCGACGACGTCGAGGAGGCGGTCGCCCTTGCCCGACAGGGGCACGCGGGCGCCGGTGACGGCCTCGCCCGAGACGGTGACGGATTGCGAGACCGCCTTCGTCACCGASACGAGAACCTGGGGCTGGATCGCCTTGCCGGCGAGYTCGGTCTCGATGAGGGCCTGCACGTCCTGGGGCCGGCGYCCGGCGACGGGGATGCGCCCGGCATACGGCACCGAGATGGCGCCGTCGCGCGMGACCACCTGCTCGGGAATGGTGGCGGCCTTGGAGCCGGCGGAGAAGCGGTCGGAGGCGAGCGGCCCGGAGAACAGGCCGCCCGAGCCGGCCTCCCATACGGAGACGGCGACGAAATCGCCCACCCCGATGACGGGCTCGAGGGACGGGCGGTGATCGCCGAACGAGGCCAGCAGGCTGTCCAGCGGCCGCCCGCGCAGGGCCTCGATGGTGGCGGCGGTCAGATCCACGAGTTCGTAGCGCGCGAACGTGCCCTCGCTCGTCGACACGTCGGCCCCGTCCACGATGGCGCCCGTCGTCGGGCCCGCACCGGGTAGGATCGAGGAGCAGCCCGACACTGCGGGACGCCCGACCCCTCNGGTCAGATCCACGAGTTCGTAGCGCGCGAACGTGCCCTCGCTCGTCGACACGTCGGCCCCGTCCACGATGGCGCCCGTCGTCGGGCCCGCACCGGGTAGAATCGAGGAGCAGCCCGACACCGCCAGGGCGGTGCAGAGGGCCAGGGGCAGAACGCGCATGCAGGATCGCCTGTCGGTTTCTCTCACCTGCTGCCTAGACCATCGCCACCGCCCTGTCCGTGGCGGGGGGGTCACAGTCCCCCGTGAGCGGCCGAGCGCCCGCGCCATCCCCGCTGTACACCGGCCGGACGGGCCGTCGATCCGCCGGGGCGCGATACTTGCCACAACCTTGTCTCGGCGCTTGCCGGAACCTCAGCGCCGTGCCCCTTGTCTCTGACCGTGCAGGCTTCGACCTCCCGAAGCCATGAAAACCGATGCGCCATGCTCTCGTTCGACTACACCCCACCGGCCCTGCCAGAGGCGATGCCGGGTGCCGTCCGGCGGCGCCAGATCTTCTATGTCCCGGGCTACGACCCGGAGGGGCGCACCCGCTACCGGCTGCTGTTCGTGCGCGAACTCACCCGCTACGCCAAGCGCTTCGGGCAGCCCAAGCCCAGGATCGGCCCCGCCACCCTGGAGGCGGACGGCCTGGTCCAGAGCTGGACCGTCGCCGACGAGCCGGCCACGGGAAGCGCGCGGACCCATTACGACGTTCTGCTGTGGGACGACCTCGTGGTCCGGGACTTTCGCCGCTGGCGCCTCATCAGCGCGGGGCTCCTCGTCCTCGGCACCCTTCACGCCGTCTTGGCCGGACAGATGCTGCGGTTCTACCGGCTCAACTGGAAGTACGGCAACGTCATCCTCTATCCGTTCGTCCTCCTCGTCGGCCTCGTCCTGGCCACCCTCGCCATCGCGGGCTTCGTCCATGCGCATCTCGGCGACGGATTCGGGCACAGCCTGGGCTGGCCGCTCTGGGCGACGGTGCCCCTCGGTCTCCTCGCTGGGCTCGGCTGGGTGAAGGCCATCGAGGCCATGCTCAACCGGATCTTCTTCTGGCAGCTCCTGAACGACTGGGTGTTCAACTGGCAGCACGGGCAGGGCTGGCGCCCGGATTACGAGGCCCGCCTCACCGCCTTCACCGACCATGTGATCGCCCGCCTCGCCGCCTTCGCGGAGGCGGGAACCCCCATCGACGAGGTGATGCTGCTCGGCCATTCCTCCGGCGCCCTGACGGCGGTCGAGGTCGCCGCACGGCTGCTGGCGCGCGACCCGGACCTCGGCACGGGGAGCACCAGTCTCGCCCTCGTCACCCTCGGGTCGGGCCTGCCCCTGGTGGCGATCCAGCCGCGGGCGCACGGCCTGCGCGCCGAGATCGCCGATCTCTGCACCAGTCCGCGCCTCGTCTGGGTCGATTATCAGGCGCCGCAGGACTGGATGAACTTTCCGGGCTTCAATCCCGTGCGCGATCTGCCCCTGGCCCTCGGGGACCGGCCGATCGCCAATCCCCTCGTGCGCTCCGCGCGGTTCCGGGAGATCATCGGCCCGGAGACCTACCGCAGGGTCCGGTGGCGGCCGTTCCGCATGCACTTCCAGTTCCTCATGGCGAACGACCGGCCCGGCGCCTACGATTTCTTCGCCATGACCCTCGGGCCCCAGCGCGTGCGCGCACGGGTGCTCGATCCCGCGCCGATGCCCAGCGCCGAACCGACCGGGCGCGCGGGCGAGGCGGCTCTCGCGACGAAGTGAAGGCCGGTCCGCCCCGGGATCCTGGGACAGGGACTTCGGAATGTGGTTCGATCCTGCCGCGTCGGGCACGGCTCCGTGCCCCTTTCCCCGTGTCCCTTCCCCCCTTGACCCGCGCCTTCGGGGCAGGCGACACGGCCCACCTGACGGACCTGGGTACAGCATGCAGGCAGGCCTTCTCGCGTCCCTCGATGGCGGTCCCGGCGTGATCGTGGTGATGGGCGTCTCGGGCTCGGGCAAGAGCACCGTGGCGGCGTGCCTGGCGGAACGTCTCGGCTGGGCTTTCGTCGATGGGGACGATTTCCACAGCGCCGCGCACGTGGCCAAGATGCACGCGGGCCATCCCCTGGACGACGACGATCGCGCGCCCTGGCTCGCGGCCATCGCGGCCTGGATCGACACCCGGCTCCAGACCCGCGAGCCCGGCGTGGTGGTCTGCTCGGCCCTGCGGCGGGCCTATCGCGACGCCCTCGTGCGCGGGCGTCCCGAGGTCCGGATCGCCTACCTGGCGGGGGACCGCGCCCTCATCGAAGGGCGGCTCGCCCAGCGCAGGGGACACTTCATGCCGTCCTCCCTCCTCGACACCCAGTTCACCATCCTGGAGCCGCCGGCGCCCGAGGAGAATGCCGTCGTGGTCGGCATCGACGCGCCCGCGGTGGATGTCGCCGCAACGATCGCGGCCCGCCTGGGATTGGAGAAGAACCGGAACGAGACATAGGCCGCCCATGGACGCCTCCGCCCCGCCCATCGCCCTCGTCATCTCCGACGTGGACGGCACCCTGGTGACCTCGGACAAGCGCCTGACGCCGGCCACCCGGGCGGCGGTGAAGCGCCTCGGCCTGGCCGGCATCGGCTTCACCGTCGCGTCGAGCCGCCCGCCGATGGGGCTCGGAAGCCTGGTCGCGGCGCTCGACCTGCGCCTGCCGCTCGGTGCGTTCAACGGCAGCACCCTGGTGGCACCCGATCTCACCGTGCTGTCCGAGACCCTGATCCCGGCCGCCGTCGCGCGGGAGGCCGTCGATCGGCTCGCTCGGGACGGCCTCGACATCTGGGTGTTCGCCCACGGGGCCTGGAACCTGCGCGATCCGCGTGCGCCCTACACCGACCTCGAACGGCGGACCCTCGGGGCCGAGCCGAACGTCGTGGCCGATCTCGACCCGCTCCTCGACCACGCGGCCAAGATCGTCGGCGTCGGCGCCGACGTCCAGCACCTCGCCGCCTGCGAGACGGCCCTGGTCGCCGCCCTGGGGGAGGGGGCCGACGTGCACCGCTCCCAGGCGTACTACCTCGACGTGACACCGGCCGGCGCCGGCAAGGGCGGCTTCGTCGACGCCTTGAGCCGGCGCCTCGGAATCGACCGCAGCCGGATCGCCACCCTGGGCGACGCGGGCAACGACGTGCCGATGTTCGCCCGCAGCGGCCTGTCCATCGCCATGGGCAACGCGGGCCCGGACGTGAAGGCAGCGGCCGGGGCCGTCACGGCCGACAACGACAGCGAGGGGTTTTCCCGCGCCATCGAAGAATTCGTGTTGCACCGCCCGTCGGCCTGAACCCCGTGGCGCGCCTGGGTTGGGCCAGGCCGTTGCGCGGACAGGGAAAATCCGCCGCGGGACCGCCCCCCACGTTTCCCGAGTGTGTATCATGTGCGCCACAGCACGTGGGGAAAGCCCGGCCGGGTCGCCGCAATCGGGGCACCGGGTCGCTTTCCAGCCTTATTTGACCCCGACCTTGGCCCCTCAGAACAAGGACGATCCGGGTCACCGCATGAACCAGCGCCTCCTGCTCCTCGCCGTCGCCGCGCTGGTCGTCCCGACCCAGATCCTGTCCACGCCGGCTTGCGCCCAGGGCAAGACCGCACGGGACAACATCGACGCGCTGATCGAGGAGCAGGCCCGCGCGGCCGGCGTGCCTGCGAGCTTCGTCCACGCGGTGGTCAAGCGCGAGAGCAACTACAATCCGAACGCCAAGGGCGGCAGCGCGCTCGGCCTCATGCAGATCAAGCCCGCCACGGCGCGCGGCCTCGGCTACCAGGGCGACGCGGCCGGCCTGTTCGATCCGGCGGTGAACCTGCGCTACGGCGTCGCCTACCTCGCCGGCGCCTACAAGACCGCCAAGGGCGACCTCGCCCGGGCCTACGGCTACTACAACCGCGGCTACTACTACGCCGCCAAGCGCCTCGGCATCCCGGCGGATGTCCCCGAGGGCGTGACCATTGTCGCCTCCGGGGCGAAATCCGGCGCCGCCTTCACCAGCGCCTTCGATCGCACGGCGGCCCTCGATCCCAACCTCGCCGCCGCCAACACCGCCCTGGCCTATGCGCCGAGCCCGACGGCCAACGGCGTCCCGACGGAACGCGTCGAGGTTCCCCTGCCGCCGCGCCGGCCGGCCTCGCTCGCGGGCGCACCCACGGCCATGGCGAGCCTCGACCCGGCCCCCGTCGCCATCGCGCCCAACGCACCGGCGCCGACCACTCCGATGTCCATGACGGCCCCCCATGCCGTCGACGCCGCCCCGAGCGACCTGGTGGAAGTTCCGCTGCCCCCACGCCGTCCCTCCGCGGTGCTCCTCGCCGTCTCGGGGCGGCAAATTGTCGCGAGAAAGACCGGCGGCGCGATGGTCCTCGAAGCTACGGCCCTGCCTGCCGACCAGTGAGACGACCCGTCTCGCGCTCGAATTTCGATCGATCGCGGGTCCGGCTGGTTCGATCCCGCGTCGGGCAGCCCCGTTTTCCCGACTTTTCGTCGGTCTGACGTTTTTCGGGGCCAGTGCCGCGCAGCGGACGACACCGTGTTTTTTCCTAATCCGCCTCCGGGAAGCGCTTGCGCTCCTGCACCCGCAGCCTCACATGCTGCGCTGCACAGGAACTCCGCCGCCAAGCGGCTTTCCGAAAGCCGTCGCGGCCTCGAGCGATGCGATCTGCATACGAGGCGGCTGGCACGACCTGATATTCGGGGTTTGTTCCGACGGCGTCATCCATCCTCCACCCGAATTCTCACGATGCTGTCGTCGTGGGTTGATAATGGGTGATGGTCCGTTGAGATTCAGTAGTTGCGCAGGCGTCGGGCCTGCCAGCGCATTAGGAAGACGAACGACGGCATGGCCGGCGCTGCAGAACAAGAATCGCTCTTCCTGACGGAACTCGGCCGGCGCGTCCGCCACGCCCGGACCCTCCGGGGACTCTCGCGCAAGCTCCTGTCCCACACGTCCGGCCTGTCGGAGCGCTACATCGCGCAACTCGAGAGCGGCCAGGGCAACGTCTCGATCATCCTCCTGCGCCGGGTCGCCAACGCCATGGGCGTGCGCCTCGACGACCTCATCGCCGATCAGGACAATGCGGCCGACTGGCACGTGGTCCGCGACCTCCTCGGCAACGCGTCGAGCGAGCAGATCGCCCTGGCCAAGGGCATCCTGTCCGGCCAAGCCCCCGCCGGGGGCGACACGCCCCAGCCGCGGGTGGCCGTGGTCGGCCTGCGCGGGGCGGGAAAATCCACCCTCGGGCGCCGGGTCGCCGAGCGCCTCGGCTGGACCTTCGTCGAGCTGAACGCCGAGATCGAGCGCGAGAACGCCCTGTCGGTGAAGGAGATCTTCGCGATCTACGGCCAGGAGGGCTACCGCCGCCTGGAGCAGGCGGCCCTGCGCCGCCTCACCGAGCATCCCGGGCCCCTCATCCTCGCCACCAGCGGCGGCATCGTCGCCGAGCCCCTGACCTACGACCTCCTGCTGCAGGCGTTCTTCACGGTGTGGCTGCGGGCCCGGCCCGAGGAGCACATGCAGCGCGTGCGCGAGCAGGGCGACCTCGCCACCACGGGCGACCACCCTTCGGCCATGCAGGAGCTACGGGCGGTCCTCGCCAGCCGCGAGCCGCTCTACGCGCGGGCCCCCTCCGTGGTCGACACCTCCGACGTTCCCGTGGAGACGATGGTCGACCGCCTCGCGGCCGCCATCGAAGCTCGCTTCGGCAACCTGGGCCAGACCCACCGCGCCTGAAACGTCCGTCGCGCGGAGGCTGCGTCCACCCGGCGCCCTTGATCGGCATGGCCTCGCACCACACGCTAAGGACGGGCCTCGTGCTGCACCGCACCGGGGCAAACGTTCTCCGTAGGGCTCGCCGCACGCGGCCCCTCACCTTCGGCAGTGATTCCGCGTAGTGTACCGCCCTCGTGGCGGCCGAACCGATTTTTCGACGAACCAGGTCTCCATGGACCGGGATCCCGGTGAACCCGATTCCGTTTCAGAGGCCTGTTTCGAGGAGGAGCCCATGTCCGTCCGTTCTTCCCTGACCAGACCCGCAGACCGGGAGACGGTCGCGAGCTTCGATCCGATCTGGACCCGCGTGCGCGCGGAGGCGGAGGCCCTCGTGCGCGAGGAGCCCCAGCTCGCCTCCTTCATCGTCGCGACGCTGCTCAACCACTCGACCCTCGAAGCGGCGATCGCCCATCGGGTCGCGGCGCGCCTCGGCCATCAATCCCTGCCGGCCGAACTCGTGGCCCACGGCTTCCACGAGGCCATCGCCGACGATCCGCGTCTCGGCGAGATCTTCCGCGCCGATATCGGGGCGGTCCTCGACCGCGACCCGGCCACCACCCGGGCCATCGAGCCGGTGCTGTACTTCAAGGGCTTCCACGCCCTCCAGGCCCACCGCCTCGCGCACTGGTACTGGACCCACAACCGGCGCGACCTCGCCCTCTACCTGCAGAGCCGCTCGTCGGAGGTGTTCCAGACGGACATCCACCCGGCGGCGCAGATCGGGCGCGGGGTGTTCCTCGACCACGCCACCGGCCTCGTCGTCGGCTCCACGGCGGTGATCGACGACGACGTCTCGATCCTGCACGCGGTGACGCTCGGCGGCACGGGCAAACAGGGCGGCGACCGCCATCCGAAGATCCGCCGCGGGGTGATGATCGGCGCCGGCGCCAAGATCCTCGGCAACATTGAGGTCGGGGAATGCGCCCGGGTCGCGGCCGGCTCGGTGGTGCTGCGCGCCGTTCCGCCGCACACCACGGTGGTGGGGGTGCCGGCCCGCGTCGTCGGCACCGCCGGCTGCGCCGAACCGTCCCGCGCCATGGACCAGCTGCTCGGCTTCGACGCGTTCATCCACATCGCCGACGGAATCTGAGCGCTTTCGGAATCGGACGCGCGCGGGCATCGGTCCGACGCCGTCCGGGGAAGAGGACGCCGCCCGGGGAAGAATCTGCCCCGTGCTTGCCCGGGCCCCGGCGGCGTGGCAAGCGGTCCCGGACGAACCCGCCCACCGGGTGCGGGCCGATCCGACCCCGAACGCGAGAGGCGATCAGCGTGACCAAGACCGACATCACCAAGGTACAGGACTTCCTCCGCCGGACCTTCGCCAACGCCAACATCCGCCTCGTGCCCCGCCCGAAGAAGGACGATTCGGCCGAGGTCTATATCGGCGAGGAGTTCCTGGGCGTGGTCTCCGTGGACGACGAAGACGGCGACCGCTCGTTCAACTTCGCCATGGCGATCCTCGACATCGACCTGGAAGACTAGAGCTTCGTCCTGGATATCGTATCCAGGACGAAGCTCTAGTGCCATGTTTTTGCGTCGACTTTTCCGAAATCCGGCGTCCACCTCTCGGGTCGACGCTCCAAGGGTCTCCGGCGCGACGGGCCATCGGCCGATGGCCTGTGCGCGGACTTAACCCTGAGACGAAGAAAGTCTTAACGTTTCGTAAACGGCAGGGCAGAGTGGGCTTCACGGTTCGTTAAGCGTGGAGCGTTTGCGTGATGACCCTCAGCCCCTCGGCCCTCGACTCCCTCCAGACCCTGTGCGTCGGCCTCGCCCTGTCGGGTCTGCTCGCCAGCGCCTTCGAACTGTTCACGGAGCGCCGCGCGAGCTTCAGCCTGCTGGAGCGCGGCGGCGTCACCGCCGTGGCGGCCCTGCCGATGCTGGCCTTCGGCGCCCCCTTCATCATCCTGCGCAACACCGTGCGGGGCCGGCGCTTCGAGCGCCGGCCAATCCCCTTCGTGATGATCGCCACGATGATCGCCTGCGGCTGGAGCCTGATGTCGGGCCGGGTCGCCCTCGATCTCGCCCACCTGATCGTCGGCGCCTGACGCCTACCGGTTGGCCGTGGCGACGGGCGAGGCGCCGCCGTTGAGGGTGACCCAGGCCGGCCCGTCCTGGCCCTCGCGCTTGATGAAGGTGTAGCCCGTACGCGGTCCGGACAGGATCGCGTTGGTCTTGTTATCGAGGATGAGGTCGCCCCGGTCGGTCCGCACCATGAGGACCGCATGGCCCTCGCCGATGTCATCGATGACCACGGTCATCCGCAGGGCGCGCCGGGGCAGGCCGCGTTCCACCAGCATCCGCCGCTTCAACAGCTGGAAATCCTCGCAATCGCCCGCGCCGTCGTCGGGAAAATCCCAGCGATCGACGACGCCCCAATGGGCCATATCGGTGAGGGGGCGGATGCGCGCGTTGACCCGGCGGTTGACGCCGTCGAGGGTCGACCGGACCGCCGGCGTCAGGGTGATGCGGGTCGGCTCCGCGAGGTCGACGGCGCATTCGCCGGGGTGGCGCCCGCAGAACGCGTTCCAGGCCGCCACCGGGCGCGCATCGGTGCCGGCCCCCAGGGCGGGCGCATCGGGGAGGGCGGCGAGGGCGCGGTCCTGGGCGGGCCGGGCCTGCGTCCCGGCACCGCCGAGGAGCAGGATCGAGCCGACGAGGGAGCAGCGGGCCAAGCGGCCGAGACGCTCGCGAAGGGCGCCCCCCTGGCTCGTCGTCGGTTCGCCGAGGCTGTGCAGAATCGCGTGCCGCATCCGGGTCGCCCTGCCGTCCATTGCTGATACGGCAAAGTTGGCACGGCGGAGCCCGGCGCTCAATCGTAAAGTTAAACCCCTGTTAACCGCCTCGGCAGCGTCCGGTTCCAATTCGCCGCGTGGGCGGCATCCGCACCCGCATCGCGATCGGAGCGATCGCTGCGGGCGGGCCGGCGTCAGCGATTCGCGGTGGTGGTGGGGGAGGTCACGCCGCCCAGCGAAACCCAGGCCACCGCCTCGGTGCCCTCGCGCTTGATGAAGACGTACCCGGTGCGGTGCCACGGCAGGACGGCACTGGTCTTGTTGTCGAGGACGAAGTCGCCCCGGTCGGTGATCAGGGTGAGCACCGCGTGGCCCTCGCCCTTCTCGTCGATGACCACGGTCATCCGCATGGCCCGGCGCGGCAGGCCGGAAATCCCAGCGGTCGGGGGTGCCCCAGTGGTCGAGGTCGGTCACGGGGCGGATCTGGGCGTTGATCCGGCGGTTCACCGTCGCGATGGTGGTCCAGGCCGCCGGGGTCAGGGCGATCCGCGCCGGCTCGTTCGCGTCGATGGCGCATTCGGCGGCGTAGCGCTCGCAGAAGGCGACCCACGCGGCGATGGGACGGGCGGCCCCGACGGGGGCCGCGAGGGTGGCGGGGGCCGGCAGGGCCGCGAGGGTGGTCTGGGCGCGGGGGGCGGTCGAACCCAGGGCCGTGGCCAGCACCACCAAGGCTCCCAGAGCGATCGTCTTCATCCCGCGCATCGCAACCCCCGTCGTCAACGAGGTCACGATGCGGTGGCGGCGGCTGCCCCGCGCTGAAGCCGATCCGCGCAATTTTATCGATTCGGCCCGGTGGCGTCAGCTCCCGCGCGACAGGACCAACTCGCCGCTTCCGCCATCGTTAGGAAGTGCGGCGTCGGATTCACGGTCCGGAAACCATCGGGCCCGCCCGCGATCCGGTGCGGGCCGGCGCGCGTGCATTCCCGTCAGAGCCGAAGGCCTTCGTGGAACAGATCCGGCGAGATCGGCAGCAGGAAGTTCACGCCGATGCCCCCCTCGAAGTGACGCACCACCCGCCCGGGGGTCCGTCCGACCACGACGCTGCTGCCGAGGGCCGGTACGATGCCGGTGCTGAGGGCGACGCCGGACATCGAGACGTCGACGATCCGCACCGGAATCTCGCGGCCGGTGTCGAAGCGCAGGGTCGTGGCGAGGTTGACGGGCTTGAGGCGCTCGTGGGTTCGGCCCTCGGGCAGCCCGAGGTTCTCGCGGTTGGCGAGCCAAGTCAGCTGGGAGGCGATCTTCTCGCGCTTGCGCGGGGTCGCGCTGAGGCGCACGGCGAAGCCCTCGGGCATCAGGCGGGCGATGGTGCCTTCGAGGCGGCCGATCTCCTCCAGATACAGCACCACGCGTTCGTCGAGCAGACCCGGCTCGACGCAGGTGAGGCGCACGCCGCCCGGGGACATGTCCACGGTCTGGCACGGAAATTCCCGGCGGTCGGTGAGCATGTAGCGGCCGAGCAGGGCGACCTTGACCCGCTGATGGCGGCGAAGGTCCGATGCGCGGATGCCGCGTGTCAGTTTCGCCTCGGGGCGTACGAGGGCCTCAAGCATGATGGACCAAGGTCTCGGTTTCGTAACGGTAACGAACCCTAGACGACCCTTGGTTACGAAACCCTTCAGCAACCCGGCCGAAATCACGCCCTACGTGTAGTTCGCCATCGACGCGATCCGCCCCAGGAACAGAGGCGTCGCGGAGCCGGCAGGCCTATGGTCGCTCTTGCAGAGCGTGGCCGAAACCATGCCTCTCCGGCCATGACGACTTGGCCTCTACGTGAACGATCTCGATGATTTGATCACGGCGGCCCGCGAATTCGAGCCCGGCCCAACCCTGTTGGATCGTTTCAGCCTTCGAAATCCCTGATCGTCGCCCGGGCGTCTCGCCTAAGTCGGCACCGACATCGGCGACGGAGCGCTCAGCCCCGGCCGCCCGGATGGACCAGCAGGTGCCCGCGGCGGAAGGGCAGCGAGTCGTTGGCGGGCGTCGGCAGGTTGCGCAGGGCCGCCTCGGCGTCGTCCATGCGCCGCGGGGCGGGCTCCAGCACGCGCAGGGAGGTGGTGCGCAGGCGCGTGACCGGACGCAGGCCGAGCCAGTGCGGCACGCAATGCGGGCTGAGGGCGCCGAGGATCCGCGTCTGGGTCTGGCCCCGATGGCGCAGGGGGAGGAGGATGAGTTCGAGGTCGATGGTCTCGTTGCGCACCGTCGTGCCGGTGAGCCCGGCCACCATGCCGAGGGTGTCCACCGCGACGGTCTCGACGAGGCGCCACGGGTCGGCGTCGGGCGCGCCCCACAGGTCCGAGAACGCGTCGGCGCGCAGCTCGCGGCCGAACAGGGCGCAGACGCGGGTGCCGGCCAGGCGCACCGACGCGGCGCTGCCCGGCACGTCGACCTCGAGGATCAGGCTGTCGGCGAGGAGGTTGCGAATCGCACCGGGTTCGATTTCGCTGCGCTCGGGGGCGGCCCGCTCCCGGCGCAGACCATCCCAGTAACTGTGGAGCAGGCGACTGGTCGGATGCTTCATGGTGTCCTGCGGTGGCACGGCCCGTGGGGGCATCTTCGGGATGAGTTCCATTTCGGGACACGGGCAACCGTGCCGTGAAGGAATTCTTCATCCCTGCGCACACCCTATGCCGCCCCTTCGGGACGCGCGCGCTTAACTCTTGTGTAAGGTTAATATCCTTAAGGTTAAGGGTTCCGTCCATCCGCCGCGGCAGGTTTCCCCTGCAAGTTTCGCGAATCCGGGGGTTGCCGCGTCCGCGAAAGCCCGAACATGGTGGCGCCATGGATGCCATGCCCGACCTGCCCCGCCAGAACCGCGTACCGATCTTCAACATGCCGGGCGTGGTCACGGCCTCCATCGCTGTGCTGCTGGGCATCCACGCCCTGCGCGAATTCATCCTCCCCGATGCCTGGGACATCTGGGCCCTCATCCACCTCGCCCTGATCCCGGGGCGGTGGAGCGTGGCCATCGACCCGTCGCGCATCGCGGACCTGCTGACGGCGGCCTCCGCCGCCGGCGACCCGGAAGTGATGGATGCCCGCCAGGCCTTCGCCCGCTACATCGCGGCCGAACCGGACGCGAGCCCCTGGACCTTCGCGACCTACGCCCTCCTGCACGGCTCGTGGACGCACGTGATCTTCAACACCGTCTGGCTCGCCGCCTTCGGCTCGCCCGTGGCGCGCCGCTACGGCGCCTGGCGCTTCGGACTCGTCGCCCTCGTGGGCGCGGTCGCCGGGGGGGGCCTGCACGTGGTGCTCGATCCCTTGAGCACGGCGCCCCTCATCGGCGCCTCGGCGGGCGTTTCGGCCCTGATGGCCGCCGCCGCGCGCTTCGTGTTCCAGCCGCCCCCCGCCTTCACGCCGGCCCAGCCGTGGCACCTGGCGCCGCGCCAGTGCCTGCAGACGATCCCGGAACTCATGCGCAACCGCACGGCGGTGGTGTTCCTGGTGATCTGGCTCGCGACCAACTTCCTGTTCGGCATCATCGCTCTGCCGCTCGGCGCCGAGGCGACGGCGGTCGCCTGGGACGCGCATCTCGGCGGCTTCCTCGTCGGGTTCTTCCTGCTGCCGCTGATCGACCGTCATCCGGGCTGACGAACCGGCCATCGCTCGCTGCCTTCGCCGGACGGGCGCGGCGCCCACCCGGTCCGTCGGGAAACGCGCGCCCGGCGTTCGCACGCGCGCTGCCGCTTGCCAGAACGCGACGCGGGCCACACAATCGCCACAGAGCCTCCCCGCGTCCGAGACCGGGACGCCGGAGCCGATCGATCAAGAACCGCGAGCCAGGGGCAAACCCGGCCGCAAGGCCGTGTGCCCCCACCAGGAAGGAAAGACCCATGACCGTCGCCCGCATTCTCGCCGAGAAAGGCCGCTCCGTCGTCACCGTGGAGCCGCAGCGCACCCTCGACGAGGCGATCCATCTGCTCGCCGAGAAGCGCATCGGCGCCGTCGTCGTCAGCGATGCCGCGGGCACGGTGCTGGGCATCCTGTCCGAGCGCGACATCATGCGGGCGCTCGCCCGCCAGGGGGCCGGGGCGCTCGATGCCCTGGTCTCGGAGCACATGACCGCCACCGTCGTCACCTGCGCCCGCGACACCAGCGTCGAGGACGTGATGCACCTCATGACCGACGGCCGCTTCCGCCACGTTCCCGTTCTGGAGGAGGGGCGCCTCGCCGGCCTCATCTCCATCGGCGACGTGGTCAAGCGCCGGATCGCGGCCGTGGAGGCGGAGCATCAGGCCATGCGCGACTACATCACCATGGCGTGACCCCTCCGCCCCCCCCTCGCCCCGATCGAGGGACGGGGCGATCAGACCCTGGCGGCCGCCGACGCGAGGGTCGCGCGGATGGCCGGCAGGGCGGCACGGGCGGCCTGGCGGCCGAGTTCGATCCCCTCCGCCGCGCGGTGGAACTCGAACAATCCCATCTCGGCGAGGCGCGGCGAGATGGTGACGTCGGGCGGATCGCCGGCCAGGCGCGCCCGCGAGATCTTGTCCTGGGTGATGTTGAAGGCATCGAGCATCACCCGGGCCATGCCGGGGCTCGGCGTCTCCGGCGGTGCGCGCCGGCCGCGTCGGAACAGGGCCCAGGACCGGCGGCGGCGCGGGGCCGGAGCCGGCCGCGCCTCGTCCGCGCGCTCGTCCGGGTCGAGGACCACCGGTCCGCCGGCCTCGCGCGGGTCGCCGTTGAGATTGATGCAGATCACCACATCCGCCCCGAGGGCGCGGGCGAGGCCGACGGGGACCGGGTTGACCAGGGTCCCGTCCATGAGGAGACGGCCGCCGAGCCGCACGGGCGGAAACACCCCCGGCAGGGCGTAGGAGGCGCGAAGCGCCTCCACGAGGTTGCCGCGCGTCAGCCAGACCTCCTCGCCGCTGCCGAGATCGGTGGCCACGCTGGCGAACCGGACGGCGAGATGCTCGACGCGGCGGTCGGCGAGGTCGCGCTCCAGGCGCTGGCGCAGGCGAGCCCCCGCGATGAGGCCGGAGCCGAGGCGCAGATCGAGGAGGCCGACGACGCGGCGCTTGGTCAGGGACAGGGCGAAGGTCTTGAGCAGGCCGAGCTGGCCCGCCGCATAGCAACCACCGACGACGGCGCCGATGGAGCAGCCCGTCACCACGCCCGGATGGATTCCGGACTCCTCCAGCACCTCGATGGCGCCGATATGCGACCAGCCCCGGGCGGAGCCGCCACCGAGCGCCAGGCCGATGCGGGGGCTGCGCGGGGCAGGGGCCGCGACGGGCTCGACCGCATCGGCGCCGAAGCGCCCGCGCTCGCCGCCCGACCCGTCCCAGGTCATGGCGCACAGGTCATGGCGAGAGACAGGTCATGGCGGGAGGATCGTCGCCGCGGGAATCATGGTGCCGCGCCGGCGTGCAGGCGCACGGGACCGTCCGGGGATCCGAGTTCGACCGCGCGATAGAAGCAGTCGCGCCGCCCCGTGTGGCAGCAGCCGCCGTCGCCGCCGACGGCGACGCGGATGAGGACCGCGTCCTGGTCGCAATCGACCCGCATCTCGACGACGCGCTGGATCTGACCGGAGGTGGCGCCCTTGTGCCAGAGCTCCCCGCGCGAGCGCGACCAGTACCAGGCCTCCCCCGTCTCCAGGGTGCGGGCGAGGGATTCGGCGTTCATGTGGGCGAGCATGAGCACCTGCCCGTCGGTGGCGTCGACGGCGATGCAGGCGATGAGGCCGTTGGCGTCGAAGCGGGGGGTGAAGACCGTCCCCTCCTCGACCGCGGCCTTCGTACCGGGTGCGGCGAAGGCGATCGTCATCGCGACGCTCAGGGCTTGTTGCGCACGAGGGTCAGGAAGCGGACCTGCTCGTTGGCGTCGTTCCGGAACGCGCCGCGGAACTGGGTGGTGATGGTCGAGACGCCGGCCTTCTGCACCCCGCGCATGGCCATGCACAGGTGCTCGGCCTCGAGCATCACGGCGATGCCACGGGGCTTGAGGATGCTCTCGATCACGTCGGCGATCTGCGCCGTCATGGTCTCCTGGGTCTGCAGCCGGCGCGCGAAGGTATCGACCACGCGGGCGAGCTTCGACAGGCCGACCACGCCCTTGGTCGGATAATAGGCGATGTGGGCGAGCCCCATGAACGGCACCATGTGGTGCTCGCAATGGGAGTAGAACGGGATGTCGCGCACGAGGACGATGTCGGAATACCCTTCGACCTCCTCGAACACCCGCTCGAGGAGCTTGTCGGCATCCTGCTCGTAGCCGCCGAAGAGCTGGCCGTAGGCCTTGGCGACGCGGGCGGGGGTGTCGCGCAGGCCCTCGCGGTTCGGATCGTCGCCGGCCCAGCGCAGGAGGGTCCGCACGGCGGCCTCGGCCTCCTCGCGACTCGGGCGCCCGGTGGCGATAGCCTCGGGCACGCGCTTGGCGGAGGCCGGCAAGGGAGCGATCTCGGGAGCGATCTCCGCAGCAGGCACCGGGGCGTTGTCGTTGCGCATGCCGTTGAGGGACGCCGCCGGAGCGGACCCGTTCGGACGCGCCGTATCCGGGGTTTTGGGAGCCATCCGCGAATCCTCCGTCTCGGTCAGGCGGTAGGACAGGGATTTGAGCGCAGCATCCATGGCATCTTCCGCCCGAGCGATCCGGGTCGTCATCGTGTTGCTGTCGGGCTTGGCGTACATCGTCGAACCACTGGCCGTCTGGGGCATCGGCCGGCGGGGACGCCCTGGCCGCAGGCGCGACCCTGGCCGTGGGCGCAGCCCGGATCGACGATCCGCCTCCTCGCGAAACGGTGCGTTGGCGCCTATATCGTCGTTATCGCGTCGCCGCGCAATGCGGGGCGCGCGGATCAGACAACCGGGACCGGACGCCGGCCTCGAACGAGGCTGCTGCAGGGATCCTGCCGAGAGGACGCCGCCTATGCTCGACGACATCTACAACCGTCGCATCCTCGAACTCGCCGCCGACATTCCCCGCCTCGGGCGCCTGCCCACGCCCGACGCCAGCGCCACCGCCCACTCGAAGCTCTGCGGCTCCACCGTCACGGTGGACCTGTGCGTCGCCGACGGGGTCGTCACGGATTTCGCCCACGAGGTGAAGGCCTGCGCCCTGGGCCAGGCGTCGTCCTCCCTGATGGCCCGCCACGTGGTCGGGGCCACGGCCGACGAGTTGCGGCGCGCGCGCGAGGCCATGCGGGCGATGCTGAAGGAGAACGGCCCCGGCCCCCAGGGCCCGTGGGCGGACTTCGCCGTGCTGGAGCCCGTGCGCGACTTCAAGGCCCGCCACGCCTCGACGCTGCTCACCTTCGACGCCGTAGTGAACGCCCTGGATCAGATCGCCACCGGCACGCCCGTCGGCAATCCGCAGGCCGCCGCAGGCCCACAGGCGGCCGCCTGAGCATGGTCCGGCGCGCCGCCCATGGGGCGATCCGCGCCTACCAGCTCACCCTGTCGGGCCTGATCGGCCGCCAGTGCCGGCACTGGCCGTCGTGCTCCGCCTACACGGACGAAGCGATCGGGCGACACGGGCTCTGGGCCGGCGGCTGGATCGGCCTGTCGCGAATCTGCCGCTGCGGCCCCTTCGGAACCCATGGCATCGACCTCGTGCCGGAGGCGCTGCCGCCCCGTGCCCAGTGGTTCGTGCCGTGGCGCTTCGGCCGCTGGCGCGGCGTGAACGCCCCGGCCTCGCCATTCGCGTGCGAGGCGGTCGAAGCGCGTCCCGCCCCGCTCACCCCCCGCTCACCCACCGCATCACCACCAGCGTCCCCGTGACCGTGAGCGCCCCGCCGATGCGGGTGGCGATCTGGGCGAACGGCATCAGGCTCATGCGGTTGGCCGCCGTCAGGATGGCGACGTCGCCGGTGCCGCCCTGGCCGCTGTGGCAGGCGTTCACGATGGCGGTCTCGATGGGGTACAGGCCGAGCCGGCGCCCCACCACGAAGCCCGTCGCCATGAGAGTCACCACGGTGGACACGATGGTGATGAGGTTCGGGATCGTGAAGGCCGCGACGAGCTTGTCCCAGGGGGTCAGCGACACGCCGACGGCAAAGAGCAGCGGGTAGGTCATGCTGACCTGCACGAACTTGTAGGCGACGAAGCCGCCGGCCTGGAGCCGCGGCGACACGGCGCTGGCGAGCTTCGCCATCACCGCGAGGAACAGCATCGCCACGGGGGCGGGCAGGCCGGTGAGGTGGTGCATCATCACGCCGAGCAGGTAGAGCGTCACCGCCGTCAGCGCCGCCGCGCCCACGGTGGCGGCGTCGACGGGGATGTCCTCCGCCTTCACGGCGGCGACGTCGTTCTCCCGGTCGGGCTGCAGCCGGCCCTCGCCGGTGAGGTGGGGCAGGCGCTTGCCGACGGCATTGAGGGTGCCGGCCAGGACGATGGCCGTGAGGCTGCCGAGCATCACCGGCGGCAGCACCTGGGCAAACACGTCGCCCTGGCCCTGACCGAGGATCGCCGCGTAGCCGATGGAGAGCGGGATCGCGCCCTCGCCGACGCCGCCGGCCATGATCGGCACCACGAGGAAGAAGAAGGTGTTGTAGGCGCCCAGCCCCAGCAGGGTGCCCACCAGGGTACCGACGATCCCGGCCGCCACGGAGCCCGCAGCCAGGGGCACGAAGATCTTGAGGAAGCCCTTGATCAGGACGTCGCGGTCCATGCCTAAGATGCTGCCGACGATGATGGTGGCGATGTAGAGGTAGAGGAAGTTGGTGAACTTGGTGAAATCCACGATCGCCTTGAAGATCTGCGGCGGGATCCACCCGTAGAACACCAGGGCCGAGGGGATGAAGGTCGCGAAGATCGCCCCCGCGCCGATGCTGCGCAGCACCGGCAGCCGCTTGCCGATCTCGGCGCAGGTGAAGCCCCCGAGCACCAGCACGGCGATCATCGTCGGCGCGTCCGATTTGATCTCGCCCTCCTGGGTCAGGATCGCCAGCAGGACGACGAGGATCGCGTAGACCGGGAGCGGGATGATGCCGATCTTGATGTCGACGATCCGCCACCAGCCCTGCGGCCAGAATTTCTTCGCGGGCGCCCCGACCGCGCCGTGGGTCTCCGCCGGGGAGACGGAGAGGGGATTCGACATGGGTGTTCTCCCGTGAGCCCGTCGCCCCATGGGGCCGGCTCGCCTGTTCGAACCTCGTGGCGGCGCGTGTCCTGGCGCATGTGCTGGCCGACGCCCCGCCCGGGTCCGTATGCGGACGATGGGCTGTCCGGAGCGGCGGGTTGTCAACGTCAGCTTGTATCAACCGCGCCGGATCGTAGCTGAACGCCATCCGCCGCGCGTCGGACGGGTCCCGGACGCGCGGCGGATTCCTTCCCTCCGCGAAACGGTCTAAACGGCCGGGCACGGCGCGTGTCGCGCCCGATCCCACCCCACCCGGCTTACCTGCTGCGTTCGCAGGAGTGAGCCACCGCAAGAGTGATCCCGATGCCCATCCTGACCTTCCCCGACGGCAACACCCGCAGCTTCGAGGATGCCGTCACCGGCCGCGCCGTCGTCGAGGGCATCGCCAAGTCGCTCGCCAAGCGCACCGTCGCCATGGCGCTGGACGGCCGGGTCCGCGACCTCTCCGACCTCATCGAGCACGATGCCCGCATCGAGTTCCTCGACCGGGCCGATCCGCGCAGCCTCGAGCTGATCCGGCACGATTGCGCCCACGTGCTCGCCGAAGCCGTGCAGGCCCTGTGGCCGGAGACGCAGGTCACCATCGGGCCCGTCATCGAGAACGGGTTCTACTACGACTTTTCCCGCGACCAGCCGTTCACCCCCGACGATTTTCCGACGATCGAAGCGAAAATGCGCGAAATCATCGCGCGTGACGCCGCCTTCACCAAGGAAGTCTGGAAGCGCGACGATATCCGAAAAATCTTCTCGGAGAAGGGCGAGGCCTACAAGGTCGAACTCGTCGACGCGATTCCCCCCGGCGAAGACCTCAACATCTACCGGCAGGGCGACTGGTTCGACCTGTGCCGCGGCCCGCACATGACTTCGACGGGCAAGGTCGGCACCGCCTTCAAGCTCATGAAGGTGGCGGGCGCCTATTGGCGCGGTGACTCCAACAACCCGATGCTGACCCGCATCTACGGCACCGCCTGGGCCACGAGGGAGGACCTCGACGCCTACCTGCACCGCCTGGAGGAGGCCGAGCGCCGCGACCACCGCCGCCTGGGGCGCGAGATGGACCTGTTCCACTTCCAGGAGGAGGGGCCGGGCGTGGTGTTCTGGCACGCCAAGGGCTGGACGGTGTTCCAGGAGCTCATCGCCTACATGCGCCGGCGCCTGAAGGGCGATTACCAGGAGGTCAACGCCCCCCAGATCCTCGACAAGGCCCTGTGGGAGACCTCCGGCCACTGGGAGTGGTACCGGGACAACATGTTCGTCACGAAGACCGAGGACGAGCGCGTCTTCGCCATCAAGCCGATGAACTGTCCCGGCCACGTGCTCATCTTCAAGCACGGCCTGAAATCCTACCGCGACCTGCCCCTGCGCATGGCGGAGTTCGGCGCGGTCTCGCGCTACGAGCCGTCCGGCGCGCTGCACGGGCTCATGCGGGTGCGGGCCTTCACGCAGGACGACGCGCACGTGTTCTGCACCGAGGACCAGCTCGCCGCCGAGTGCCTCAAGATCAACGACCTCATCCTGTCGACCTACGCCGATTTCGGCTTCGGCGACATCGTGGTGAAGCTCTCGACGCGGCCCGAGAAGCGGGTCGGGTCGGACGCCCTGTGGGACCACGCCGAGGAAGTGATGACCCGCGTGCTCGCCCAGATCGAGGAGCAGTCGGGCGGCCGGATCAAGACGGCGATCAACCCGGGCGAGGGCGCCTTCTACGGGCCGAAATTCGAGTACGTGCTGCGCGACGCCATCGGCCGCGACTGGCAGTGCGGCACCACCCAGGTGGACTTCAACCTGCCCGAGCGCTTCGGCGCGTTCTACGTCGATGCCGACAGCGGGAAGAAGCCGCCGGTCATGGTCCACCGCGCCATCTGCGGTTCCCTGGAGCGGTTCACGGGCATCCTCATCGAGCATTTCGCCGGGCATTTCCCGCTGTGGCTCGCGCCCGTGCAGATCGTTGTGGCGACCATCACGGGGGACGCCGACCCCTACGCACGGGAAGTGGTGGCGGCCGCCGACCGCCTCGGCCTCCGGGTGGAAGCCGATCTGAGAAACGAAAAGATCAACTACAAGGTCCGCGAGCATTCGCTGGCGAAGGTGCCGGTGATGCTCGTGGTGGGCCGCAAGGAGGGCGAGGAGCGCACGGTCTCGGTCCGGCGGCTGGGCAGCCAGCACACCCGCACGGGCGGCCTCGACGAGACCCTCGCGGCCCTGGTGGCGGAAGCGACCTCCCCCGACCGCATCCGCGCCGACAGCATCGCGGCGAGCGTGCCGAGCGCGGAGGTCACCCTCGACGGCCAGAACGAGGAAGCGCCGACGCCTTGAGGGACTGCGCCCCTTTCGATCCAACGATCGGAAGGGGCTTTCGGGAGCCGGTTGCACGTCCGCCGCGTTTCTTCCTATGATTGGGGACCAACGGCGCGCTGCCATGCGCGATCGACGTCGGAGGTGCCGGGATCATGACGGATGAAAAGCGTCGTGCGGCCATCAAGGTTCTGATCGCCAAGCGTACCGCCGCGAATACGGCAAGTCCCGCTGCCGCGCGGGCGGCCCTCATCGAGGAGGGCATCTATACGAAGGACGGCGAGCTTCGCGCGACTTTCGGTGGTCCGGACGAGAAGGCGACACGCGCCGCTTGAGCCGTCTCGCGACTTCCTTCGTCCTGGGTTACCACGGATGCGACGAAGCCATCGGGCGCGAGGCAATCCGTGGCGATACCGCACTCATTCAGAGCGACAAGGACTACGACTGGCTCGGGCCCGGGGCGTATTTCTGGGAATCCGATCCGAAACGCGCCTGGGAATGGGCGTAAGCGAAGTTCGCGACCTCAACGAAGGCAAAGCCCTTCGTCGTGGGTGCGGTCATCGATTTGAGACATTGCCTCGATCTGACCAATCGCGAGGATCTCGGGATCGTTCGGTTGGCTTACGATTCCTTCGCGGCAACGCAGACGATGGCGGGCCTGCCGCTACCGGAAAACCGAAACGTCAAGGGCGACCCGAATTCCGATCGTCTGTTGCGGTTCCTGGACCGGGCCGTGATCAAACATCTTCACAGCATGATTGACAGTGCGGGGGAGGGGGTCCCCGAACTGGAACCCTACGATACCGTGAGGGGGATGTTCACGGAGGGCGGTGAGCTCTACCCGGGTGCGGGATACATGCGGCGAAGCCACTCGCAGATCGCCGTCCGCAACCCGCGGTGTATCCTGGGCCTGTTTCTGCCGCTTCCCATCCGATAGGCTCTCAGCCCTTCAGAGCTTGCCCAACGCCACGGCCACGCGCGCGGCGCCGTCCTGCGGCGTGCCCGCATCCGTGTGCAGGTGGAGGTCCGGCTCGGCCGGCGCCTCGTACGCGGAGTCGATGCCGGTGAAGTTCGGGATCAGGCCGGCACGGGCGCGGCGATAGAGGCCCTTGGGGTCGCGCTTCTCGCACACGGCCAGCGGCGCATCGACGTAGACTTCGAGGAACGGGATCTCCCCCGCGATGGCGCGGGCCTGGGCGCGCTCCTTGCGGAACGGCGAGATCAGCGAGACGATGGTGACGATGCCGGAGCGCGCCAGGATGCGCGCCACCTCGGCCGCCCGGCGGATGTTCTCGATGCGGGCGGCGTCGCCGAAGCCGAGGTCGCGGCTGAGGCCCTGGCGCAGTTCGTCGCCGTCGAGGATCGTGGCCTGGTGTCCCTGCGCGGCGAGCAGGTCCTGCAGCGCTTCGGCCGTGGCCGATTTGCCCGCGCCGGACAGGCCCGTGAGCCAGACGATGGCGGGCTTCGTGAGGGCGGGTGTCATGGGCGACTCCTTCATGCCGGGCGGCCTATCAGGCCGCGCAGTTGGCGGCAAACAGCGCCAGCGCCCTCTGCATCGCCGCGTAATGCGCCGGGCTCGCCGGGTTGCGCAGCTCCGCCCCGTCCGGGACGAGGGCGGCGAAGCCCGCCTCCAGATCGGCGACGAAGCCGCGCGGCCCGACGTGTTGGCCCATCCGGTTCGTGGTGTCCACCTGGCCGCAGACGGCCCCGGCCCGGCCCATGCGGAGCCGGTCGAAGCGCGCGGTCTCGGGCGCCTTCAGGCCCCGGCCGAGGAGCGCGACGGCGGCCTGCGCGGTCTCCGGCGGAAGCGCGGAGGCCTCCGGGAGGGGCTGGGCGTGCGCGGCCGGGGCGACGAGCGTGACGAGGGTCAGGCCGACGGAAATCCAGCGGTGAAGGATCATGGGGCGGTCTCGCAGCGACGGAGCGATCAGGGCGAGGGTCACGTCGCCTTGGCGACCACCTCGATGTCCCGGTCCAGCCCGCTCTCGACCTTGAACTCGCGGGTGTAGACCTGCCCGTCGTGGCGGGCGATGAGCACGTAGTCGCCCTCCGCCAGGACCACCTGGGGGAACGCGCCGATGGCCTCCCGGATGGTGTCGCCGCCCGGCGTCAGGACGCTGAAGGCGGTACCCGCGAAGGCCTCGGCCCCGGCGGCGGCCACGAGCTTGAGGGTGACGGTGGCGGCGTGGTGGCTGAGGGTCGCGTCGGTGACCTTGCCGTTCTCGACCTTGAGGTCGGCCCGCTGGATGGCGTTCGATTCCCCGTAGGTCGAGACCACGTGGTAGGTGCCCTCGGGCAGGCGCAGCAGCTCGCCGGCCTTGACGCCGCTGCGCACCAGGCGCCCCTCGGAATTGGTGCCGATGGGCACGAACACCGAGAACGCCACCTCGGCGGGCGGGATCTTCACGTCGCCGATGGCCCCCGAGAGCTTGAGGGCTCCGGCATTGACCCTGAGCCCGTCGGAGACCGGCACCCCCGCCATGGTGAGACGCTTCGAGGCGCTGGCGAAACCGTACGTGACCGTGGCCACGTAGGCGCCGGGCGCCAGGGTGAAGGTCGGCTCGGCCGCCTCCGAGCGCGCGACGATGCCCGGCCGCACGCCGTCGGCGCGGTCCTCGTAGATGCGCCAGGCCAGCCCCGAGCGCATGGGCTTGTCGCTGCCGGCGAACACCGCCTTGAGGCTCAGGGCGGCGTCGGCCTGGGCCACGGGCGGCGGCAGCTCCGGCCCGGTGACGGAGGGGGTCGGCAGGTTCGGCCCGATCCGGTTGTGGAAGCCGCTCTCCTGGGCGCCGCCGGGCGTCGCCAGCAGGGCCGACAGTGCGACCGACAGTGCGGCGCCGAGCATCGGGCCCCTCGTCATGCGACCTCTCCCTTCGCGCATCCTTCGCGCGTCCGATCCGCATGCTCTGGAACCAGAGCGTGGCGACGGCATGACCGGCGTTCTCGGCCCGAGATCCATGCTAGATCACGCGCAGCACCGCAAGACTCCAACGGACTCCGCCTCATCCCTCCCAAAAGGTCTCGCAAAAGGTCTCGATGAACGCCACCCTCGATCTCCTGCGCACCCGCCGCTCCGTGCCCCCGATGCGCCTCGACGGCCCCGGCCCGGCGCCGGCCGAACTCGACGCGCTCCTCACGCTGGCCGCCCGGGTGCCTGACCACGGCAAGCTCGCGCCCTGGCGCTTCCTCGTCATCGCGGGCGAGGCGCGGGTGCGAATCGGCACCGTCATCGCCGACACCTACGCGGCCGACCATCCGGAGGCGGATTCCGGCCGGCTCGATCTGGAGCGGGCCCGCCTCGCCCACGCCCCCGTGGTGGTGGTGGTGGTGTCCCGCGCCGGGCCGCACGTGAAGATCCCCGAATGGGAGCAGGTGCTGTCGGCGGGCGCCGTGTGCATGAACCTCGTGGTCGCCGCCAACGCGGCGGGCTACGCCACGTCCTGGCTGACGGAATGGTACGCCTACGACCGGCGCGTCCTCGACGCCCTCGGGCTCGCCCCGAGCGAGAAGCTCGCGGGCTTCATCCACATCGGCCATCCCCAGGAGGTTCCGGGCGACCGGCCCCGGCCGGTGCTGTCCGACATCGTCACCCGGATCTGAGCCCCATGCATTACGATTCCGAGACCAAGGGCCTGCCGCACAATCCCCTGAAGGCCCTCGTCGCGCCCCGTCCCATCGGCTGGATCAGCGCGATGAACCGGGCCGGTGAAGTGAACCTGGCGCCCTATTCGTACTTCAACGCCGTGGCCTCGGGCCCCGACATGGTGATGTTCTCGTCCTCGGGCCGCAAGGACGCCATGACCTTCGCGGAGGAGGGCGGCGAGTTCGTGTGCAACTTCGCCACCTACGCCCTGCGGGAGGCCGTGAACGCCACCTCGGCCCCGCTGCCGCGCGGGCAGAGCGAGTTCGATTTCGCGGGTCTCACGCCAGTCCCATCGCGAAATGTGCGGCCGCCACGGGTGGGGGAATCGCCCGCCGCCATCGAGTGCAAGTGGGTGCAGACGGTGCCGCTGACGCCGCTCGGCGGCGGGGACGCGAACCACTTCCTGGTGATCGGGCAGGTGGTGTCGATCTACATCGACGACGCCTTCATCGTGGACGGCGTCGTCGACACCGGAGCGATGCGGCCGATCCTGCGCGCGGGCGCCTTCGACTACTTCACCGCCGAGCCGGAGACGCGCTTCTCCCTCGAGCGGCCGGCGGGCGGCGGGGGCCGGTAACTCGGCCCCGTCAGAGGAGGCGCCTCACCGCGTCAGGCCGCCCTCGCCCTGCGAGACGGCCACGTGGATGAGTTCGGCGAGCGTCCGCACGCCGAGCTTGTGCCGCAGGCTGGCGCAGGCGCCGATCACCGTGCGGTAGCTCACGGCGAGGCCGTCCGCGATGGTCTGGTAGGACTGGCCCCGGCCGAGCAGGGACAGGATCTGGAGTTCGCGGGCCGTGAGGTCGGCGAGCGGCGCCCGCTGCCCGGCGAGGCCCAGCACCGCGACGCGGGTGGCGAGGTCGTGGTCGAGGTAGCTCCGCCCGGCCCGCACGGTCTCGAACGCCGCGTGGAACTGCGCCGCCGGCACGTCCTTCAACACGTAGCCCGTGGCCCCGCTCTCCAGGGCACGCGACACGATCACGGGATCGTCGTGCATGCTGAAGGCGAGGATGCGGGTGTCGCGCTCCAGGGCGCGGATCTGGCGGATCAGCGACAGGCCCGCCAGCGCCCCCGTGCGGAAGGTGAGGTCGGCCACCACCATGCCGGGCCGCAGGCGGTGGAACAGGCGGTAGCCGCCGACGATGTCGGTGGCCTCGTGGACGGTCTCGACCCCGGCATCCTCCATGATGCGGCGGAAGCCCCGCAGGATCACCGGATGGTCGTCCACGATGAGGACGCTCGTCATCGCGCCGCCCCGGGAGCGGGGGTCGGGCCTGATCTGTCGTTCCCGTCGTGATCCCCGCCCCCCCTGTCGTCCCCGCTTCCTTGCGCGGCGTAGCGCTCCGTGAGGCGGGCCAGGGCGGTGGCCCGGTCGGCGCCCTGCCGGCGGGTGTTGTAGTATTGCTGGCACATCTCGCCGTAGAGCTGCTTGCGCGTGGTCACCGCCGCCACGGCCTCCAGGCCGTCGAGGAGGTCGGCATAGGGCTCGGGCGTGCCCGCCTCGACCAGCATCTGCCCGAGCTGCACCGTGCGGTTGGCCACCATGCGGGGATCCTCGATGAACGCGTCCTTGGCGCGGGCGAGGCTGTGGCGCAGGTGATCGGCCCCTGATCCGACCTCGGGCACCGGGCGGCCGAGTTCGCGGCTGGCGAGCCAGCGGGCCGGCTCCATGGCATCCGTCGGCGAGAGCCAGGGCGGGATGTCCGCATCCGATCTCGTCGCCACCACCGTCTGCTCCTCCGGCGCGCGCGACGCCTCAGCGGGCTCCTCCGGCTTGTCGCAGGCCGAGAGCCCGAGCACGAGGCAAAGAGCGAGCCGCCGGAAGGGCGCAGGCCGCCGCCGCTCCGTCATGGGATCTCCTTCGACATCAGAACGGCGAGGCCGCGCGGTCCCTCGCCAACGGGCAGCCGCGCCGTCTCCGCGAGGGTGTGAAGGTCGATCACCGAGACGGAATCCGAGAACCAGTTCGCCACGAAGGCCCTGTCCCCCGAGACCGCCACGCCCTCGGGATAGCGGCCCACGGGAATCGTCGCGACGGGCGTCAGGGCCGCGTCGAGGACCACGAGGGTGCCGGCCTGCTGGTTGGTGACCAGGATGCGCGCGCCGTCACCGCTCACCGCGACGCCGTACGGCATGCCGCCGAGGGCCGCGCGCCCGACGATCGTCAGGGTGGCGGTGTCGATGGCGTGGAGGTCGCCGCTGCGCACGCATGCGACGTAGAGCCGGTCCTGCGCCGGGTTCAGCGCCAGGGCGAACGGTCCCTCGCCGACGGGCACGGTGGCGATCCGGGTCATGGTCGCGGTGTCGACCACGCTGACCTGACGGCTCTCGCGGTCGGCGACGTAGAGGCGGCCGCGCGTGTCGAGGACGAGACCCGCCGGATCGCGCCCGACGCCGACGCTGCCCTCCACCGCACCCGTGGCGGTGGAGAGTCGCACCACGCGGGCCCCCGACCAGTCGCCGACGAACAGGCTCCGGCCATCCGGGGCCACGGCGACGCCGAAGGGCTGGCCCGCGAAGGGCAGGCGGGCCAGCACCGCGCCGCTCGGCCCGTCGACCACCGACACCGTATGGGTGTCCGAATGGGCGAGGTAGAGCCGCCCGTCCGGCCCCGCCGCCACCTGCGCCGGCCCCTTGCCCACGGGGATCGCCGCCCCCGACGGCGCCACCGGCGTCAGGGTGCCGCCCTCCTGGCTCACCGCGTAGACGGTTTGGGCCAAGCCCTTCTCCGCCAAGGCCGGGCCGGAGACCGCGCCGGCGAGGAGGGCCGCGAGGGCGAGCGTGGAGACCCGCCCGATCACTTAACCTTGCCACCCTCGACCTTGGCCTTCAAACCCTTCAGACCATTGCCGAAATAGGCGTTCATCGCCGTCTTGCCTGCCGCGTCGCTCAGCTCCTCGGGCGGCTCGTTGCCGGTGTCGCCCCGGTAGAACCGGCCGAGCCACTCGACCTTGGAGCCGTCGCCGTCGGGCGTCACCGTCAGGGTGGCCGAGTAGGACGAGACCGGCAGGGCCTTCAGGTCGGCATCCGACAGGCGGTACGAGTAGGTGAAGGTCTTGTCGTTCATCTCGTCGAGGCCCTCGTCGAGGGTGCCGCCGTTCTTGAGGGTGACCTTGCGCCTTCCCCCGGCGGCGTTGCCGTCGACGGCCTCGCTCCTGGCGACGTCGGGGTGCCAGGTGTCGATGGCCGCGAAGGTGCCGACCACCTTCCACACCGCCTCGGGCTTGGCCGCGATGGTGACGGACTGGTCGACCTTCTGCGGCGTCGGGCCGTGGGCCAAAACGGGGGTGACCGGGGCGGCGAGGGCGAACAGGGCGAGGAACACGGTCGGGGCGACGAGGCGCATACGGATCAGGCCTTTTTCAGGGTGAGGGCGCGTGCGCGACCCGAGGGGAGGGCGCGCACCATGGGAAACAGGAAGGCGGCGAGGACGAGCGCCAGGGCGGCCCCGCCGAGGACGGGGCGCAGGTCGAGGCGGCCGGGCAGGGGGCGCGGGGTCGCGGCGGCACGGAGCGGAGCCGCCAGTCCGCCGGGGCCTTCGAGATGGACGTAGGCGAGGCCGGTCTCGCCCGCGAGGGTCTTCAGGTAGGGCTCGCGCACGGAGGAGAGGTGCTCGTTGCCCGTGGCGGCGACGCCGCCGAAGGGGGCGTTGCGCGGGTTGTAACCCTCGCGGCTCTCGGCATCGGCCGGGGGCGGGCCGAAGCGGTTCTCCTGCTGGACGTCGCCCGACCCGTAGAAGCCGATCTCGCGGCCGCGGTCGTTGTAGCGCGGGATCGGCGACAGGGCGTAGGCGCCGGCCCCCACGATGAGCCCGCGCACGGCGCCGGGCTTGCCCTCGAAGCGCGGCCCGCCCGTGCTGGGCAGGGGCGGCGCCTCCTGCCCGTCCGTGACGAAGAGGAGGTCGGTATCGAGGCTGGCCGCCATCTCCACGGCGCGGAACAGGCCGGCGGAGATGCGGCTGTCGCCCTCCCAGGCCATGCGCCAGTCGAGGGCCGCCAGGGCTCCGTCGAGGGGGGCGAAATCGGCGCAGACCTCGATGGGCGTGAACAGGAGGAACGGCCGGCGCTCGGTGAACAGGCCCAGCGCCACCTGCGAGCCGCAGGGCAGGGCGGTGACGAGGTCGCGCAGGCCCCCCCGCGCCGTGTCGAGGCGGCTCGCTGGCTTGCCGTCGGCGCTCGCGTAGTCGCGCACGTTCATGCTGCCGGTGATGTCGACCACGGCCAGCACCGAGACCCCGGTCCGGGTCAGCGGCACGGCCGGCAGCACGAGGGCGAGGACGACGAGGAAAGCCGCCCCGGCCAGGGCCTGGAACCGGCCGTCGCGCAGGTTGCGGGCGAGATGCACCCTCATGGTGCCCCCCTGGGGAGGCCCGGGACCTCGGTCCAGATCTGCTTCGGCTCGGCCTTCAGCTCGTCGCCGGTCTTGCGGTCGAATTCGGGAAAGTCGCGCAGGAGGCGCGAGGCGACGTCGAGGTTGAACTTGGCGTCCCAGAGGTCGGGCGCGTTCTGCAGGGCGCGCCGGTAATCCTGGCGCGCCAGGGTGATGAGGGGCCCGGCCGGGTCGAGGTCGCCGCGCTCCAGATGGGAGAAGGCCTGCCGCAGGCGGGTGTTGGCCAACGCGTAGCGGGCGCGCGCCACCCGGTCGGTGTCGCCGGCCCGCGCGAGCGCCTCGACGAGGGGCTCGATCCCCTCGGGCAGGCCGCGCCGGGCGAGGTGCTGGACCCGGGCGAGCAGCAGGGGGGCGGAGGCGTCCGTCCCCACGGGCACGTCGCGCCCGGCCTGCAGGGCACCGATCGCGGCGTTGTCGCGCGCCACCCGCCACGCCGCGACGCCGAACCCGAGGGCCGCGAGGCCGAGCAGCACCGGCAGGGCGAGGAGCAGGCGCGGCCGGGCACGCCGGAGGGTGTTGACGATGCGGGCGCGGAGGAGGGGGCCTGCGCGTTCGGTGGGGAAGGCGAGCGCCGTCATCGGGTGGCCTCCACGGCGATAGGGCGCGTCCCCCTCTCCCCGCCAGGCGGGGAGAGGACCGCAGGCACCCCGTCGTGCCTGCGGTGAGCGAAGGCGAAGCCGAAGCGACGGTGAGGGGGTCTCGCCGGACGAGCCTCGGGCGGAGCGGCCTCCTCACCTTCGGCTGCCGCCTCGTTTCGGCCCCGGCAAGGGGTCCGAAACCCTCTCCCCGCAAGCGGGGCGAGGGGGATGCTCACGAGCGTCGTGAAACGATGCAGAGCCGGGTTCATGCGGCGATCCTTTCGGATGGAGCCTCGGCCACCTGCGGAATACCCCTGCGCCCGCGCCGCACATCCGCCTCCGCGAGCTTGCCCGCCACGAGGACGAGGAGCCCGAGCAGCGCCACCCCGAAGGCCACCCACGACAGGTCGCGGCGCGGGCGCTGCTCGGTGTAGGGGATGGGGTCGCGCTCCAGGGCCTCGATCTGTTGGATGGCGGCGGCCACCGCCTCTGGGCCCTCCGCCTCGAAGGCGCGGTAGGGCGTGCCGAGGCTCTTGAAGAACAGGTCGAGGTGGCGCTCGGGCGCCGCCTGGGGCGTGTCCTCCCCGGCGGGCTTGTCGGCGATGGAGGGCGAGCCCTTGGTGCGCAGGAACAGCCAGTAGAGGTTGGGCCGGATCTTCGCGAACTCGGCCCGCAGGGTGCCCTGGACGCGCGGATCGATCACCGCCGCACCGTCGGAGACGATGAGCAGCGCCCGCGAGACGGTCCCGCCCTGGGCCCCGAACTGGGACAGGCTCATGGCGAGGCCACGGGCCACGTTGGTGTAGTCGAGGCCCGGCCGGTCGATGGCCCGGATGGCGGCGCGCACGGCCTCGTGCCGGTCGGTCATCGGCACCACCAGCATGGGGGCGGTGGAGAAGGCGGTCACGGCGAACTGGTCGTGGGCGCGGCTGCCGACGAAGTCGCCGAGCAGCCGGCGGGAGGCGGCGGCCTTCGATTCCTCGGCGCCGGACGGCTGACGCCCCGCGAAGGTCTCGTTCATGCTGCCCGAGCGGTCGACCAGGATCGACACCTGGGCGCCGATTCCGGTGCGGGTCACCGTCTCGCCCCGGTGATACGGGCCGGCGATGCCGACGACGAGGCCGGCGAGCGCCAGGAATCCGGCGAACCGCAGGGCCCAGCCGATGGCGCGCGAGAGCGGGTCGGCCGGGCCGGCGTCGAGGGCCGCCACCGGCACCACGCGCTGGGCCGACGCCCGGAACGGCAACAGGGCCAGCGGCAGCAGCCACAGGACCTGGGGGGTGTCGACGGCGAACCGGGACAGGGCTTCCATTGGGGTGGCGCCGCCCATCACGCCGCCCGCTCGGCGGCGGCGAGGCGCCGGGCCAGGGCTTCGAGCTGGGGCCAGGGCAGGGCGGCGCGGGCGGCGGCGGGGCCGGGACCGAAGAAGGCGAGGCGCGAGGCGGCGAGCAGGTCGCGCAAACCCGCCGCGTCCGGGCGGCAGGCGGGGTGGCGGGCGAGGAAGCCCGGCAGGTCGTCGGCCAGCACCCGGCGGCCGTCGGTGGCATCGAGGCCGCGATGGAGCGCGCGCAGGGCGTCCCCGTAGGCGGCGTCCGCGTCGGGGCGGCGCGCGAGGCGGCGCAGACTGGCCAGGGCGGCGCCGAACGGGCGCCCGCGCCGGGCCCGGAACGGCCCCCAGGCCCGGTCGCGGGCGAGCGCCCCGAAGGCCAGGAGGGCGAGGGCCGCGACGCCTCCGGCCCGCCACCACAGGGGCTGTACATCGACGGCGGCGACGCGCCCGTCGGGCCGCATATAGTCGGCCGGGTTCTCGCGGGCGGGCGGCACCACCTCCCGTAGGGGTGAGATGGTGAACTGCCAGGCCGGAACCTGCGCCGTCGTGGTGGTGGCGCCATGCGCGCTGGCGCTCTCGAAGGTCACGGCAAAGCCCGGGATCTCCAGGGCGCGGGCGTCGAGGGCGGCATAGAAGTTCTGGTAGGTCAGGAAGATCCGCACCCGCCGGGCATCGCCCGCGACGGAGTCCTCGACGCGCAGGTCGCGCAGGTCGAGCCAGTAGGCCAGGGAGCCGGCTTGCGGCAGGGACGCCCTCTGGAGGGTGAAGCCCGCATCCACGACGATGTCGGCCTGCGCCCGCACGAGGTCGCCGAGGACGTAGCCGAAGGCGCGCGGCGCGCGAACCTCGACGGTGCGCACCTGAGCCTCGGCCGCGCCCGACACGGCGAGGAGGACCACCAGAACAGGGTTAAGACCGCGCATCACGTCCCGATGAGGTGGCGGGTGAGGGCGTCGGCCTCGAAGCGCCCTTCGAGGCGGAACGGCGGGCGGCCGTAGGTCATGGCGATGCGGCGCAGGGTGTCGGCGCGGGCCCGCTCGTGGGCGAGCCAGCGCCGGCGGAGCGCCGGGCGCATGAACACCGTGCGGCGCCCGGCGCCCTCGAGGTCGTTGAGTTCCATCAGGCCCCAGGCGGGCAGATCCTCGTCCTCGGAGGCGTCGGCCAGCACCACGGGCACGATGTCGTGGCGGGCGAGGGAGGCGAAGACCTCGGCGACGAGGGCCTCGGGCCAGCGGAAATCCGAGACCACGAACACGATCTTGGGGCGTCCGACGAGGCGGCGGGCGGCTTCGCGCATGCCGTCGGCCCGCGCGCCGGTGCAGTGTGCGTCGAGCAGGCGGGCCCGGACGGAGGCGCCGATCCCGCGCCGGCGGGTGGCGGGCATCGACACGTCCTCCCGCAAGGTCCCGTCACAGCCCATGAGGCCGAAGCCGTCGCCGATGCGGGTGGCCGACGCCGCGAGCCCCCCGCACAGGGCGGCGGCGAGCGCCATCCGGTCGGCCGCGCCGCGGTAGCGCATGGAGGCGGAGAGATCGACGAGGGCCCAGACTTCGATGGCCGTTCGGCTCTCGAAGCGGCGCACATGGGTGCCCTCGAACGGATCCCGCAGGGTGGCGCGCACGTCGATGCGGCGGGCATCCGGCATGCGCAGGAACGGCACCTGATCGCGGAAGGTGCCGAGCCCCCCGGCGTCGCGGCCGCGATGGGCACCCACCGCCGTCCCGGGCACCCGCCCGCGCGGCCGGTAGACGATGTCGGCCTCCGGGCCGGCATCGGCCGGCGCGGCATCGGCCGGCGCCGCATCCAGCACCGTCATGGGGCCGGCACCGTGTCGAACACGGCGCGGCAGAGCTCGGGCACGAGGGTGGCGCGGCGCATCTCGTAGACCGGTTCGAGGAAGACGCGGTGGGCCATCACCTCGGGGAACACGGCGCGGATGTCCTCGGGCACCAGCCATTCCCGGCCCTCCAGCCAGGCGCGGACCTTGGCGGCGCGCACGAGGAAGGCGACGCCGCGCGGCGAGGCCCCGCCCTGCACCAGGGCCTCCATGTCGATGCCGGGGAGCCGGATGCCGGCGGAGCCCGGCCGCACCAGGGCCTCCCACAGGCCGACGACGTAGGTCTCGATGGACGGGCTCGCCTGGATGCCGTGCTGGATCGCGCGGGCGATGCCGGGGATCGCCGCGTGATCGAGAACGTCGGCATCGATGCCCGCGATGAGGGTGTCGGTGTCGTGGAAGCGCGGATCGAACACCAGGGCGCGGCGGCTCTCGGCGTCGCGCGGGGCCTCCATCCCGATCTCCATGAGGAAGCGGTCGCGGGCGGCGGCCGGCAGCTCGAAGGTCTCCTCGCGCTCGACGCGGTTGCGGTCGGCGAAGACCTGCAGGTTGGGGAAATGGTACTCGCGGTTGAACGCGTTCAGGCTGCGCTCGGCCATGAGGCGCAGGAGCAGGGCATGCACCTGGGGCCGGGCGCGGTTGATCTCGTTGAAGAAGAAGATCGACAGGTCCTCGGCCCGGCGCAGCACCGGCCCGGGCTCGACGCGGGGGCGCCCGTCCTCGGCGAGGTAGGTGTGGTAGATCAGGTCGGTGGGCATCATGTCGACGGTGCCCTCGACGCGCTCGTAGGCGCCGCCCAGCGCCCGGGCGACGGCCCGCAGCAGGGTGGTCTTGCCGACGCCGACATCGCCCTCCAGCAGAACGTGGCCGCGGGCGAAGATCGCGATGGTGAGGAGGCGGATCGCCCGCGCCTGGCCGACCACGGCGCCGCCCACGGCCCGCTCGAACCGGCCGGCGGCCTCGCGCCAATCGGTGAGCATCGCGTCGCCGGGGCGGGTCTCGTTCATCACGCGGGGGCCTTGGTTTACTTTATGAGAAGCGGGTGCACGGCATCCAAGGGGTGGAACCTCGACGGGGTCTACGAGCGCCCCCCTCGCTTCGGCTTCGCCTCTCGCTCACCGCAGACACGACAGGGTGTCTGCGGTCCTCTCCCCGCAAGCGGGGAGAGGGGTCGGCGCGCCGGTCGCGGATAGGCAAGGGCGCGTCGTGGCTTCAGTTCGCCGACAGCTTGGTGACGTCGTATTCGAACTTGCCGGACTTCTTCGCGGCCTCGATGCGACGGGCGTTGCGCTCTTCCATGCCCTTGATCGACTCGGACTGCTTGTTGAGTTCCTTCGGATCGTGCTTGGGATCGTACTTCGAGCCGGCGATCTTCTCGGGGAAGCCGGGCTTGGGCTCCCAGCAATTGCCGGCGGCCTTGCACTTGGTGCCGTCGTAGGCCATCGCCGGGGCAGCGAGCACCGCGCCGGCCAAAACCGCGCCAGTCCCCAGCGCCACCGCAAAAATGAACGTCCGCATGTTCGTCTCCTCCGTTTATGGTTGGCGCGGCGCGTGGGCCGCTCATCGTTCACCGCGCGGTCGAGGCGCGGCGTGGCTTCCCAGGGACGCTAGTTCTCCAGCGGCTTGCACTGGCCCTTCACGTCCGTGGGGAAGGTCTCACCCTGCTTGTAGGGGGTGTAAGTCTTCTTCTGGTCCGCACTGAGCCAGACCGCATCCTTCACCGGGCCGGTATAGAGATGGCGGATCCAGGCGATGGTCTGCAGCATCTCGTCGGGGGTGAGGTTCTCGTTGTGCGGACCCATCATGCCGTTGGCGCCGCCGAAGATGGTGGCGAACAGGCCGGTATCCTCGGTGTTGGACGGGTAGGTCCAGTAATTGTCGTTCAGGCCGGGCCCGAGCTTGCCTTCGGCCAGATGCCCGTGACAGCCCGAGCACGAGGTGGCGAACAGGGACTCGCCGTTGCGCAGGCAGGACTTGTCGTCGATGTAGAGGTTCTTGCCGGTCTGGAAGAACTCCTTCACGGCCGGCGTGTCGCGGCCGCCCTCCTTGCCCTGGGAGACGTCGAGCTGCTCGCCCGTCACGGTGTTGCGGAACACGAACCCGCTCTGCGGGCCGGAGGCCGGCTGCGCGAGGGCGGACAGCCCGGCGGCCGCGAAGCCGAGGCCGACGAATCCGGCCAGAAGGCCTTTGAGATGACGCATGAAATCGCTCTGATGGGGTTCTCCGACCGACCGGTCGGGTTCTGGGCGGGCCGCCCCTGCGAGCGGCCCGGGGCTGGCGCGGATCAGTTCGAAGCGACGGAGAGGGGCACCCCTTCCTGCTTCAGGATCGCCTCGATCTGGGGCTTCGCCTTCGCGATCCCGGCATCGAGGGCGGCCTTCAGGGCGGTGTCGTCCCGGCGCACGCCCATGGACTGGTCGAAGCTCTGGGGCATCTTCTGGCCGTCGCTGCGCACGGTGTCGTCGGGCACCGGCGTCACCCGGAGCGGCGTGCTCGAATCCTTGACGTAGCGGGCCACATCGGGCCCGAAGGCCACGGCGACGTCGGCCTTGCCGCCGGCGACTTCGCTGATCATCCGGGCCGGGTCGATCTGCGTATACTGGTTGCGCGGGGCGCGAAAATTCACCAGCGAGTAGAGGTAGGCCATGTCCTCCTCGTAGCGGCCGATATCCTTCAGCATCGCCTCGCCGGGGGTGCCGAAGCCGACCACCATGTGGTCGACGCTCTTCAGGCGCGGGTCGGCCCAGGACTTGATGTCGAGGTCGCGGTCGGCGCGGGTGATGAAGACGTAGCCGCTGCGATAGTACGGCTTGGAGACGAGGACGCGCGGGTCGTCGCTGTCGAGGCCGACCACCACGTCGCAGAGCTTCTTGTCGAGCCCATCGCGGACGAGGTAGATCGCCGGCTTCTCGGACCAGACGAACTGGACCTTGCGGTCCATGGCTTCGGCCACGGCGCTCGCGATCCGGTTCTCGAGGCCCGATCCGTCCTTCATGGAGAGGGGCGGCTGCACCGCCGCGCAGACGCGAAGGGTCTTGTCGTCGGCGGGGGCCGAGGCTTTCACGTCCTCGGCCGCATGAACGGAGGACACGAAACCCAGCGCCAGGAGCGCGCCGGCCGAGAGCGAGGCGGCCAGCGCCGCGCGGCGACGTCCGGTGACGAGCGACATGGGGGACATCCGTTGTTCGGTTGTTTTCTGGGCTGCGCGACGGCGGCATATCTCGGGTCAGGACATGGCGTGTCCTCCCGTTGGCCTTCGCGCGCGAAATCTCAGGGCGGGGCGAACCCCGCCGGCCTTGAGGCCGGCGGAGTCCTCTGTTGGTCTAGAGACTTACTTCTTGGCGGCGGTCTGGTACTCGCCGACGTTCGGATCGTCGTACGGACCCTTGCCGTTCAGGGAGAACACCATCACGCCGCCACCCATCTGGGTGTAGTTGGCGAGCTTCTTGAAGGCGCCCACCGCGCCGAGGCCGGCGGTCGGATCCTGCAGGTCGAACACCAGGCCGACGCCTGGCCATCCGCCGACGCCGTAGTAGATGGCGACGAACTGATCGCCCTTGTGGCTGTAGGTCATCGGGTAACCGATGGCGCCCGACGGCAGCTTGAACTTCCACAGAAGGTCGCCGTTGTCGGCGTTGCGCGCCTTGATGTAGCCGTCCAGGGTTCCGTAGAATACGAGGTCGCCGGCGGTGGCCATCGTTCCGCCCCACACGGCGAAACGCTCCATCTTGTCCCACTTATACTCGCCCGTGATGGCGTTGTAGGCCTTGATCTGGCCGAGACCCTCGTAGTTCTGACGGTCACCCTTCGGGCCGGGGTACATGTTCAGCGTCGCACCGACGAAGAACTGACCTGCGCGGTACGGAAGCATGAAGGGCTCCCAGTCCATGCAGATGTGGTTGATGCCCATGTAGAAGAGCTTGCGCTCCGGATCATAGGAATCGTGGCCCTGGTTGTGATAGCCCATCGCCGAGGGGCAGACGTCCTTGGCGAGGTGGTCCATCCGGGTGCCGTACTCGGGATCGCGCACCGGCTGGCCGGTCTTCAGGTCGACGGACTTGAAGACGTTGACGGTGTCGTCGATCTTGTTGGCCGAGACGAGCGAACCGTCGGTCCGGTCGAGGGTATAGACGATGCCGTTGCGGTCCGGATGGGTGAGGAGCTTGCGATCCTTGCCGTCCTTGTCCTTCTGGTTCGACAGCATCATCACGTTGACGCCGGCGTAATCCCACTCGTCGTGCGGGGTCTTCTGGTAGCCGAACTTGGCTTCACCCGTATCGGCGTCGCGGCCGAAGATGGTCATCGTCCACTTGTTGTCGCCGGGACGCATGGTCTCGTTCCACGGCGCCGGGTTGCCGGTGCCGAAGTAGATCAGGTTGGTGCCGGGATCGTAGGCGTACCAGCCCCAGTTGGTGCCGCCGCCGATCTTCCAGGCATCGCCCTCCCAGGTGGAGGTGCCCAGACCCTTCTGGCCGTAATGGGCGTTCTTCACGTTGAAGTCGGGCCCAAGCAGCAGGTCCTTGTCGGGACCCGTGGCGTAGGCGCGCCACACCTGGGCACCGGTCTTCACGTCGTAGGCGGTGAGGTAGCCGCGCACGCCGAGCTCGGCGCCGGACGACCCGATGATCACCTTGTCCTTCACCACGTAGGGGGCGATGGTCAGGGTCGAGCCCATCTTGATGTCGGAGTTCTCGACCTTCCACACCGTCTCGCCGGTCTCGGCGTTCAAGGCGGCGACGTTGCCGTCGAGCTGCGTCTTCAGGATGAGGGACGGCACCTTGCCGTCACCCGGCCAGTAGGCGAGGCCGCGGTTCACGAGATCGCAGCACGCGACCGCACGGGCGGCCGGGTTCTGCTTCGGCTTGTCCTGCCAGAGGATCAGGCCCGGATCGTCGAGGCCGAGGGCGAAGGTGTTGTTCGGAAAAGACGTGTGGATGTACATCTTGCCGTCGACGACCAGGGGCGCGCCCTCGTGACCGTTGAGCAGGCCGGTGGAGAACGTCCACGCCGGCTTCAACTGCTTGACGTTGTCGCGGTTGATCTGCTTGAGCTTGCTGTAGTTGTCCGAGTCGTAGTTCTTGCCCGGCATGATCCAGTTTTCGTCGCTCTTCGACATCTCGACGAGCTTGTCGTTGGCGGCCGCGCTGGTGGCCATCCCGATGGGCGCCAGGGCCATCACGGCCAGCACCGACACGGAACTCAAGTACCTCATCATCGTGCGTCTCCTCAGCTGCCGCCCCGTCTATCGACCCTGCGGTCGCGCGTGGCTGTTTCTCCCGCCGTTTCGGAACATTGGCGCCGCCGCTCTTAGAAGAACCGCTGCCCTCTTAAGCTTTTATCAGACTATCTAAGTCTTATAAGAAGCTTATTACTGTTCCTTCAGCCCTTATTTCTAGCCATCTTCATGCAGCAAAGTCTCTAGACGATCCGACATTTCTAGCCGGGCAACTTCGGCAAGTTCAGCATGAGGATCGCGCAGCGGCGTCCCGACGCTTGACCGTCCCCCTGGCGCATCGCACGACTGTCGCAACGGCCCGGGCGAACGGGCCGATCAGGGGGCGAGGGCCGATGGCGCCGAGGGCTTGGCGGACCTGGACGTGGCGCATCCGGACGTGGCGCCTCTGGGCTGCACGGAGACGGGGGATCGCGGGTGCTCCGGTCGGGGCGGCCCGCCGCATCGCCGCGCTGATGCCCTGGGCGGTGCTGCTGCTCGGTGCCTTGCCCGGTGTCTTGCCCGGTGTCTTGCCTGGTGTCTTGCGGGTGGAGGCCCAGGACCTCGCCGCCCTCTATCCCCGGGACGGGCGCCGGGACCTCACGGGCGCGGACATCGACCGCTATCCCGGGGCGGGCGTGCTGTTCTGCCACGGGCCGGACGGCATTCCCCGCAAGGCCGCCGCCGCCTGGCTCATCGGAGACCCCTCCGTGGTGGTGCTCAACGCCCACAACTTCCGCAACCGCCGCCTCGAGACCACGCGGGAGGTGGCCGATTGCTTCTTCCAGATCGGCGGCCGCAACTACGATTTCGTGCCGGGCAGCATCCAGCTCGGGGCGGTGCCGGCCTTGCAGGCGCTCCACATCACCGACGACTGGGCGATCCTGCGCCTGGTCCGGCCCGCCGAGGGCGTGCGGCCCCAGCCGATGCCGGCGGCGCCGGACTTGGGGGAGGGGCCGATGCGGCTGCCCATCGTCATGGTCTCGCCCGGCGGACACGAGAATTACCGCGGGCCGGCGAGCCTCGAAGCCTGCGCCGTCCGGCAGGTCGATCCGCCGAGCGAGGGCGGCATCCGGCGCCTGCGCCACGATTGCAACGACGGCTTCGGCGGCTCGGGCTCGGGCCTGTTCGACGAGGCCGGGCGCCTCGTGGCCATGCAGAGCGCCTCCCTGTCCATGAACGCCCGCAAGCCGTTCGACATCGAGTTCCACTACGGCTCGGCCCTGGCCTTCGAGGGCGAGCTTCTCGCCGCCCTGCGCAAGGCGGTGGCGGCCCCCTGACGGTCCTGCGCCCTCAGCGCCGCCGGCCGAGGCGCTCGGCGATGGCGATGCCGCCGATGACGAGGGCCAGCGCCAGGGCGTCGTTCCAGCGGAAGGGCTCGCCGACGAGGAGGATGGCGAGGCCCGCGCCGAAGATCGGCACGAGGTTGACGAACAGGCCGGCCCGGTTCGGGCCGATGAGCTCGACCCCGCGCATGAAGGCGAGCTGGGCGACGAGGCTCGGGCCGAGCGCCACGAACGCGACGATGAGCCAGCCCGTCGGCGTCGGCCAGACCGTGTGGCCGAGCGCCCATTCGGCGGCGAGCGGAGGCAGGGCGGTGAGGAAGGCGGCGAGCGCCATGGCGGTGAAGAAGGTCAGGCCCGAGACCTTCGGGCGCGCGGAGAGCGCGACGGTGTAGCCGGCATAGAACAGGCAGGCGCCGAGCATGAGCACGTCGCCGCGGTTGAACCCGAAATGGGTGAGGACGCGCCAGTCGCCGTGGGTGGCGGCCACCATCGCCCCGGCGAGGGTCACGGCGACGCCGAGCGCCTGCGCCCCGGTCACGGCCACCCGGTGGACGGCGTAGTTGATGAGGATGACGAGCACGGGGATCGCCCCCTGGAACAGGGCGATGTTGATCCCCGTGGTGAACCCGCCGGCGGCGTAGAACAGGCTCGCGTAGAGGGTGTAGCCGCACGCCCCCATGAGCAGCACGTAGGCCCAGTGGGGCTTGAGCCGCCCCCATTCGGCGACGAGCCCGGGCCGGGCCGGCAGGGCCAGGACGACGCAGACGATGGCCCAGCGCAGGCAGGTGAGCACCTGCGGCGAGACCTCGCCCACGGCCCATTTGCCCGCCACCACGTTGCCGCCCCACAGCAGCATGGTGCCGACGAGGAGCGGGTAGGCGGAAAGGGGCGCCGGACGGTGCGGGGCAGGGGAGGCGGGGGGTGTCACGCTCACGAAACCGGGGGTGTCTCCATTGGCCGGCCCCCTCTTCCCCCGCTCCGGCCGCGCGGACAAGGGTGGCGCACGCATGGCGGGGCCGGTCACTCCGGGTCCAATCCCGCCGGGTCCAATCCCGGCGGGTCCGATCCCGGCGGGTCCGATCCCGCACTCTCTCGAGCCAGAAGCGCGGCCTTGCGCGCCACGCCCCAGCGGTAGCCGGAGAGCGCGCCGTCGGTGCGCAAAACCCGATGGCAGGGGATCGCCACGGCGTGGGCGTTGGCGGCGCAGGCCAGCGCCACGGCCCGCACGGCGGCGGGCCGGCCGATGGCTCGGGCGATGTCCGCGTAGGTCGCCGTGCGCCCCGGCGGGATCGCGCGCAGGGCCGCCCACACCCGCTGCTGGAAAGCCGTGCCGCCGATGTCCAGCGGCAGGGGGAGGCCGCCCTGCGGGGCCGCCACGAAAGCCACGATCGCGGCGAGCCACGCGGCGAAGTCCGCATCCGCCCCGGTGATGTCGGCGCGGGGGAAGCGCACCCGCAGATCCTGCGCCAGGGTCTCGGGATCGTCGCCGAGGAGAATGGCGCAGAGGCCCCGCTCGGTGGCCGCCGCCAGGACGAAACCCAGGGCGCAGGCCGCCACGGCGAAGCGGATCGCGACCCCGGCCCCGCCTTTCCGAAAGGCGCCGGGCGTCATGCCGAGGTGCTGGCCGGCGGCGGCATAGAATCGGCCCGCCGTGCCGTAGCCCGCCGCATAGGCCGCCTCGGTCACGGTGCCGGCCGCGGGCAGGGCAGCGGCGAGGCGCTCGGCCCGCACGGCCCCGGCATAGGCCTTCGGGGTCACGCCGGTGATGGCCTTGAAGACGCGGTGGAAGTGGAACGGGCTCAAGCCCGCCGCCCGGGCGAGCGCCGCGAGGGCAGGGGGCTCCACCGCCTCACCGATGCGGCGACAGGCGCGGGCCACGGCCTCGGCGTGACGCTCCGCCCGGGGCGGATCGTCCGGGCGGCAGCGCAGGCAGGGGCGGAACCCCGCCGCGCGGGCCGCCGCCGGGGTGGCGTGGACGCTCACGTTGTCCCGGCGCGGGGTGCGGGCACCGCAGCCCGGCCGGCAATACACCCCGGTGGTATGCACGGCGTAGACGAAGCGCCCCTCGGCCGCCGGATCGCGGGCGGCGACGGCGGCCCAGCACGCGTCGTCGATGGCGGCCGGGGCATCGTCCGGGGGAGCGGGGAGGGAGCGGCTGGGAACGGGACCGGTCATGCCCCTACCCTGGCGCCTTCGGGCCGGGGGCGCATCCCGGTTCTTGCTGCCGAATTCCGTTCCGGTCGCCCCTCGCTCGCCCAGAGGTGGAGCACGGCGTAGGACCGCCACGGCCGCCACGCCTGCGATCGGGCCAGCAGACCGGCGGAGCTCGGCCGCCCGCCCCCGTCGTCGAGGGCGCGCAGGAGGGCGAGGTTGCCCGCCGGCAGGGCGTCGGGCGCGCGCAGGGCCCGGAGCGCGATGTACTGCGCCGTCCAGTCGCCGATGCCGCGCAGGCGCCTGAGGGCGGCGACGACCGCCTCGGGCGGCTGGCCCGGCGCCAGCAGGCCGGGCGCCTCCGCCACGGCCGCCGCCAGGGTCCGGACCACCTCCCCCCGGGCACGCGGCATGCCGAGGACCGCCGCGATGTCGGCCCCCGCCAGCCGCTCTGGCGTCGGGAAGACGTCACTCGAGGGAAGGACGTGGCTCGGGCCCGGCGGGTCGGTGGGGTCCGTGAGCGGCGCGCCGAAGGCGGCCACCAGCCGGCCGGCGAGGCGGGTCGCCGCCGCCACGGAGACCTGCTGACCGAGGATGGCGCGCGCGGCCAGTTCGAACCCGTCCCACGCGCCGGGCGCGCGCAGGCCCGGCCGGGCCGCGACGCGACGCGCCAGACGGGGATCTTCCGCGAGGCCCATGCGGATCGCCGCCGGATCGGCATCGCAGTCGAACATCGGCCGAAGGCGGGCCAGGACCGCCGGCACGGCACCAGGTAGTCGCGGATCGCCGGCCAGTCGTAGGGCGGGGTGTAGGGCAGGGCGACGGACGGCACGGCGGGGCGGACCTCGAAACTTGGCCCTCGAAACTTGGCCCTCGAAACCGCGCCGACACTACCCGAAGTCGCCCCAAGGCGCTTTCCCACCTTCCGAACGCCGTTCGCATAAGATATATTATGGAACCTAGAGCTAGGGAATCAGGGGCAGGGGGGCCTTCGTACCCCAGGCGTCCCGACCCGATCGGCGGGCTCCTCGACCCGTGAACGTTGAATTCATTCTGTCCGCCGACTTCGGCGCATAACCCGAACAATCCTGTCCGGTTGTGGCACAGGAGGCGCTAAACGCCCTCGCCTTCGTCATAATCCCGGCTCACAAGGGGTGCTACACGGCTGCACCGCCCCGGGCGCAGACCGTTACCGAAGCGAATGTGATGCCGATCCCCGCACGCCTTCCCGTCATCCCGATGCTCGGCCTCGCCCTGGTGGCGCTCTGTGCGCCGGCCCGGTCCGAGCCCGTTCCCGTGCATGCGGTCCATGCCGGACTGGACGCGGAGACCGCGATCCCGCAGCCCAAGACGGTGCGTCCCGCGCTTCACGCCCGCACCCTGGCGCGTCTGCCGCGCCTCGCCGGCCTCGTGGCCAAGGGGGCGGATATCCGCATCGTGGCGTTCGGCTCGTCCTCGACGGAGGGCATCGGCGCCACCTCCCCGGCCGCGACCTATCCGGCGCAGCTGCAGGAGGATCTCGAGTCGCGGCTCGACAAGGCCGCCTCGGACCACCAGTTCGTCACCGTGCTCAACCGGGGCAAGGGCGGCGACGATGCCGAGGCCATGGCCCGGCGCCTGGAACGCGACGTGCTGGCCGACAAGCCCGATCTCGTGATCTGGCAGACGGGCAGCAACGACCCGATGACCGGCGTCAGCGTGGAGCGCTTCGCCGAACTGACCCGGGCCGGCATCCTGGCGATCCGCGCCACGGGGGCGGACGTGATCCTCATGGACCAGCAATGGTGCAAGCGCCTGTCCGGCACCGCCGGATCCGAGCTCTACGGCACCGCCCTGCACGCCGTCGCCAGCGAACTCGACGTTCCGGTGATCCGGCGCAACGCCATGATGCGCGCCTGGGTGGCCAAGGGCCTGCTCACGCCCACGCAGATGATCGGCCCCGACGGCCTCCACATGACCGATGCGGGCTACAACCACCTCGCCAAGGCGGCCATGACGCAGATCCTAGTGAGTGCCGGCCTGCCGGACGAGACTCCGGCCCGCAACTGATCCCGGGACCACCCTCCTCCGCCGCCGCTCACACGTCCACGGTCACCCGCAAGCCGTCATACGCCGGCACCACGTGCTGCGGGAGCTTGCGCGCCAGGGTGGCGTAGTCGAGGTCGGTGTGGAGGTTGGTGAGGATGGCGCGGCGGGGCCGCACCGTCTCGATGAGGGCGAGGGCGTCCGAGACCGAGTAGTGCGTCGGGTGCGGCGTCTCCCGCAGGGCGTCGATGATCAGCAGGTCGAGACCGTGCAGGTGCGCCTGGGACCCCGCCGGCATCAGGCTGACATCGGGTGCGTAGGCCGCCGGGCCGAACCGGAATCCGAGCGCCGCCTCGTTGCCGTGCTCCATGGCGAAGGGCAGGGCCGTCACCGCGCCGCCCGCCCCGCCGACCTCCACCGTCTCGCCCGGGACGAGATCGTTCATGTCGAGGATCGGCGGATACTCGCTGCCCGGCGGGGTCTCGAAGCAGTAGCCGAAGCGCCGCTCCAGGAGCGCCCGAGTGAGGGCGTCGGCATAGACCGGAATGCGCCGGCGCATGTGGAGCACGAGGGGCCGGACGTCGTCGATGCCGTGGGTGTGGTCGGCATGTGCGTGGGTGAACAGCACCGCGTCGAGATGCGTCACCCCCGCGCCGATGAGCTGCTCGCGCAGGTCCGGCGCGGTGTCGACGAGGACGCTGGTGCGCCCGGTCTCCGGGCCGCGCTCGACGAGGAGCGAGCAGCGCCGCCGCCGGTTCTTCGGCTCGGCCGGGTCGCAGGCGCCCCAGCCATAGGCGACCCGGGGCACGCCGCCGGACGAGCCGCAGCCGAGGATCGTCACCGTCAAGGAACCCATCGCCACCTCCGCTGCCGTTGGTATCGGAGGGGGGAGGGGCATGTCACGCCCCCCTCGCCTGTCCCCTGCCCGCTCAGGCGGCGGCCTTGTGGAACAGGCGGTGGAAGTTCGCGGTGGTGAGCGCCGCGAAGGCGTCGAACTCCATCTCCAGGGTCTTGGCCAGGGCCCGCGCCGTGTCGGCGGTGTAGGCCGGCTCGTTGGTGCGGCCCCGGTGCGGCTCGGGCGCCAGGAACGGCGCGTCGGTCTCCACCAGCAGACGGTCGCGCGGCACCTTGAGGGCGATGGCGCGCAGTTCGTGCGAGCGCCGGAAGGTGACGATGCCGGAGAACGACACGGAGAGGCCGAGATCGACCCCGACCTCGGCGAGGCGGGCGCCCGACGAGAAGCAGTGCAGCACCGCCTTGAAGGCCCCCTGCCCCATCTCGTCGACGAGGATCGCCTCCATCTCGGCATCGGCGTCGCGGGAATGGATCACCAGGGGCAGGCCGGTCTCGCGCGCCGCCGCGATGTGGCGGCGGAACACCCGCTCCTGCACGGCCTCCGGCGCGGCGTTGTCGTAGTGGAAGTCGAGGCCGGATTCGCCGATGCCGACGCAGCGCGGATGCCGGCTCAGGGCCACGATCGTCTCCGTCGGCACGTCGGGCTCGTCCCCGGCCCCGTCCGGGTGGGTGCCGATGGTGTGCCAGATCTCGGGATGGGCCTCGGAGATCGCCGCGTAGGTCTCCGCCTTCGCGACCCTGGTCGAGATGGTGACCATGCGGGTCACCCCCGCTGCGCGCGCGCGGGCGATGACGCCCGGCAGGTCCTCGGCGAAGTTGGGGAAATCGAGGTGGCAGTGACTGTCGACCAGCATTGTTGCTCAGGGTTTCTTTGCGGACGGAAATGCGACGGGCGCAACTGTTTCCCAGAAGCCTACGGGAATCACACCAGCGTCCGGATCGGCCGCGGCGCGGCTGGCGGCTTCCTCGTCGCTCAGCGCGTTGTAGGCCGAGCTGAGGGGCTCGACAGGCAACATCGCATCGAGGCTATCGAACCTCACGATCTCGAGCCTGGATGGACACGTGATGCCGAAGCTGTTTGATCGCTTCGGATAAAGCGGTCGCGGCAGGCTCCTTCTCCTTCCAAGGGAGGGGGCCCGCGCGAAACCTCATCCTGGAACGGCGGCCTCGACCCCCGCATCACCCCACACTGGCCGCCGGCTCGACGAAGCGCGGGAACAGCCCGACGGGGGCGGGGAGCGGCGTGCCGGGCACGAGGCGACCGCCCTCCCCCACATGGGCGAGCTGGCGTTGGTCGCCCGGAACGGCCAGCAGGTCGAGGAGCTTCCCCGCCGAATCCGGCATGAACGGCTGCACCAGGATGGCGATGGCCCGCAGGGTCTCGGCCACCACGTAGAGGGAGGCGGCCATGCGGGCCGGGTCGGTCTTGCGCAGGACCCAGGGCTTCTGGGCGTCGAAATAGCGGTCCGAGGCCGTCACCACGGCCCAGATCTCGGCGAGCGCCGTGTGGAGCGCGAGCCGGTCCATGGCATCGCGCACGGCGCCCGGCAGGGCGTCGGCCAGGGCCAGGAGCGCCCGGTCGTCCTCGGTGAGGTCGCCGTGCTCCGGGACCAATCCCGAAACGTTCTTGGCGATCATCGAGAGCGAACGCTGGGCGAGATTGCCGAGCCCGTTGGACAGGTCCGCCGTTGTGCGGATGACGATGGCCTCGTGGGAGTAGTTGCCGTCGCCGCCGAAGGGTACCTCCCGCAGGACGAAGTGGCGCACGGGGTCGACGCCGTAGGTGGCGATGAGGTCCATGGGGTCGACGACGTTGCCCAGCGACTTCGACATCTTCTCGCCCTTGGAGAGCAGGAAGCCGTGACCGAAGACGCGCTTGGGCAGCGGCAGTCCGGCCGACATCAGGAAGGCCGGCCAGTACACCGCGTGGAAGCGGACGATGTCCTTGCCGATGACGTGCAGGTCCATGGGCCAGAACTTTTTGCGCGCGTCCGCCTCGTCCGGGAAGCCCGTGACCGTGAGGTAGTTCGTGAGCGCGTCGACCCAGACGTACATGACGTGGTCGGGATGCCCCGGCACCGGCACGCCCCAGTCGAAGTTCGTGCGGCTCACGGAGAAGTCCTTGAGGCCGGAGCGTACGAAGCTCGCCACCTCGTTGCGCCGGGTCTCCGGGCCGATGAAATCGGGCTGGGATTCGTAGAGGGCCAGCAGCCGGTCCCCATAGGCCGAGAGGCGGAACAGGAAGTTCTCCTCCTCCATCCAGGTCACGGGCGTGCCGGTCTCGCGCGACCGGCGCTCCCCGTCGGGGCCGATCTCGGTCTCGTCCTCGGCGTAGTAGGCCTCGTCGCGCACGGAGTACCAGCCGGAATACTTCGACAGGTAGATATCGCCGTTGGCCTCCATCCGGCGCCAGAGTTCCTGCGCGGCGGCGTAGTGCACGGGCTCGGTGGTGCGGATGAAGCGGTCGTGCGAGCAGTTGAGGGCCTTGACCATGGTCTCGAACAGGCCGGCCATGCTGTCGGCGAGGGCCCGCGGCGACAGCCCGGCCTTGGCGGCGGCCTGCTGGATCTTGAGGCCGTGCTCGTCGGTGCCCGTGGAGAACAGCACCTCGTAGCCGTCGAGGCGCTTGAAGCGCGCGATGGCGTCCGTGGCGATCGCCTCGTAGGCGTGGCCGATATGCGGGGCGCCGTTGGGGTAGGAGATCGCGGTGGTGAGGCCGAAGGTTTTTTCGGAGGCCGGGTCGGTCACGTCGAAGTATCCCCGGAGGCTGGGTTCATGGGATCACAGGACGAAGACTCGCAGGACGTCCGTCCGGTTCAGGCCGCCGCGCGCAGGGCGCCGGCGAGGTCTCCGAACAGGGACAGGACCAGCGGCCGGCGGTCGAGATTGTAGGTCGCGGCCTCCCGCGCGGCGCGGGCGATCTTGTCACACACCTCGACCAGGGCCGCAAGGCGGGCCGGCCCCTCGTGGGCGCGCCGGTCGAGTTCGGCCGAGACGAAGCGGAACACCGTGTCGAGGCTCGCGGCGAACAGGTCGTCGGAGTCGCGGCCCGAGAGCTTCTCCGCGAGCGCCAGGATGCGGCGCCAGTCCGGGTGGTCGAGGCGGGCGAGGAGGGTCTCGACTTCCGCGACGAGGTTGGCGGTGGCGGGATCGAGCATCGCCATCGCCTGCGCCACCGAGCCCTCCGACAGGGCGGCGGCCCGGGCCAGCGCCTCGGCTTCGGGCTGGACGAAGGGCGGGGGAAAGCCCGCCACAACCCGGGCGACCTCGGCCTCGGGCAGCGGCCGCAGGGTCAGGGCCCGGCAGCGCGAGCGGATGGTCGGCAGAAGCCGGCCCGGCGCGTGGCTGACGATGAGGAACAGGGAGCGGGGCGGCGGCTCCTCCACCATCTTCAGGAGGGCGTTGGCGCTGTTGGCGTTGAGGTCCTCGGCGCTGTCGACGATGCAGATGCGGTAGCCGACATTGTCTCCGGCAATCTTGTTGAAGAGTCCCAAAGCGTCGCGTGTGGCATCCACGGAGATCTTCGTCGCCATGGTTTTAGCGGTCGGTGGTCGCGTACGGCGCAAGCTCACGAGGTTCGAGTGCGATAGGGCAGCCACATGCCGCGCGGCTGGGTGCCCTGGATCGACGTCGAACGTCCGAGGCACGGCGCCAGGCTCCGGATTGGCGATGAGCCAGCGCGCCATCCGGTAGGCCAGCGTCGCCTTGCCGATGCCGCGGGGGCCGCCGATGAGCCAGGCGTGGTGCAGGCGCCCGGACGCGATCCCGGCGACGAGGGCGGCCTCGGCCTCCGTATGGCCGACGAGGCCCGCCTGCTCGCGGGGGCGGGGGATGTGGGGCAGGTCGCCCGGCTCGACATCCTCGGGCAGGCGTTCAGGCCGCATCGCCATGTCCCTCCCTGGTATGTCCCTCCCTGATATGCCCCTCGCCGAGAAGCAAGGGCAGCCGCGCCGCCACGGCCGCCCGGATCGCCGCCTCCACCGCCTCGGGGTCGGCACCGGCGTCGACGATGGCGCAGCGCTCCGGCTCGGCTTCGGCGATGGCGCGGAACGCGGCGCGCAGGCGGGCGTGGAACTCGAGGGCCTCGGCCTCGAACCGGTCGGGTGCCGCGTCCGAGCGCTTGGCGGCGCGGGCGAGGCCGAGCGCCGGGTCGAGGTCGAGGATCAGGGTGAGGTCGGGCCGCGTCGGACCGACGACGACGCGCTCCAGGCCGAGGACGAGGGCGGGATCGAGGCCGCCGGCGGCGCCCTGGTAGGCCCGGGTCGAATCCGCGAACCGGTCGCACAGCACGGTCTCGCCCCGGGCCAGGGCCGGGCGGATCAGGGTGTCGAGGTGGTCGATGCGGGCGGCGGAGAACAGCAGGGCCTCGGCGAATGGGCCGTGCGGCTTGGCGATGCCGGCGAGCAGGGCGGCGCGGATCGCCTCGGCCTTGGGCGAGCCGCCGGGCTCGCGCGTCACCACCACGGGGCGGCCGGTGCGGGCGCGCAGGTGCTCGGCGAGGCGCCGGACCTGGGTGGATTTCCCCGCCCCCTCCCCGCCCTCGAAGGTGATGAACGCCCCCGTCGCGCCGATCCCTGTCGCGCCTTCCGTCAAGACCTGTCTTCCGTCACGACTCGCTGTCCGTCACGATTTGGCGCCGGCCTTCTCGAAGGCGCGGCGGAACAGGCCGGTGCCGACCTCCAGGGCCGCGTCGAGGGCCCGCTGCGGGATCGTGCCGGCCGGGACGTCGGCGCCGGCATAGAGCGGCTGGTCGAGGGCCTGGATGTCGCCGCGCATGATCCGCAGGCGGCCCACGACCTTGCCCTCCTGTACGGGGGCGACGAGAGGCCCGTCATAGACCGCCTTGGCGGTGATCTTGTCGCCGGTGCCGCGCGGCAGCAGCACCCGCACGGGTTTCTTCGCCACCAGCGGCACGCTTCCTTGCGCGCCGCCGTAGACGGAGGCCTCCGCCACGGTCTCGCCGGCGGCGAAGACCTGACGCGGCTCGAAGGCGCGAAAGCCCCACTCCACCAGCTTGCGGGATTCGGCGGCCCGGTCGCGCGCGGTCTTGAGGCCGCTCACCACCATGATCAGGCGCTGGCCGTTCTGCACCGCCGAGCCGGTCAGGCCGTAGCCGGATTCCTCGAGGTAGCCGGTCTTGAGCCCGTCGGCGCCGATGTCCAGCGCCAGCAGCGGGTTGCGGTTCTGCTGCTTGATCTTGTTCCAGGTGAACTCGCGTTCGGCGAACATCTTGTAGAGGTCGGGGTAGGTCTCGATGAGGTGCAGGGCGAGCTTGGCGAGGTCCCGCGCGGTCACCTTCTGGTCGGGCGCCGCGTAGCCGGTGGCGTTGCGGAAGGTCGAGCGCGACAGGCCGATCTCGCGGGCCCGGTTGGTCATCATCCGCCCGAAATTCTCTTCCGAGCCGGCGATGCCCTCACTGATCGCGATGGCGGCGTCGTTGCCCGACTGGACGATGAGCCCGCGCAGGAGGTCGGACAGCTTGATGCGGCTGTTGAGCTGGGCGAACATCGAGGAGCCACCGCCGCCGGCCCCGCCCCGGCGCCACGCGTCCTCGGTGATCTGGAATTCGGACTCCATGGTGAGCCGGCCCTGCCGGATCTCGTTGAAGACGATCTCGGTGGTCATCAGCTTGGCCATGCTGGCCGGGGAGAAGGGCTCGTCGGCCCCCTTCTCGAACAGCACCGAGCCGGAATCGGCATCGATGAGGATCGCGTGCGGCGCCGCCGACTGGAAGCTCTGGGCAAGGGCGCCCCAGGCGGAGGCGGCGAGCAGGCCGCAGACCAGGGCCGTCCGGCTCGCGTGAAGAACCATCGCGCGCATCTTTCGCCTCACACCACTCGACGCCAGAATCTCGTCACCCCGATCACCGGCCCCCACCAGTGATCAAGCGTGACGATACAGGGATTTGCGTGCGAGATCGAACCCAAATGCGTGATGCCTCACGGCATTTCGCATCGCACAACGCCGCAGAGTTCCGGGGCAGAGTTCCGGGTCAGCGCGCCTCGGCCACCCGCGCGCGCGCGGGCTTGCCGGCCACGACGGCGGTCCTGGCCGGGGCGGCCTTGCCCACGGGTGTCGGCGTGGCCTTGCCCGCGAGGACAGGCGTGGCCTTGGCCGTCACCTTCGCGGGCGGCAGCGTTGCCTTCGCGACCGCCACGGCCTTCACGGGTCCGCCCGCCTTGGCTGAGTCGACGGTCTTACCCACGCCGCCCTTCGAGGCAACGACGGTCTTGTCCGCAGCGGTGGTCTTGTCCGCAGCGGTGGTCTTGCCCGCAGCGACGGCGTGCACCGGGGCGACGTCCCTGCCGGTCCCTCTGGCCACGGCCTTCGGCTGAACGGACGGCGCGGGCCAGGCGGCGGCGGTGCGGGTGAGGGGCTGGGCGTCGGCCTGCATCCGGCCCCCGGTCCGGTGACCGTCCTCGATCCCGCGCGCCGCCAACCGCACGGGCGGCGGGGTCAGGGCCAGGGGCGCCGGCGCGAGGCGCACGGGGGCGGTGGGCACATGCCGGAAGGTGGTCTCCCGCACGGCGGTCGGCTGGACGGCGGCCGGCACGGCGAGGCCGGCCGCGCTCGCCAGGAGGATCGGCTGGACCCGTGCCGGACGGGGCGCCTCGCGCGGCGTCTCCCGAGCGGTTTCCTCAGCGGTCTCGGAAGCGGCCTCCGGCGCGGTCTCGCGCGGTGCCTCGTCGGCGGCGGGCTTGAACGCCAGGGCGGAGCGGCCCCGGGCCAGGGGTTCGTCGGGGCCGAGGTCGGCCACCATCACCGGCGAGGCCCCGCGGATCGCGGCGGGCACGCCGTCCGTGCGCAGGGTCGCCAGCAGCTTGCGGTCGTCGCTGCCGGCGGTGGAGGCCTTGCCGACATACTCGACGCGGACGCGGGAGGTGCCGCCGCGGTGGAATTCCAGCGCCTGGGCCACCTCCTCCGACACGTCCATGATGCGGTCGGCGTGGTAGGGCCCGCGATCGTTCACCCGCACGATCATCGAGCGGCGGTTGGCGAGGTTGGTGACGCGGGCGTAGCTCGGCAGGGGCAGGGTCGGGTGCGCGGCGGCGATGGAATTGCGGTCGAACACCTCGCCGTTGGCGGTCAGGCGACCGTGGAAGGCGGCGCCGTACCACGAGGCCTGCCCCTCGCGGACGTAGCCCTTGGCGTCCTCGCGCGGCACGTAGGTGCGGCCGGCCACCACGTAGGGCTTGCCGGAGAAGCGGCGTCCGCCGCCCTTCGGGATCACGTCGCCCTCCTTGTAGAGGCGCGGGCTCGCCTTGACCCCGTATTTCGGATCGAGGGTGGAGCCCGAGGGCCCGGCGAATTTCTGCTGCGGATTCTGGGCGCAGTTGGCGGTGGTGAGCGCCACGGCGCAGACTCCGAGGAGCTGCCACAGGGGGCGGCCCGGCACAGCGGATACGAGGCCGGCCTTCGTCGAACGCGTCATCCCAAGAATCCGCCCCGCCGCCTCGTTACGCAATACACACCCGCGACCGAGACGACGAGGTCCACCGGGGCCCGGAGCGGCGCGAACGCACGCCATCCCGAGGGCCGCAGGTTTGTCGCTTTGGCGTAAACGAAGGCTGAATGGGATCGACGGGATTGCCGTGCGGGCGGGTCAGCCGGCCCAGCGCAGGGTCACGCACTACCTTCAGAATCGGTGCTAACCCTTTGCTTTATTCAAAGAATATGAAAAACCTGACGATCAGTACAATGAATCTCTGAGCCGCCTCGCTCGCGCGAAGGCCGGGGTTCGGGCGTTGCGCTGAGAGGTTGGATCGAAATCCCAGCGCAACCATCTGAATCGAAACGAGGAATCATCCCAGGCGCGGAGACTCCGGCTGTCAAGGGCAGGCACCGAACCCTGCCGCGCGGAAGCGACACGGGTCCGCGCCGACCCGCCTCAGCGCGGGTCGGTCTCCGTCAGCTGCTGGATGGAGCGGGCGCCGCGCTGGCGGAACAGCAGGTCGAGGGCCTCCAGCATCAGGCCGTGCATCTTGGCCCGCTCGGCATGGGCGATGTCGCGCAGCTGATCGTAGACCGGCGGTTCGAGGTAGACCGACATCTGCCGCGCCCGCTGCTTCAGGGTGGCGGCGGGCCGGGGGCGGGGGGGGCCGACGTCGAGCTGGACGATCTCGGCGGTGGCGTGCGGGGGGCGCCCCGTCGTGGCCGAGGCCGCGACGATGGCGGCGAGGCTCGGCTTAGGCGGCTTTGACATGCTTTGAGACCTGCATCCGCTTCTCGATCCAGGTCCAGAGCTTGCGGATCTCGCCCGCGGCCTGGCCCTTCGGATTGAACTCGGTGACGCCCTGGCCGACCCCGATGGCGTCCTGGTGGTCCGTGCGGGCGACGATGTTCACGTCGGGCAGGATGCCGAGCACCGCGAGGCCGTCGGCGGCGTCGCGGATGCGGTAGGAGCGCGGCGGGGTCTGGTTGAGGACGAAGGCGAACTTCTTCTCGAGGCGATAGACGGCGGCCAGGGTCGGCTTGAACGCCCGCAGGTCCGCCGGCGTCGGCCGGCACGGGATGATGCAGAGATCTGCCGCGCGGATCGCCGAGAGGGTCCCGGTGGAATCGACGCCCGGGGTGTCGATGAAGACGTAATCGTAGGAGGATTCGCGCAGCTTGGCCATGACCCCGTCGATCTGGGTCGCGTCGATCTGGGCGACCTCGGGACCGTCGGCGGTGCGATGGTCGAGCCAGTCGGAGATCGTCGCCTGCCGGTCCATCTCGAGGATGCACACGGACAGGCCGCGCTCCTGCGCGGCGACGGCGAGCGAGATGCACAGGGTGCTCTTGCCGCTGCCCCCCTTCTGCGTGACGAACGTGATGGCCTTCATCCTGGCGCCCCTTCGCGGCTCTCGACGTGTCCCGGCCACCCAGGACCTGCCGCGCGGGCCGGTTCGTCCTGTGACGCAAGGATGACCTGATCCATCTCCCCGATCATGGTTAATCCTTCGTTAAACCGCGGCCCGTCCTCCGCCCCCGCCGCCACTCCCAACAATCCAATCTGAGGTTGCTGGTTGGCCATAAAAGCGCAACCGCCCCCTTCTCCTGAGCTGGTTTCACGGTTAGCCTGGGTCGACCAGGGCGTGTCGCGCCGCGCGCACGATCAACCTCAGGTAAATTCCATCGCCTGCCCCGCGACCGGCTCCGGACCCCGCGCTCCGGCGGTGCCCCTTCGCGGTGCCCCCTCCAGGAGATCCATGTCCCGGCTCATGCACGCGGCGGCGAACGGCGACGAGGTGCAGGCGGCCCTGGCGGCCTCCGGCGTCGTCGGCCTGTGGACCTACGACATCTGGACGGATCGCCTCGTGCTCTCGGGCGACCTCGCCGAAATCCTGGATCCCGGGCAAGGACTCGATGCCAGGCAGGAACTCGAGCCCGGGCAGGAACTCGATCCCAAGCAGGAACGTGCGGCGCCCGGCATGCCGCTGGAGAGCCTCCTCGGCGGAATTCACGACGAGGATCGTGCCCGGGTGGAGAACGTCGTCCACGCCGCCATCGTGGGCGCCGCGCCGTTCGACGTGGCCTTCCGCACGGCGCGGAGCGGGCGCACCCTGTCCTTGCGCGGACGGATCGAGTGCGACGACGCCGGGCAGCCCCGGCACGGGCGCGGCATCGCCCTCGACCTCACCCACGAGGAAGGGCTCGACCGGCCGGCCCAGCACGCGGTGAACCGCATGGCCGAGCACGCCATCGCCCTGCACGGCCTCGTCGGGCACCTGCACCGCCCTGCCCTCGCCCGGCTCCTCGACGGCCTGATGCGGGAGATCGGCCGCGAACTCGCCCGCCACCTCCGGGACGCGGCCGGCGAGCGCCGACACTGACCCCCTGCCGGGCCGCGGCTCCTGCCGCGCCGTGGCCTTCCGTGGGAGTCGGCGACCCCTTCGGATCGATCCGGCGGGATCGCGGCCCGCGGCGAACCCGGCCCCCGCCTCGCCGCAACGGCGGGCCGACGGCGAGAATCCGCCCCCCCCTCGCCCCGGAAGATGATCTACACCGGCCTTTCCGAACGCGATCGTGCCCACGGCCACGGGCCGGGCGACGACGCGCCAGCGCATTTGGGAAGGCAGCGGATGTCCGCAGGGTCAGGTCGCCACGTCGTCGTCATCGGGTCGGGCGCGGTGGGCACGGTGAGTGCCCTCGAATGTCTGCGGGCGGGGCACCGCGTCACCGTGGTCGATCCGGGCCAGCCGGGCGGCGAGCACGCCACGAGCTACGGCAACGCCGGCTGGCTCTCCTCGCATTCCGTGATCCCGCCGGCCGAGCCGGGGATGTGGCGGCGGGTCCCCTCGTTCCTCCTCGATCCCCTCGGCCCGCTCTCGATCCGCTGGACCTACCTGCCCAAGGTCATGCCCTGGCTGATCCGCTACCTGCTGGCGGCCCGGAATCCGGCCCTGATCGAGCGGACGGCGCGGGCGATGCGGACGCTGCTGGTGGATGCGCCGAAGCTCCACGCGGGTCTGGCGGCCGAGGCCGGGGTGTCGCACCTCATCGAGCGCCGCGGCGTGCTGCACGTCTATCCCGACCGGGCGGCCTTTGCGGCCGAGGCCCGGTCCTGGGCCATCCGCCGGAAGGTCGGCGTCGCATGGCTCGAACTCTCGGCCGAGGAGGTGCGGCAGCGCGAGCCCCATCTCCATCCGCGCTACACCTTCGGCGTCGTGGTCGAGGAGGCGGGGCATTGCCGCGATCCCGGCGGCTACGTCGCCGCCCTGGCGGATCTGGCCCGCGCGCGGGGCGCGACCCCGGTCACCACCCGGGCGACGGGGTTCCGCCATGCGGCGGGCCGGCTCGCCGCCGTGGTGACCGAGCAGGGCGAGATCGCGTGCGACTGCGCCGTGGTGGCGGCCGGCGCGCGTTCGAAGGCGCTCACCGCCGCGCTCGGCGACCCGCTGCCCCTGGAGAGCGAGCGCGGCTACCACGTGATGCTGCCCGACGCGGCGGTGGGTCCGCGCACGCCGGTGATGGCCTCCGACGCCAAGATGATCGTCAACCACATGAACGGCGGGCTGCGCGCCGCCGGGCAGGTCGAGTTCGCGGGGCTCGCGGCGCTGCCCAACTGGAAGCGCGCCGACATCCTGCGCGATCACCTCGTCTCGATGTTCCCGGATCTCGCCGGATCCGTGTCGGCCGAGGGCCTGCGGGTCTGGCTCGGCCACCGGCCGAGCATGCCGGACGGGCGCCCCTGCATCGGAACGGCGCGGACCACCGCCGACGTGATCTACGCCTTCGGGCATGGCCATGTGGGCCTCGTCGGCTCGGCCCGAACCGGCCGCCTCGTCGCCCAGCTCGCGAGCCGGGCCGAGCCCGAGATCCCCCTCGCGCCGTTCGATCCGCGCCGCTTCCTCTGAGGGGATCGGCGGAACCCGCCCCCCCCCGCGCGGTCACGGCAGGGCGGACGCCGCGCGCACGGGGCGGGCCACCCGCGCCGCGAGGGCGCGCAGGGCCGGGGCCGCCTCGGCCGGGGGCTTGCCGAGGGCCCGGGCATAGGCGTGGATCTCGGCGGTGCAGCCGCGCGGCGCGGCGGCCGCGGCGTCGGACACGGGCTCGATCCACGGGGCGAGCCCGGTGCGGGCCACCAGGGCCGGCACCTCCGTCGCATCGGCCAACACCTCCCCGGCCTCGACGAGGTCGGCCCCCGCGCCGATCCGCGCGCAGGCGTCCCGGTCCTCCGTGCGGGCGGCCAGCATGGCCCGCAGGAGCACGCGGCCCGCGGCCAGCACCGTCGGATCGTCGGCGCGGGCGAGGCCGCGGGCGACCCCGAGGGCCGCGCGCCGGCGCAGGCCCGCGACGGACTCGGCCTCCGGGCGGCCGTCGCGGTAGGCGTCGGCGTACCAGGCGGCGAGCCCGTCCACGGCGCCCGGGGCCGCGGCGAGGAGCGGCAGGGTGCGCAGGACCGCCGCCCGGGCACCGGCGGGGCTCGCATCGTCGTCGAGGGTCGAGTCGGGAAACCGCCCCGTGTCGACGATCTCGGTGACGACGCGGGCGGCGAGAAGCCGGCCTGCCTCCGGAACCCAGAGGTCGGCGGAGGCGGTGGCCAGGGCCTCGGTCACGAAGGCGGGGTCGAGGCCGGCGGCGAGGTAGGCCGCGCGCTCGAACGTTCCGTCCGCCTGGATGGCCTGCCCGAACAGGCCGGCCTCGTAGGGGGCGTGGAACCCGAGGCGGCCGCCCTCCACGAGGAAGCGCCGGGGCCCGCGCACGAAGGCGAGGGTGCAGGCCGAGACGCAGTAATCGGGCACGTAGGTGGCGAGCCCCCGCGCCGCGACGAGGTCGCCGAGGGCCTGGCCCTCCTCCACGAGACCGCCCTCGCTGGTGAGGTGCAGGCGCTCGGCCCGGGGATTGGCGTCGAGGAGGGCACGCAGGCGCTCCGCCGTCCCCTCCCCCAGCTCGCCGGACAGGCGAATGTCGCGGCCGTGGGGCCCGAGGACGACCCGGGCGGGCGCGGCGGGCGTCTGGGTGCCGAAGCGCTCTTCCAGGCGGAGCGACACGGCCGCAAAGGCGGCGCTCATGACCGGACCCAGACCGGTGCTCACACTGGTGTTCATGCCCGGATTGTTCATGCCCGGGTCGTTCATGCCCGGCCGGTCGAGGCAGGCGAGGGTTGCGAAGGTCAGGCACCCGGCCCCGGTCAGGCAGGCGGTGCCGGCCCCGAGGATGCGTCCGAGGCGTCCGCCCCACCCTGCCGTTCCCGTACGCGTTGCCATCCGACCAAAGGCCTCCCGAACGCGTCGCGACGACGCGTTCGGGTGATGATCGCCCCTGGCAAGGCTCCGGCAAATCCCCCACCGGCGCCGGAAATCGCCGCGCCGGGCGGCACCCGGGCCTTCGGAGACGGTCTCGCCTGCCCGTGCCGACGCGGGCGGATCGATCTCCCGCCGCGAACGCCGCACGCAGGATCGCATCCTCAGGGCCGGCCGAATATGTCGCAGGGGCAAGGGGTTGGGCGGCTCACGCCTCGCCGGGCGCGCGCAGCAGGTAGGTGTCCATGATCCAGCCGTGGCGGGCGCGGGCCTCGGTCCGGGTCCGGCCGATGGCGTCGGCGATGTCGCCGAGGCGGCCGGACAGCACGATCTCGTCGGCGGTGCCGAGGTAGGCGCCCCAGTAGATCGTGAGCTCCGGGTCGAGGTGGTCGAAGCGCGGATGCCCGTCGAGCATCACCACCGTGGTGTCGGCACCCGGGGGCAACCCCTCGGCGATCTGCCGGCCCGTGGTGATGTGGATCGGCGCGCCGATGCGGTTGAGGGCGATGCGGTGGCTCGCCGCCAGGGCCTGGACGCTGCTGATCCCCGGAATCACGTCGTAGACGAATGGCACGCGGCCGCGCGCCACGATGCGCTCGATGATCCGCAGAGTGCTGTCGTACAGGGAGGGGTCGCCCCAGACGAGGAAGGCGCCGCACTCGTCGGGCCGCAATTCGCCCTCGATCATCGCCTCGTAGAGGGCGGCCCGGGCGGCGTGCCAGGCCTCCACCGTCGCCCCGTAATCGGCCGGGTTGCGGTCGCGCTCCGGGTCCTGCGCCTCGACGAAGCGATAGGGCCGCTCGGTGATGTAGCGCTGGCAGATCTCGCGACGCACGGCGACGAGGTCGGCCTTCTCGCTGCCCTTGTCGAGGACGAACACCACGTCGACGGTGTTGAGGGCGCGCACCGCCTGGACGGTGACGTGCTCGGGATTGCCGGTCCCGATGCCGATGACCCGGATGGTTCGCAACATGTGACGCGCTCTCAGACCCATCGCCCGGCTTCGGCCTCGTTCCCTGGACCGGAGTCCGGCCCGAAGTCCCTGTCTTATCATGCTCTTACGACGACAGACCGGAATCCGCGCCGCGGCGTCAGCCTAAGCGAGAAAACCGCCTCTGTCGCGGGGCGACGGCCAGCCCGGGCGGGACAACGCCACGGATGGAGGCCAAGGATGGAGGTCGAGGACCGTGCGCGGTGGGCCGCCGGCTGGGCGCGAGACGCCTCGACAACGGACGCGCCCCGATCCTACTCCTCGGCGCCTCGCCCTGTTCCGGCACCCATCCGCGTTCCGAAGAGAGCAGCACCGCCATGACGCGCAAGACGAACCCGCCTTCCACCACGAACACGCCTTCCCCCTCTAACAAGACTTCCCCCTCGAACAGGACCGCCATCGCCGGCGCCCTCCTCCTCGGCCTGGCCCTGATTTCGGGCCCGGCCCAGGCCGCCCCCGGGCCCGACGACCATGCGGGCCACGGCACGCCCCATCGAGACGCGACCCACCATGCCCATCCGGCACCGGCGCAGGGCGCCGAAGCCCCCTCCACCCGCGCCTTCCGCGAAGCCGGGACGCAGATGCACGGCGACATGGACATCGCCTATTCGGGCGACGTCGACCGCGATTTCGCAGCCGGCATGATCCCGCACCACCAGGGCGCCATCGCCATGGCCAAGGTCGCCCTGCAATACTCCAAGGACCCCGAGGTGCGGGCGCTGGCCGAGAGCATCGTCAAGGCCCAGGATGCCGAGATCGCCCAGATGCAGGCGATCCTGAAGCGCAAGCCTGCGCCGGCGAAGTAGAAAGGCCGCGCCGGGGCCAGGGTACGCCATCGGAACGTCTCGGGCGCCCCCGCGCCCGATCCGTCCCCCCGCTGGTCGCACTCCGGCCCGGCCCTATCTGGACGGGTTCCAGACAAGCCGCGCGGAGCCGCCCGAGCATGAGCTTTCCCATCACGCTGATCGTGAACGGCGAATCCCGCAGCCTCGTCCTCGAGGATGCGCGGGTCACCCTCCTCGACGCCTTACGCGAGCGCCTCGACCTCACCGGTTCGAAGAAGGGCTGCGACCGGGGCCAGTGCGGCGCCTGCACCATCCTGCTCGACGGGGTGCGGATCAACGCCTGCCTAGCGCTGGCCGTGAGCCACGACGGTGCGGCCATCACCACCATCGAGGGGCTGGCCGACGGCGACGTGCTGCACCCGGTCCAGGCCGCCTTCGTCGATCACGACGGCTACCAGTGCGGCTTCTGCACGCCGGGCCAGATCATGAGCGCGGTCGGCCTCATCCGGGAGGGCCAGGCCGGCGACGATCCCGAGCGGGTGCGCGAGGGCATGAGCGGCAACCTGTGCCGCTGCGGCGCCTATGCGGGGATCACCGAAGCCGTGCTCGCCGCGCAGGCGGCCATGAACGCGCCGGACGTCCTGCCCGGCGGCCACCTGATCGAGGACGCGGCATGAACCGGTTCGACTATGTCCGCGCCGGCAGCGTCGCCGAGGCCGTGGCGGCCCACGGGGCGGGGGCCGCGTATCTGGCGTCGGGCACCAACCTCCTCGACCTGATGAAGGGCGGCGTCACCCGGCCCGAACGCCTCATCGACATCTCTCGGGTGTCGGGCCTCGATGCGCTCGAGACCCTGCCGGACGGCGGCGTCCGCATCGGCGCCCTGGTGCGCAACGCGACGCTGGCCCACGATCCGGCCTTCGCCCGGGCGTATCCGGCCGTGGCCGAGGCCCTGCTGTCGGGCGCCTCGGCGCAGTTGCGCAACGCCGCCACCACCGCCGGCAACGTCCTGCAGCGCACCCGCTGCCAGTACTTTTACGACACGGCGAGCGCCTGCAACAAACGCGCGCCCGGCGCCGGCTGCGAGGCCATTGGCGGGGCGACGCGCACCCATGCGATCTTGGGCTGGAGCCAGCACTGCATCGCCACCCACCCGTCGGATTTCTGCGTGCCGCTGGCCGCCCTCGACGCGGTGGTGGAGGTCGAGGGCCCGGCCGGACGCAGGGACATCCCGCTCGCGGACTTCCATCGCCTGCCCGGCGACGCGCCGGAGCGCGAGACCGAGCTGGCGCCGGGCGAATTGATCGTGGCTGTCCGGCTGCCCCCCGACGCAAAAGATTTCGCGGCCCATTCGCGCTACCTCAAGGTCCGCGAGCGCACCTCCTACGCCTTCGCACTGGTCTCGGCGGCCGTCGGGCTCACCTTCGACGGGGGCCGCATCGGGCAGGCCCGCCTCGCCCTCGGCAGCGTCGCCCTCAAGCCCTGGCGGGCGCGGGAGGCGGAAGCCCTGCTCGCCGGGCAGGTTCCGAGCCCCGAACTGTTCGCGAGCGCCGCCGCGGCGGCGCTCGCCGGGGCGCGGCCGTCCGGCGACAATGCCGCCAAGATCGAGCTCGCCCGCCGCATCGTCGTGCGGGCGCTCACCCTGGCGCAGGCCGGCACCCCAGCGCGCATCCCGGCCCTGCCGGCCAGTCCTTTCGGAGCCCGACCATGACCGAGCGCATGCGCCACGGCGCCTCCATCGGCCAGCCCCTGACCCGGCGCGACGGCCCCGCCAAGGTCACGGGCGCGGCCCGCTACAGCGCCGACTTCCACCCCGCGGGCATGCTCCACGCCGTCCTGGCCGTGAGCGCCATCGCCCGCGGCCGGGTGACCCACCTCGATGTCACGGCGGCGCAGGCGCATCCGGGCGTCGTCGCCGTGATGACGCCGGAGAACGCGCCCGAACTCGCCAAATCCCCGGACGACAAGGACAATCCCTTCGCGTTCCGCCTCGACCTCCTGCAGAATGCGGGCGTCCGCTACGCCAACCAGCCCATCGGGGTGGTGATCGCCGAGACCCTGGAGGCGGCCACCGAGGGCGCGGCCCTGCTCGATCCCCGCTACGAGGCGCAAGCCGCGAGCGTGGAACTCGGCGGCGAAGAGATCGTCACGCCCGGAACCGTCGGTGCCGGCTCGCCGACCGAGGAGGGCGCGGGCGACATGGCGGCCGGGTTCGCCGCCGCCGAGACCCGGATGGAGGCCACCTACGAGACGGCGGCGCAGTATCACAACGCGCTGGAACCCCACACCAGCGTGGCGCAGTGGGACGGCGACCGCCTCACCCTCCACACGCCGACCCAGGCCCTGTGGATCGCCAAGGGCCGCCTCGCCGGCCTGTTCGGGATTCCGGAAGGCAACATCCGCATCGTCAGCCACTATCTCGGCGGCGGCTTCGGCTCGAAGGGCTTCATCTCGTCCCCGCAGATTCTGGGGATCATGGCGGCCAAACTGGTCGGCCGGCCGGTGAAGCTGGTGACCCGGCGCGAGCAGATGTTCGGCCCCGTCGGCCATCGCGCGTCGACCCGCCAGACCCTCAAGCTCGGTGCCCGGGCCGACGGCGCCCTCACGGCGCTGGATCACCACACCCTGACGCTGACGAGCCGCCACGACGATTTCGTGGAGGCCTGCGGCCTCATCGCCCGCCACCTCTACGCCTCCGAGGCGATTTCCACGACGCACGCGGTCTCGCGGGCCGATATCGGCACGCCGATCTTCATGCGCGCCCCCGGCGAGGCCCCCGGCAGCGTCGCGGTGGAATCGGCCCTCGACGAACTCGCCCTGAAGCTCGACATGGACCCGCTGGACCTGCGGCTGAGGAACTACGCCGAGGTCGAGCCCATCACCCACCGACCGTTCTCCTCCAAGGCCCTACGCGAATGCTACGCGCAGGGCGCCGAGCGTTTCGGCTGGAGCAGGCGCCCGAAACAGCCGCGCCAGCTGCGGGACGACCAGGGCCTCCTCGTCGGCTGGGGCATGGGCACCGCCACCTATCCGGCCGGGATGATGCAGGGCGAGGCCCGCGCCACCATCCGGGCCGACGGCACGGCGCTCATCGAGACCGCCGCCCAGGACATGGGCCAGGGCGCCTGGACGGTGCTGGCCCAGATCGCCGCCGACGGGCTCGGCCTCGACGGCGACCGGGTGGAACTCCGCATCGGCGATTCCGACCTTCCGAACGGCGGGCTCGCCGGGGGCTCCACCGGCACCGCCACCTCCGGCAGCGCCGTGCACGCGGCGACGCAAGCGGCCCTGGCGCAGCTCGCGGACCTCGCCGTCAACGACCGGGCCTCGCCCCTCTACGGCGCCGGCAATGCCGGCACGGTGGCGGAGAATGGGCGCCTCGTCCGCCGCGACGACCCCACCCGCGCCGAGGGCTTCGCGGAGATTCTTTCTCGAGCGGGCCGCGATTCGGTGGAGGCGAAGGGCACGGGGGCGGGCGACCCGGCATCGCGAAAAACCTACGCCATGCACGCGCACGGGGCGGTCTACGCCGAGGTGACGGTGGACCCCGATCTCGGGCAGATCCGGGTGACGCGGCTGGTCGGCGCGTTCGCGGCCGGGCGCATCGTCAACCCGCGCCTCGTGCGCAGCCAGTATTACGGCGGCATGATCTGGGGCGTGTCCCTGGCGCTGCACGAACACGCGGTGGTCGACACCCGGTCGGGCCGGGTGATGAACCCGAATCTCGCCGAGTACCACGTGCCGGTGAACGCCGACGTGCCGTCCATCGAGGCGATCCTGGTGGAGGAGCACGATCCGCACGTGAACCCGCTCGGCATCAAGGGGGTCGGCGAGATCGGCATCACCGGCACGGCGGGCGCCATCGCCAACGCCGTGTGGCACGCCACCGGCGTGCGGGTGCGCGACTTCCCCATCACCCTCGACAAACTGCTGGTCTGAGGGCAGCCTTCGCCCAAGTCCGGGCGGCGGTCGCTGCGGGAAGACGCCGCCCGAACCTTTTGAAAGTTTGGCCGGCGACCTATCTCACGGTCTCTCGCATGAAGACGGTAGGAAAGACGCCCCCATGGCTTCGCCCGGAGACTGGAAAATCCCCGCATCCGTGCAGCCCAAGGCCGCCGATTATGCCTTCGACCTCGCGCAGGCGCTGACCGCCATCGTGGCCCTCTCGACCCGCGTGCCCGACGAGGCCTTCACCGCCGAGACGCTGGGCACCGAGCGAGCCGGCAACGGCGTCGTCATCGGCGACGACGGCCTCGTGGTCACCATCGGCTACCTCGTCATGGAGGCCGACACCGTGTGGCTCACCACCCAGGACGGACGCTCGATCCCCGGCCATGTGGTCGGCTACGACGCGGTGACGGGCTTCGGCCTCGTCCAGGCCCTCGGCACCCTCGGCCTGCCGGCCCTGCCGCTCGGCCGCTCCGCCGGCGTGAAGGTCGGCGACCGCGCCATCGTCGCCGGGGTCGGCGGCCGCCAGCGCAGCGTCGCCGTGGAGATCGTCGCCCGTCAGGAATTCGCCGGCTACTGGGAATACGTCCTCGACGAGGCCCTGTTCACCGCCCCCGCCCACCCGCATTGGGGCGGCGCCGCCCTCATCGGGGCGGCCGGCGAGTTGCTGGGGATCGGCTCGCTCCAGCTCCAGCAGGGTACCCCGGAGGGGCCGAAGACCATCAACATGATCGTGCCCATCGACCTCCTGACTCCGATCCTCGACGACCTCGTCACCCGCGGCCGGGCCGACCGGGCGCCCCGGCCCTGGCTCGGCCTCTACGCCAGCGACGGCGACGATGCCGTGGTGGTGATGGGGCTCGCCGACGACGGCCCGGCGGAGGCCGCCGATCTCCGGGCCGGCGACGTGGTCGCCGCCGTGGCGGGCGAGCCGGTGGCGGATCTCGCGGGCTTCTTCCGGCAGGTCTGGGCGCTCGGCGAGGCCGGGGTGCGCGTGCCTCTCACCATCCGGCGCGACGGTCAGACCATCAAGCTCGCGGTGACGTCGGCCAACCGCGACCGCTTCCTCGTCTCCCCGCCCCTGCATTGATCCGGGCGCCCGGCGGGTCTATCCCGACACGATGACGGACAGAGCAGACCCTTTGCCAATCCACATCGTCGGCGGCGGGCTCGCGGGCTCGGAAGCCGCCTGGCAGATCGCGCAAGCCGGCCATCCGGTGGTGCTCCACGAGATGCGCCCGGTGCGCGGCACCGAGGCGCATCACGGCCAGGATCTGGCCGAGCTCGTCTGCTCGAACTCGTTCCGCTCCGACGACGCCAACGGCAACGCGGTTGGCCTGCTGCACCAGGAGATGCGCACCCTCGGCTCCCTCATCCTCAAGGCCGCCGACGCGCATCAGGTGCCGGCCGGCGGGGCGCTCGCCGTCGACCGCAACGGCTTCGCCGCCGCCGTCACCGCCGCCCTCGAAGCGCATCCGATGGTGACCATCGTGCGCGAGGAGGTCGAAGGCCTGCCGCCAGAGGAGTGGGGCCGGACCATCGTCGCCACCGGACCCCTGACCGCGCCGTCCCTGGCGCAAGCCATCCGCGACCTCACGGGCGCCGAATCCCTCGCGTTCTTCGACGCCATCGCGCCCATCGTCCACCGCGATTCCATCGACATGGACAAGGCGTGGTTCCAGTCGCGCTACGACAAGGTCGGCCCCGGCGGCACGGGGGCCGACTACATCAACTGTCCCATGGACCGCGATCAGTACGACGCCTTCATTCAGGCCCTCGTCGACGGCGACAAGATCGGGTTCAAGGAGTGGGAGGCCTCGACGCCCTATTTCGACGGCTGCCTGCCCATCGAGGTGATGGCCGAGCGCGGTCCCGAGACCCTGCGGCACGGCCCGATGAAGCCCGTGGGCCTGACCAACCCGCACGACCCGACGGTGAAGGCCTGCGCCATCGTCCAGCTGCGCCAGGACAACGCGCTGGGCACCCTCTACAACATGGTCGGATTCCAGACGAAGCTCACCTATTCCGAGCAGGTGCGGGTGTTCCGCACGATTCCGGGCCTCGAGAACGCCGAGTTCGCGCGCCTCGGCGGCCTGCACCGCAACACCTACCTCGACAGCCCCCGCCTCCTCGACGCGACCCTGCGGCTGAAGGCGCGGCCCTCGCTCCGCTTCGCCGGCCAGATCACCGGCTGCGAAGGCTACGTCGAGAGCGCCGCCATCGGGCTCATGGCCGGGCGCTTCGCCCTGGCGGAGGCACGGGGCCAGACGCTCGCGCCGCTACCGCCCACTACGGCGCTCGGGGCGCTGATCGGCCACATCACCGGCGGGCACATCGCCGCCGAGGATGCGGGCGCCCCGCGCTCGTTCCAGCCGATGAACGTGAATTTCGGCCTGTTCCCGCCCCTGGACCACGCCCCCAAGGGCGAAGGCGGCAAGCGCCTGCGCGGGCCGGAGAAGGCGGTGGCCAAGAAGAAGGCCCTCACCGATCGCGGCCGGGCGGATCTCGCCGCCTGGATCGGGGCGGATGCGGCGCGGATCGCAGCGGAGTAGCGGGCGCCTGCCCCGACTCCATCGCGCCGGACACGCCCAGACTATCACTGCGCCCAGGGCGTATGACTCGTTGCATTCCGTGAGCCCTGGGCGTAGGTTGACCCATGGACTTCGCGTGGCACGACGAGAAGTCGAACCGAGATCTTGGGGAGCGCGGATTCGGCTTCGACTTCGCCGCCCTGATCTTCCTCGGGTGCACGCTCCTGAAGTCCGACGACCGGCGGGATTACGGCGAGGTTCGCCAGAACGCCCTGGGAGAGATCGAGGGCGATCTCTCCCACGTTACCTTTACGGATCGCGGCTCTGTGCGGTGGATCATTTCGGCCCGTCGCGCAAATCGCAGGGGGCGTCAACGATGGCACGCATCAGCCTCGATCAACTTCGACTGAACCGTCCTCAGGCGAACCGCGAAAAGATCGAAGCCACGACCGAGGCCGACATCCGCCGCCATACCCGCGAGGACGGAGGTGACCCGGACGCAGCCCCCACAGGGTATGTTCTCGCGCGCGCGCCGGCCGAGATCAGGCAGAATCTCGGCGTCACGCAGCAATCCTTCGCCGATGCCCTCGGTGTTCCGGTCACGACCTACCGGAACTGGGAACAAGGCCGGAAGGTGCCCGACCCGGCCGCGCGCTCGCTCCTCACCATCTTCGACCGGGAGCCGGAGGCCGCTCTGCGGGCCCTGGGCATCGACTGGAGCAGTCTTCTGGGGAAGGACGCGGCGGAGACCAAATCCGGTTGATCGCGTCGCATCGAGGGCGCGCGACGCATGCCTCGATCGTCCTCGATTCAATCCGCTTTCGGCTCGTACGCGAAGATCGTCCGCCCCGGCCGGTGGCCTTCGTCCCCGGTGTCGCGGAACCCGACCTTGAGGAGAAGGCCGCGGGAGGCGGCGTTGTCCGGGCGGCACTCGGCGACGAGGAATCGGTGGGGGAAGCGCTGGCGCAGCAGGCCGATGGCGGCGGTCACGGCTTCGGCGCCGTAGCCCTGCCCCCGGGCCCCGCCCCCGACCCAGTAGCCGAGTTCGACGGCGTGGTCGCCGCGCAGGTGCAGACCGACGATGGCGACGAGGGCCCCCGCATGCGTGCGGGCGCCCAGGAAGCAATCGGTCCTCACCTTGGCGGGGCCGATGAGCCCGCGCGCCGCCTGCAGGGTGAAGGGGCTGGGCAGGAAGTCGATGGCGCCGGTGATGGCCGGATCGTCCGTGAGCGCCCGCACGGCCTCGGCGTCCCCGGGCCCCAGGGGCGCGAGGCGCAGGCGGGCGGTCTCCACGGGGGAGAGCTTGGCGAGGGAGTAGCGCGTGGCGAGCTTGAACATGGCGCCGCCATCCTAGCCCATCATCGGGTCTTCACGCGAACCGTTTGGCTCCCGCTACGCACAGGACGACGAGGCCGGCCGCCGCCAGCATGGACCAGGCGACGGGCTCGTGCAGGAGGAGCCCGGCCAGCGCCAGGCCGAAGAACGGCTGCAGGAGCTGCAGCTGCCCGACGCCCGCGATCCCGCCGAGCGCGAGCCCACGATACCAGAACACGAAGCCGACGAGCATGCTGAACACCGAGACGTAGGCGAGGCCGGCCCAGGCCGGCCAGCCGATCCCGCGCCAGGTCGCCGGCAAGGTCGCGAGGGCCAGGGCCGCCATCGCCGGCAGGGACAGGACGAGGGCCCACGAGATCACCTGCCAGCCGCCGAGGCGCCGCGACAGGACCGCGCCCTCGGCGTAGCCGAGGCCGCAGAGCAGGATGGCGGCGAGCATCAGGAGGTCGCCGACCGACGAGCCGCCGCCGCCCTGGGCCAGGGCGAAGCCCGCCACCACCGCCGCCCCGGTAACGGAGAACGCCCAGAAGGCCGGACGCGGCCGCTCGCCGCCGCGCAGGATTCCGAACCCGGCGGTGGCCAGCGGCAGCAGGCCGACGAACACCACGGAATGGGCGGACGTGACGTGCTGGAGCGCCAGGGCCGTGAGCAGCGGAAAGCCGGCCACCACCCCGACGGCCACGAGGGCCAGGGATCCGAGGTCGCGCCGGGCCGGCCGGGTCTGGCCGAGCGCCAGGAGCAGCCCCGCGCCGAGGAGCGCGGCGATCACCGCCCGTGCCGCGGTGAGGAACAGGGGCGAAAAGCCCCCGACGGCGACCCGCGTCGCCGGCAGGGAGGCGCTGAAGATGAGGATTCCGAGGAGGCCGCTGCCCCATCCCCGCGTCGTCCGTAGCATCGGGGTCCCTTTCTTGGCGAGGAACCCCGGCGATAGCTGCCTCCCCGCCCCCGCGACAGCGATGGCGCCGGACGATCCGGCCACACTGTCCGGGGCCCCGGCCGGACACCCCGCACGAAAAAACCCGCCCCGGCGGACCGGGGCGGGCTGCGTCGCGTTCGTCGGGCGTTCACCCTCAGGGGTGAATCACCATGGCGTTGAACGGGTAGACGTAGGCCTGGAGCATCACCAGCACGCCGACGAGGCAGGCGAGCACGATGGAGTGCCAGAACACGAAGCGCAGGATCTTGCTCTCCTGGCCGAAATACCCCGTGGCCGTGGAGGCGACGACGATGGACTGGGCGTCGATCATCTTGCCCATGACGCCGCCGGACGAGTTCGCCGAGGCCATGAGGATGCCCGACAGGCCGAGCTGCTCCGAGGTGATCTTCTGCAGGCCGCCGAAGAGCACGTTCGAGGCCGTGTCGGAGCCCGTGAGCGCGACGCCGAGCCAGCCGAGCAGGGTGCCGAAGAACGGGTAGAGGATGCCGGTGCCGGCGAAGGCGAGGCCGAGGGTGGCGTCGACGCCCGCGTAGCGGGTCAGCACGCCGAGCGCCAGCATCGCCGAGATGGTGATGAGCGAGTAGCGCAGGACCCAGATGGTCTCGATGTAGGCGGTCACGAGGCGCCACGGCGAGAACCGCATGAGCAGGCCGGAGAGGATGGCCGCGAACAGCACGCCGGTGCCGGTGTAGGACATGTAGGCGAACTTGAAGACGGCGGCCTCCGGATGGGCGGTGGCCACCACCGGCGGCACCTTCATGATGACGTTGTGCAGGCCCGGCACCGGATAGTTCCAGATGAAGATCGGATCGACGATATCCTTGAAGAACTTGGTGCCCCAGATCGCCACGATCACCGAGAGGATGATCCACGGCACCCACGCCAGCAGGATCTCGGAGGAGGTGGCGGTGCGGGTGGCGGCGGCGGCCTTGGGGCCGTCGACGGCGGTGACGTAGCCGATGGACGGGTCGTTGCCACGCAGGGCCGGCGAGGTCCAGATCACGGCCGGGCGCCAGAAGCGCAGGAACAGCACTAGGGCGCCCATGGAGACCAGCGCCGCGCCGATATCGACGATCCACGGGTTGACGTAGTTCGAGATGCCGAACTGGGCGAGCGCGAACGAGCCGCCGCAGACGAGGATGGCGGGCCAGATCTGGAGCATGCCGCGGAAGCCCGCGAACACGCAGATGAGCCAGAACGGCACCAGCACGGAGAAGAACGGCAGCTGCCGGCCGATCATCGCGCCGAGGATGTAGGGGTCGTAGCCTGTCACGGAGGCGAGGCCGGCGATGGGGGCGCCCAGCGCCCCGTAGGCCACGGGCGCCGTGTTGGCGATGAGCGAGAGGCCGGAAGCCGCCAGCGGCGAGAAGCCCAGCCCGATGAGGATGGCGCCGGTCACCGCCACGGGGGTGCCGAAGCCGCCGGCGCCCTCGAAGAACGCCCCGAAGGCGAAGGCGACGAGGAGCAGCTGCAGGCGCCGGTCGGTGGTGATGCCCGCCACCGATTGCTGAAGGGTGGCGAACCACCCCTTCTCCACCGTCAGGCGGTAGAGGAAGATGACGTTGAGGATGATCCAGCCGATGGGGAACAGGCCGAGCGCGATGCCGTAGCCGGAGGCGCGGGCGGCGAGATCGGCGGGCATGCCGAACAGGAACACGGCGACGCAGAAGGCCAGCACCAGGGAGAGGACGGCGGCGATGTGGGCCTTGACCTTGCCGCTGGCGATCATGCCCAGCAGCGCGATGACCGGCAGCGAGGCGGCGAGCGTCGAGAGCCAGGGGCTCCCGAACGGGTCGTAGACCTGATTCCAGGTGGTCACGGTGTTCACGGGCAACGTCCTCCCAAGGTGGCCCCGATCTCCGCCGGAACCTTGGAATCGTTGCTAGCAGACGCCCGGAGCCGGCTCAACGCGGGTTAATCATGTATTCAGAGACAGTTGCGAGCGCGCCACCACGGGGCCGGCCGGGGCCGTGGCGCGTGCGGCCCGTCGGTTCCGGCTCGGTCGCGCCTGCGTGATCATGGCGCAACGGCGGAACATGCCCGCTTCGCTCCGGTTCCACCGAGACGCCGATCAGCCCCGGAACCGGAGAATAACTTATGTTTATGCGTGTCGATCAGCTTCAAGCCGAGCTTCCCGCCCCGAAAAAGAAAGATCCGAACGCCGCCGCGGCCCTACAGGAACTGCTCGGCGGCAAGTACGGGGAGATGTCGACACTGGGCAATTACATGTTCCAGAGCTTCAACTTCCGCAGCAAGTCCAAGTTGCGTCCGTTCTATAGTCTGGTTGCAGCCATCACGGCCGAGGAACTCGGCCATGTCGAGCTCGTGAGCAACGGCGTCGCCATGCTCAACAACGGCCCGGACAACGACGGCGACGAGACGAACGGCGGCGACATCTCGGGCGCCCCGTTCGAGGACATGAAGGACATTCGCCTCGCGGCCGCGTTCCTGTCCAACGGCGGCGGCGTGACCCCGGTCAATTCCAACGGTGCCTCGTGGAACAACGATTTCATCACCACCACGGGCAACGTGGTGGTCGATCTGCTGCACAACTTCCACCTCGAATGCGGCGCGCGCCTGCATAAGCTTCGGGTCTACGAAACCCTGACCGACCCGACGGGCCGCGAAGTCTGCGGTTATCTTCTGGTGCGCGGCTCGGTCCACGCCCACGCCTACGCCCTGGCGCTCAAGAAGATCACCGGCGTCGAGCTCGACAAGTTCCTGCCAACCCCGAACATCAATCTCGACAAGATCCCCGAGTGTCAGAAGTACCTGCAGGAGGGTTCGCACCGCCGGCTCTACACCTTCAGCCCGAGCGACTACAAGGAGATGGCGGGCATCTGGGGCAACGGCGAAGTCGCCCTTCCGGGCGATCCGCCCGGCGAGCTCTCCGTCGTCGAGGGCATGCCGGACGGCGGCAAGATCCACCAGCTCACGGGTGTCCCCTCGGCCTTCACCCCGGACTACGCCCCGGAGGAGATGTTCGAGATCGCCAAGAAGCTGACCCTCAAGGCGCGCTGAGGCGGGTTCTCTCGATGTGAAACAGGGGCGGTTCCTTCGGGGCCGCCCCTTCTGGTTCGTCCGAACGTGTCGACCCTGATTGCGCGCTCGGATCGCTCCGTCTGCGGCGGCTGCGCATCTTGGTCCGGGTGGTTTGCGAGCACGGGGCCAGTCCGGGCGGCCGTCGCCCGGACTGGCCCCGAGACGACGCGCCGGCTGCGAAATCGAGATTCGTCGGGGCCGCCCGCCGGGGGACGGCGTGATCCGTCACCGCCACGGACGCCCCCACTTCGGCAAAGCGCAACCGCCGGGCCCACAGACTGCCTCCGCCGCGCAGGAAAAACCCGAAATGGATCGACTGGGCCTCCGGGGGCACGTCCATGACGATGGACCGTTCCTGCCACCCGACGGTGCCGACGAGCGGCCCCTCGCGCGTGCGCCCATCCATGTTGTCGAAGGCCAGCATGCGCCCCTTGTCACCGTCGATCCGCATCCACAGCGATCCGGCGCCCGTGACGTCCCGTGCTCTCAGGTGCGCGCTGAGTTCGAGGCGCTTGTCGCGGAAGCCATCGGCGCGGAAGTTCTGCATGAGCGCCCCGAAGCCCGTCGATGCCGGACCGAGGGACGGGTCGGCCAGGGCGACCCGGTAGCGGATGAGCGCGCAGCCTTCCGCCGGATCGAGACCCATCTCGTAATCGTCGCTGCGGGTGCCGGCGACGGTCCAATCTTCGGGGAGGCGCAGGACGGGCCGGTCGAGCTGGGCCGCCAGGGTATTCCAGTCGCGCCAGCCGAACTGACGCGCGACACATTCCAGACTGTCGCCGTGGGAAATCTCGACACGGCGCTCGGCGAGCGCCTGACGAAGGCTCTTGGCCATCGCCTTCGGGTCATGTGGGATATGCATGCGTCCGATCCTCGAACCGGGCAGTCGCTCGTATCGGGGCTCGCTTTGCCGAGGGGACCGCCCAGGGGGTCAGACCGAATCGGGGGAAACGTGCATTCACCATGCCTTGCGGCGCGAGCGGCCGGCTGCACGAGCCGACATGACAGAAGCGCCGGCGGACCTCGCTGTCAACCCGGGAGCGTGGCGCCCTTGGTGGGTGGGGAGCGGGCCCTGACCCCTTGCCCTGAAGCGGACGCTCCGCCTCCGGTCCATCATCGGCGTTGGGGTGTGCCCTCCGTAATGACCGAAATTCAACGAACTGGAGCCTTTGGAACGTCCATCGTTGGAGTGCTGCCGCGATCTGCGTCGGTCGGACTTCTTCCCGAGCCTGATCCCGCCCTACACAATTGTCTTAATATGCGCCTTCGTCGGGGATGTTCAGCGTGGTGCCGCAGGCTTTGCAGTGTACAGCATCCAGCTCGTGACGCTGCAGCCCACAGGTCGGACACGGGAAGCGTACCTTGTAGGGGCGAAATACGACTTGGGCGAGCCGGAAGAAGAGTGTCACCCCGCATATCATCACGAACACCGAGATCAGGCGCCCGGTCGGTCCCGGTAACGTGATATCGCCGTAGCCGGTGGTCGTGAGGGATGTGACCGTGAAGTACAGTGCGTCGACCGGACTGCCGATCGCTGGGTTGCTCCCTGCTTGCGTGACGTAGATGACACCGGTCATTACGAACACGAACACCATAAGGTTGGTGGCGGCCAGAATGGCATCATCGTTCCGCCGGAAAAACGGACTATCGTGCCGCAACCGTTCAAGCAGTTGGTAGGTGCGCAACAGTCGAAGGGTGCGCAGGATGCGCAGAAAGCCGACGCCCTGCACGACCATTGGCGCCAGGAATGAGACGATCGCCACCACGTCCGTCCAAGTGCTCAGCCGCAGGAACTCGCGGGCCGGCGCCCGGCTAATCAGCAGGCGGCCGAGGAAATCGGCCAGAACACCTGCGCCAAGCGCCACGTCGAGTACGACGATCCAAGGTGAAAGTGGCAGAAAAGATGTGACGATGACGAAAGCGATCGTCGCTATGTCAAACGCCAGCAGTGCGTAACGGAAGCGGTGCGCTCGGTCGGTGTCGCCTTCGTAGAGGGCCTGAAGCCTAGCTTTCAGCGTGGTCATGAGTCCGATCTTACGGGCAGGGGTCAACCCATAACGCATCCTTGCCCGGCCCCATGGATTCGGACCCGACCGAAACGCGTTCGCCCCTAGAACGCCCCCCGGGACGCCCGCCACAGGCGCCAAAGCCGGCGCCAGCGCGGGATCTCGATGAGGGTGTTCAGCGGGTCGTAGCCCGGGCGTTCCATGGCGGCGAGGTAGGGTTCCACCAGGGCCACGGGGAGGAAGGCGGCCCGCGCGGCGGGCGCGATGGTGCCGCGCGCCGCCGCGTAGGCCGCGAGGTGGCGGCGGGCGAGCGCCCGAAGGTCGGCGCAGGCGTGCACGAGGCCGGGGCCGCCGCGGCCCGTCACCACGTCCTCGCGGGTGACGCCGTACGTCTTCAGGATGTCGGCCGGGAGGTAGACCTGGCCGCCGCGCGCATGCCACGGCAGGGACCGCAGCAGGCCGGTGATGCCGTAGGCGACGCCCGCATGGCCGGCGGCCGCCGCGCCGCCGGGCTCGGCGCCGTCGCACAGGACGAGGCCGCCGAGGCGGATGAGGGCCGAGGCCGTCTCGCCGCAATAGCCCTCGAGGTCGTTCACCCGCGGCATCGGGTCGTCGTAGAGGTCGAAGACGCGGGCGTCGATGAGATCGACGAAGGGCTGGCGCCCGAGCTTGCGCTTGACGATGGCGTCGTCGAGGGCCGCCGCCACGGGGTTGGCCTTCACGTCGCCCCGCGCCTCGCCCTGGAGGGCGTCGCGCCACCATTGCAGGCGGATCTCGCCCGCCATGGGGTTCGAGGCCGCCTCGCGGGTGCGGGCGATGGTGAGGCTGAAGGCGATGAGGGCGATGAGGTGCGGCCGGGCGCTCGCGGGGGCGAACAGGGTGGCGAAGTAACGGTCTGGGTCGCCCGCCTTCACCAGGGCCTCGCAATGCCCGAACGCGAAGTCGAGGCCGCCGGCCGGGCCGGCTTTGGTGTCAGTGTCCGTCATGCGACCGCCACCAGGGCGGCGGCGACCTTGCGGTTCTCGGCCACCAGGATGTTGTAGGTGCGGGCCGCCGCACCCGTCTGCATCACGTCGAGGCCGATGCCGGCCTCCTTCAGCCAGCGCCGCAGGGCGTCGGGCAGGGGCGCGATGTCGAGGCCGGTCCCGATGAGGAGGAGTTCGACCGCCCCCCCCTCCGCCACCACGGGCCGCAGGGCGTTGCGGTCGATGGCCCGGGCGTCGTCGGGCGCCCAGGCACGGACGCCCGAGGGCAGCATCAGGATCGAGCCGCGATGGGACATCTCGGCGAAGCGGAAGCCGCCGTTGCCGTAGGCGTCGATGATGTGGCGGCCGGGAACGTAGCCGTCGTGGAGGCTGCCGGCTGCCATGCGCTACTCCGCCGCCTGGGGCACCCGCCCGCCCGACCGGGCGGCCTGCGCCTTCACCCCCGAGAGCATGAGGCCGAGGTAGATCAGCACCGGCGTCGAGACGAAGATCGCCGAGTAGGTGCAGATGACGACGCCGGCCAGCATCACGATGGCGAAGCCCTTGATCGCCTCGCCGCCGAACAGCACCAGGGCGAGCAAGGACAGGAAGGCGGAGGTCGCCGTCATCACCGTGCGGGACATGGTGGAGTTGATGGACAGGTTGAGGAGCTCCACCGTGGGGATCGTCTTGTAGCGGCGCATCAGTTCGCGGGTCCGGTCGAACACCACCACGGTCTCGTTGAGCGAGTAGCCCACGATGGTGAGGATCGCGGCGATCGAGGTCATGTTGAACTCGATGCGGGTGATGACGAAGATGCCGATGGTGAGCACGATGTCGTGGAGGGTGCCCACGATCGCCCCGAGGGCGAGTTCCCGCTCGAACCGGAACCACAGGTAGAACAGCACCGCCAGCACCGAGAGCACCACCCCGATGGTGCCGGACTGCACGAGTTCGCCCGAGACGCGGGGGCCGACGGTCTCCGTGCGGCGGAACTCGTACTCGGCGTCGAACGAGGCGTGCGCCTTCTGCATCACCGCCGTCTGGCCCTGCTCGCCGGCCTGGAGCGGGAAGCGCACCAGGATGGTGCCCTGGCCGCCGAGTTCCTGCACCTCGGTCTCGCCGAAGCCGAAGCCGTTCGCCGTGTGGCGCACGGCCCCGACATCGGCGGTGCCGGATTTCGCCTGGAGCTCGACGAGGGTGCCGCCCTTGAAGTCGATGCCAAAGTTGAGGCCCACCGTGAGGAACAGGATCACGGTCGCCACCGACATCAGCGCCGAAAGCGGGAAGGTGAACCGCCGGAAGCGCATGAAATCGAAGTGCGATTCGTCGGGCCAGAGGCGGAGCAGACGCATGATCGGTCTCGAATGTGTCTCAGGGTCGAAAGGGCCGGCGGGCGTCCCCGGTGGGGACGATCAGAACGGCAGGGCTTTCGGCCGGGCGATATTGTACCACAGGGCGATCATCATGCGGGTCAGGGTCACGGCGGTGATGACGGTCGTGAGGATGCCGAGGATGAACACCACGGCGAAGCCCTTCACCGGGCCGGAGCCGAGGAAGAACAGGATCAGGGCGGCGATGGCCATGGTCGAGTTCGAGTCGATGATGGTGGCGAACGCCTTGTCGAAGCCCGCCTGCAGGGCCGAGACGATGGAGCGGCCCGCCCGCACCTCCTCGCGCACGCGCTCGTAGATCAGCACGTTGGAATCCACCGCCGTGCCGATGGTGAGCACGATGCCGGCGATGCCCGGCAGGGTCATGGTGGCCTCCAGCACCGACATCAGGCCCAGGATGAGGCCGACATGGACGATGAGGGCGATGTTGGCGAAGAAGCCGAACACCCCGTAGGTGGCGAACATGAACACGATGACCAGGGCGCCGGCGACCAACGTCGCCAGCTTGCCGGCCTGGATCGAGTCGCGGCCGAGGCCCGGGCCGACGACGCGGCGCTCGACCACGGTGAACTTCGCCGGCAGGGCGCCGGCGCGCAGGAGCACCGAGAGGTCGTTGGCCTGGGCGACCGTGAAGTTGCCCGTGATCTGGCCGGAGCCGCCGGTGATCGGCGTGTTGATGCGCGGCGCCGAGACCACCTCGTTGTCGAGCACGATGGCCATGCGGCGGCCGACGTTCTCGGCCGTCGCCTGCCCGAAGCGCTGGGCGCCCTTCAGGTTGAACTTGAAGGAGACCATCGGCTCCTGGGTCTGATGGTCGAAGGCCGGCTGGGCGTCGGTGAGGTCGCCGCCATCGGCCATGACCCGGCGCTCGACGGGGACCTTGGCGCCCTTCTCGTCCTTGGAAGGCAGCAGATCGACGTCACCCGAGGGCGAGTCCGACAGCATGCGGAATTCGAGCTTGGCGGTGCTCCCCAGGAGCTTCTCGAGGCGCTCCGGGTTCTGCTCGCCGGGCACCTGGATCAGGATGCGGTCGGCGCCCTGCTGCTGGATCGACGGCTCGGTGGTGCCCGTGGAATCGAGGCGGCGACGGATGACCTCGATGCCCTGGCTCACGGCGCGGCGGGTGCGCTCGGTGATGCCCGCATCGGTGAGGCTCAGGCGGATGGCGCCGTCGGGCTGCTCGGCGATGTCGAGGGTGCGGCCCGAGCCCTGGCCGACGAGGGGATTGGCGATGGGCTGGGCGAGTTCGCGCAGCTTCGGCAGCACCTTGGCGCGCGCCGCATCGTCGGGGACGCGGACCTGAACACCGCGCTGCAAGAGCTGGATGCCGCCCTCGGCCCGGACGGATTCCTGTTGGAGGATGCGGCGCACGTCGTCGCGGAGCGCCTTGCCCTGGGACGCCACGAGTTCGTTCTGGTCGACCTCCAGCAGGAGCTGCGAGCCGCCCTGGAGGTCGAGGCCGAGCACGATGGCGCGCTGGGGGATGATCCAGCTCGGGAACCAGCCCGGCAGCCCCGCCATGAAGCCCTTGCGCTGCTCCGGCGAGAAGAAGCTCGGCACGGCGAGGCTCAGGCCGATGAGGATGACGGCCAGCGTCGTGACGATCTTGGTTCGCGAGAAGCGCAGCATCCGGAAGTCCCGTCCCTTGCCGTTTCTTGATTGCGAGGCCGGCCCTTGCGCCGGCCTCGTCCGTCGATGGCTCAGGCGGCCTTGACCGGCCCGCCCTTGACCCGGACTTCCGCGATCATGGTGCGGACGACCTTGACGCGGACGTTGGGGGCGATCTCGACCTCGATCTCCGAGGCGTCGTCGGCGACCTTGGTGACGCGGCCGACGATGCCGCCGGTGGTGACGACGGTGTCGTCGCGGCGCACGTTCTTGACCATGCTCTGATGCTCCTTCACGCGGCGCTGCTGCGGGCGGAGGATCAGGAAGTACATGATGACGAAGATGAGGACGAACGGCACCACCTGCAAGGCGATGTCCGCTCCGCCAGCGGCCGCGGAGGCCCCTTGCGCGAAGGCGGGGGTGATCAAGCGCGTGACTCCTCAAGGATACGGCCCCGATCCCCTCGGGCGAGGGGGCGTGCGGGCCTGTCGAAAAAGCGCGCGGACTATAGCCACGGCCTAAGTGAAAGCAACGGCGTGGGCCTGGGGCGAAACGGTCCCGGGCGCAAGCCCCCTGCCCCGGGGGACGCTGATCTTTCGGCGGATTTGCCCTAAACCGGCCCCCGCGCCCGCCCGAAGGACCTTTCGCGATGACCTCTGCCACCGACCCGGCCCCGCACGAAACCCTTCACCCCGATCTGCTGCCCGTGCTGGAGCGCATCGCCGCCGCCCTGGAGCGGGCCGCGCCCCCCGCCAGCCCGGCGGTGGACGTCGCGGCGGCCGACGCGTTCCTGTGGGGGCCCGAGCGCCGGCTGATCCCGGTGCGCTCCGTCAACCGCGTCGAGATCGGCCTGCTCACGGGCATCGATCGGGCCCGCGACACGCTGGCGGAGAACACCCGGCGCTTCGCCGCCGGCCTGCCGGCCAACAACGCCCTGCTGTGGGGGGCGCGCGGCATGGGCAAGTCGTCCCTGGTGAAGGCCGTGCACGCCGAGATCAACGCGGCCCGGGGCGACGCCCTCCCGCTCAAGCTGGTGGAAATTCATCGCGAAGACATCGAGGCCCTGCCCGACCTCATGGCGACCCTGCGGGGCGACCGGCACCGCTGGATCGTGTTCTGCGACGACCTGTCGTTCGACGGCGACGACACCTCGTACAAGTCCCTCAAGACGGCGCTGGACGGCGGCATCGAGGGGCGCCCCGAGAACGTGCTGTTCTACGCCACCTCCAACCGCCGGCACCTGCTCGCCCGCGACATGGTGGAGAACGAGCGCTCCACGGCCATCAATCCCGGCGAGGCCGTGGAGGAGAAGGTGTCCCTCTCCGACCGCTTCGGCCTGTGGCTCGGCTTCCACAAGTGCAGCCAGGACGAATACCTCGCCATGGTCCGCGCCTACGTGGCCCGCCACGGGCTGACCGCCGACCCCGACACCGTGCGGGCCGAGGCCCTGGAATGGGCGACCACCCGGGGCTCGCGCTCGGGGCGCACGGCGTTCCAGTACATTCAGGATCTGGCGGGACGGCTTGGGCAGCGGTTGGGTTGAGCCCCGGGCCATTACCGAAGCTTCATCCTCACAATGAATACCGAAGCGCCATGCAGCAAACTCGAAGCATGAATCGAGAAGGGAAAATTCGTTCTTGCACTTTGGCTACCAAATATATCGTGCCCACACCAATCCTAAAGTTTTTGTCACGCGCGATTCGTGCATTCAATGGCCTCTATAAAATCTGCGCGCGTGCCGAATTGCGAGATATTTTGCAACGCTAGAACGATCACCCTATGGGCGTATCGAACAAACTCTTGCAATACATCTCTGTCAAAATCCGACCACTGCAATGAACCATGTCTAGCTCGAAGGCGGTAGATTGCGCGGACGATGCGAGCGACTTCGCTCGGCACTTCTTCATCATTCGCCAAAAGTTGCGCCATCCTTTTCTCGACTGAATAGGCAGCAACCTCTAATTCATGCTTGAGAAGAAGTCCTTCCATCGCCGATAGGGTGTAAATTAATCGATCGCTTGGCTCTCTAAAAGTGGCCGCTGTACCGAAAAGTATCATACCTGATCTTACAGCGCGCTCGAACTCGTCCAGATACTCCGTTCGGATCAACGCGCCCGTCGCGTTTAGAGCCTCTCGTAAATTCGCGAGCTTCGCATTTGACATCCGCCAGTACGCGACGCTGATGGGTAGGCCTTCCTCTGAATATGAGAAACTACCATCCCCAAGAACCAACACGTGGCTAGTTGGCACAACTTCACTGCCAAATAAAGATGTAGGGCAGTATAAATCGGCTACAGAAGCAGCTGGAGAAAAGAATCGCAGCAAATTAATGGCTTCGCGGCCTATCGCGAGACCTTCTAATTTCGCACGTTCGCTAACACCTTTTAAATGGACCACAACTGAAGCGTAACCTTGTATGGTCCCTCGTAGACTGTTGAATAGCCCGCGGATTCCCGCTTCTTGGCTAGGTGAAGATTTGATGCCATCTGACTCAAGTCTGTTGATCATTTCGGCGGTCATCGGAAGGATGTCTACGGGGCCGAATGAAAAACCGCTTTCAATCTCCAGGTGAGCTATTGGAGCCCAGACATCTAATGACTTCACTTCAATTTTGCTAATAGATACAATTGATTCGGCTAAATTTACGGCACCACCGGAATTGAACGATGAAATACACCAGTCAATTATCGCATTCCAAACAAATTTTTCGCTCAGACGCTGCTTAGCCCACGAGATATCAAATAATGAATTCGTTGTATTCTGAAGCAATTCAATGGATTTATGGTCGAACCCATAGACCTCTGATCCCCTTAAGATAAATCCAAGAACTGGATTTCCATCTTTATCCTCTCCAGCGATAATCGGCTGACCGATAATGTCTTCGGGCGTTATTTTTGCGCCAACAGGACGATCACTTTTGAAATGATCTTTTCCCATAGCAGCAAAATCTAGTTTACGAATGCTGGCGAGCAGATCAGCGCCCATTTGAGCAATTTCAATCGCAGTTGTTGGTGGAAGTAGAAAATCATCTATAAGTTCGCCTTCAAGGTCGGACACAGCGGATTGTTCAAGCGATTCCGTCTCATGCGGAACTTCAATCACACTCTTACTTAACGCATACTCTTCGCGCAGCGCATCAAGCTCTGCTATATCGGCCGCATGAAACTTTACAAGCTGATCGTCGATCCAAATTTGGAATTCTTCAATTTCTAAAGCATATGAGCTTACAAAATCTTCTATTGGCACTTCTTCTCCTACTGTATCTAAGTAGGCACGGGCCGGTGCGGTCCAACGATCCCAATTTCTCAACTTCTCAGCGTCGAGTTGCACCCCTGTCGTGATCTGTGCGGCCAAACTTGGCTGCTCAGGATCTTGGGAGTAACGGACAAACATTGTTGAACTAGGTAAACCTCAATGCAGCATGTAGTTTCGAAGATCATGTGTGAATTTCGCGATCGGATTTTTTTCAAACCGCCTCTTTGCTTCTTCTTCGTATATTTCTAACATGGATGTTCGTTCGTAATGGTCTTTCATAAAGACCCGGGTGTGATCGACCAACGTTTTCGCGGCAGCTACGAAGTTGTGTATCCTACGACTTACCTCTCTGTGAGCTTGTCTCCCAGCCTCTCTGTTATCATGAGACATCATACGCAAGCCGTGGTCAGGGTCACTTAAGTGTCGCAATGCCTCGATCAATTCTGTTGCGTTCGCACGAAATATATTAATCGAAAAACTTCTGCTATACTTCCGATTTACAAACGCCATTCCGGCGGAAGCTTCAATTGCTAGATCGATCTCGTGAGATTTCCGCGCTTGATCAGTCATGCTTCATCACCAGAAATAACCAAAACCACGATCTTCAAGAAACAAATCTTATAAAACGTTCTTCGGGGAGCAATCTGCTGTCCCGTCGCGATTATTCGCAACACTAATTTATTCAACGGATCCTCACAGAGGACGCATTTCTATCACAGCTAAATTTATCATAATCCAAATTCAGTATCGAAAGCTACTCAACCGAAATTTGGGCAGAAACAGAAAAGCCCGGCCACCACATAGGCAACCGGGCCTTTCACGAAGCTCAGACGCGAATGCGCGCCTAAACGATCAAAAAATCAATCCTTCAGATCGGCCGGGACCTTGCCGCCGTTCTCTTCGAGCTTCTTGATCACCTGCTTGTGCAGCCAGACGTTCATGGAAGCCGAATCGTCCTTGTCGCCCGTGTAGTGCAGCTCGTCGGCGAGCTGCTTGCGGGCGGTGAGGCTCGAATCGAGGTCGAGGAGCTTCATCAGGTCGACGATGGAGGTGCGCCAGTTGAGGGTCTGGCCGTTCTTGGCGGCCATGCCGTTGAGAACCTCCTCGACATCGACGGAGCCGGCCGGGACGGAACCGCCCGTGGCCGTGCCGGTGGGGGCGGGCGCGTCGGAGCCGGTGGTGGCCGGGGCGTCGGCGGGCTTGGCCTGGGCGTCGCCGCCTCCGAAGGGATGGAGGATCTTGCTGACGATGCTGCCGAGGAGGCTCATGGTGGAAATCCCTGATTCTGGTGCCGCCGCCGGCCCGGTGGCCGCAGCGGGGGGATAACGGAAGCGAGACGAGGCCGTTCCCGAAAGCCGCGCCGGAACCCGCCCGGGCCGCGACAGAACCGCCCTGCCCGCCCCCGCGAACGGAGAGGGATCTTCCAAAGCACGGGGCAACAGGCCGGAGACGCGAGCAAATTCTTGCGTGCCCCGGCGCCCCGTGCCAAGGCCCGGGACCAGAAGCCCCGATCGATCCGTGCGGTGGAGCCCTGGGGCGCCCCGTGCCGTCGGCCACCCTTCTCGACGCCCCTGACCGGACCTGACCGATGCGCCTCCTGCCCGTTTTCGCCCTGCTGCTCTCCATGACGGGCGTCGCCTCGGCCCAGAGCACCGCCCCCGTGCCCGTGCGCATCGGCGTGATCCCGGTCGTCGGCGCGGCGCCGGTCTTCGTCGCCAACGGCGAGGGCTGGCTCAAGGAGGCGGGGCTCGCCCCCACCTTCACCACCTTCGAATCCGGCCCCAACATGATCCAGGCCCTGGCGTCGGGCACCATCGACGTCTACGTCGCCGGCGTCGCGCCCCTCGCCGTCGCCCGCACCAAGGGCATCGACGTCCGCGTGGTGGCCGCCACCGCCATCGAGGAGATGGTGTTCGTGGCCGGGCCGAAGCTCGCCCCCTACTTCGCGAACGGCGCCGGCAAGGCCGAGGCCTTCGCCCAGTTCAAGGCCAAGGAGGGCCGGCCCGCCCGCCTCGCCACCCAGCCGCCGGGCTCCGTGCCCAACACCACCCTGCAGCATTGGCTCTGGCAGGTCGCCAAGGCCGACAAGGCGAATGCCGAGGTGGTCGCCATGGGCATCGACGCGACCCAGCAGGCGGTGCTGGCCGGGGCCGTCGACGGCGCCTCCATCCGCGAGCCGGCGCTCACCATCGTCCAGCAGCGCAACCCGGCGATCAAACTCATCGCCACGGGCGGTGAGATGTTCCCCAACCAGCCCGGCACCGTGGTGGGCGTGTTCGGCGCCTTCGCGGACAAGAACCCGGCGGCCGTCGAGGGCCTGGTGAAGGCCGTGATCAAGGCGAGCGAGTTGCTGAAATCCGATCCGGCCCGCGCGGCGAAGCCCGTCGAGGCGGCTTTGGGCAAGGGCATCACCGATCTCGCCACCATCCAGAAGGCCATCACCTCGCCGGCGGCGAAATTCACCGCCGATCCCCGCGCCATCGTCGAGGCCACCAAGGCGATGCAGGCCTATCAGGTCTCCATCGGGACGCTGGACAAGGACGTGCCGCTGGACGGTCTGTTCGACCCGCGCCCCTACGAGAAGGCGACCGCGCGCTGAGCCGCGCGCCCGCTTGAACCGCATGCCCGCGTTCCGCGCCACGGCGCTCTCCGCCCTCGGCCTCGCCGCCTTCCTGATGTTCTGGGAAGCGATGCCGCGCCTCGGCCTCATCAACCCGGCCTTCCTGCCGCCGCCGAGCACGATTCCGGCCGCCTTCCTGCGGGAGATCCAGCTTGGCGTGTGGGGCGAGGCCGTGTGGTCGAGCCTGAGCCACTACGTCGTCGGCCTCACTGTGGGCGCCGGGGCCGGCATCGCGCTCGGCCTCCTCAGCGGCATGTTTTCGGGGTTCGAGGCCGTCACCGCCTGGATCGTGCGGCTGCTGCGGCCGATCCCCGGCCTCGCCTGGGTGCCCTTCGCCATCATCTGGTTCGGGGTCCAGCCCTCGGCCGCCGTGTTCATCATCGCCATCGGCGTGTTCTGGATCGTGTTCTTCGCCACCCAAGGCGCCGTGCGCGGCGTCGACCGCGACCTCGTCGAGGTGGCGCAGGCCTTCGGCTTCCGCTCGCCGTGGTCGCGCCTCGTCAAGATCCTGCTGCCGGCCGCCACCCCGGGCATCCTCGTGGGCCTGCGCACCGCCCTGGGCCAGGCCTGGATGGCGGTGGTCGCCGCCGAGATCTTCGGCGTGCCGGGCGTGGGTGCGCGGATGATGCAGGCCTCCAGCCTCCTCTCCACCGACATCGTGGTCGTCTACATGCTCACCATGGCCGGCCTCTACGGCCTGTTCGACACCGGCTTCGTCGCCCTCCAGGGCTGGCTCCTGCGGTGGCGCGCGTGAGCACGCCCGTCCCCTCGCCCGTCTCTTCGCCCATCATCGCCATCCAGGGCCTCAGCCTCGCCTACGAGCGGGAAGGAGTGCGCAACACGATCCTCGCCGACCTCGACCTCACCATCGCGCGGGGCGAATTCCTCGTCATCGTCGGCGAATCCGGGGTCGGCAAGTCCACGGTCCTGCGGGTGCTCATCGGCCTCGCCCAGCCGAGCGCCGGCACCGTGCGCGTCGAGCCCCGCCCCGGCTGCCGCACGCCCATGGCCCTGGTGTTCCAGGACGCCCGCCTGCTGCCGTGGCGCCGGGTCGTCGCCAACGTGGCCTTCGGGCTGGAGGGCAGCGGCCTCACCAAGGCCCAGCGCCTCGCCAAGGCGGCCGAGATGCTGGCGCTGGTGGGCTTGGCCGACCTCGGCCAGCGCTGGCCGCACCAGCTCTCGGGCGGCCAGCGCCAGCGCGTCGCCATCGCCCGGGCCCTCGCCGTCGATCCCGACGTGCTCCTCATGGACGAACCGTTCTCGGCCCTCGACAGCTTCACCCGCGAAGGCCTGCAGGACGAGCTGCAGCGCATCCAGGCGGCCACCGGCAAGACCATCCTGTTCGTCACCCACGACATCGACGAGGCCGTCACCCTGGCCGACCGGGTGGTGGTCCTGGCCGGCGCCCCCGGCCGGGTCGCCGCGGAGATGACCGTCACGGTGCCCCGGCCCCGCCGCCGCCGCGACGCCGCGTTGCTGGAGGCCGCCCGCCAGTTGCGGGCCGAACTGTCGGGCCGCTCGGCCGAGCTGTGACGGCGCCGCGCCGGCCGAACCGTACCGGCGCCTTCGGCGCATGGGGGGCGTGCGCCGTTCCATCCGGGCGACGGACCGGCGCATTGCGCCGCGCGTGCGCCGGGCTTAACCCCGCCCGGGGCGTCCGTTTTCTCCGTAGGACCGCCCGAGGAGAAGGCCGATGCGCCGCCGCACCCGCTCCCTGATCGGCACCATCACGATGCTGGCCTTCGTCGTCGTCTACGCGCCGCTCGCCATGGCGCTCGCCGACAGCCGCATCTCGCAGACCCCGGCCCCCGTGCAGGCGGTGCTCTACTGCATCCTGGGCATCGCCTGGATCATCCCGCTGATGCCCCTCATCAGTTGGATGCAGCGGCCCGACTCCGACGCTTGACCGGAAGGCGCCGGGATTTCGCCGCACTCGCGGGGCACAAACGGCCCCGCTCCCGAACGCGCCGAAGGTCGATTCCCCGCATCATGCCGCTCCGCCCGACTCTGGTTCTCCTGGCCTTCCTCGCCCCCACCCTGGCCGCCGCCCAAGGCGCACCGCGCTCCGTGGGCGAGTGCGAACGCCTCAAGAACGATCTCGCCTACAACCAGTGCCTGGCGATGTTCGGCCCGGCCGCCAAGAACGTTGCGGCCGGCATTTCCGCAGGAGCGGCGACCGCCTCGGCCTCCGTCGCCACGGCCCTGGCGGCCCTGCCGTCCAGCATCGCCGCCGCCCTGCCGACGGTGCAGGAGACCGGCCGTCGGGGACGGCGCAGTCGCTACGGCCGCCACGGCCGCCAGAGCGCGAGCTTCGACACCGGCGGCGGGTCGCGCTCGTATCGCCGTCACCGCCGGCGCTGATCCGACTGATCGCCAAGACCTTTCCGTTCAACCGACGTTGAGGCGCCGCCCCCGGTTCCAGGCCAGGAACGGCACACCCGAGAGCAGGGACGCGAGGGCGGCCGGGCTCTGGTGGCAGCCGTTCACCGAGACGCGCGGCAGGGCCTGCAGGTGGTCGACGTGCCCAGGGAACAGGTGGCCCGGCCGCGTCGTCACCGCCGTCGAGAAGCCGAGCTGCCGCGCCAGGGCGAACTCCCGCTGGCCCGCGGAACTCGGGTCGCCGACCGGATAGGACAGGTGCCGCACCGGGCGGCCGAGTTCGCGGGCGAGATCCTCGCGGCCCGCCTCGACCTCCCGCCGCAGGGTCGCCGCGTCATGCTTGGCGAGCATCGGGTGGCTGATCGTATGGGCGCCGAAGGTCACGGTCGGGTCGCGGCCGAGCCCCCTGAGCTCGTCCCAGCTCAGGCACAGTTCGCGTGCCAGGGTCCCTGCCGCGATGCCGGCCTGCTCGCACAGGCCCGCGATCTCCGCGAGAAGATGCCCTTCGGGTCCGGCGCGCAGGTGGCGGTAGACCACCTCGAACGCCGCCCGTTTCTCCGCGTCGCTGCCCGCGGGCAGGTCGATCTGCGTACCGGGAAGCCGCACCCGCCGGAGGCGACCGATCGCCCGCTCCAGTTCGAGCCACCACAGGCGACCGCGCCCACCGGCGAAGTCGCTGGTGACGAACAGGGTCCAGGGGGCGCCGTGCCGTCTCAGGACCGGGGCGGCGTGCTCGACATTGTCCCGGTAGCCGTCGTCGAAGGTCAGGACGGCGAAGGGCGCGCGCCCCGTCCCCGCGAGCCGCTCGGGCACCGCATCGAGGGAGATCACCTCGAACCCGCGTCGGGCCAGGGTGAGGAGGACGTGATCCAGGAAGTCCGGTGTGATGGCCAGCAGCCGATTGGGCGCGTAGGCGCCGGGCGGCTCGGGGCGGACATGATGAAAGGTGAGGATCACCCCCCGTCCCCGGGCCAGGGGCGCGAGCCAGCGGTCGGCCCCCGTCGCCGCGATGGTCCGGAACCCGGCCTCGAACAGGCGGTGGCGGCGGGCTGTCGACATCGAAACTCCGAACGTGGGCCAGCGATAGTCGTCCCGGAACCGGCAAGGTTTCGTTACCCACGCCGACAGGACGGCCCCGGCGCTTCACCCGTCGTTTAAGAGCCTGAGCGCTCCCTCGACGCCGAGCGAGCGGGAGCGACGGTGGTGACGGGCGGCGTGCACGATCTAGGCGGAGTGGAGATGATACGGGATACGGCGCGCGGCAGCCTGACCACGGAGGTCTATTCCGATTTGGCCGCCGTCGAGGCCCTGTGGCGCGGCCTGGAAGCCGATCCGGCGGTCCTGATGACCCCCTACCAGCGCTTCGACTGGGTCTCCGCCTATCTGCGGACCGAACCGGACGCCGTGCTTCGTGTCTTCGTGGTACGCGACGCGGCCGGTCGACCGCAGGTGCTGATCCCCTGTCACCTGACGTACGAGCACGGCCTGCGTGTCGCACGGGTCGTCGGCGGGAAGCACGCCAACTTCCATATGCCCCTCTTCGCCTCGCGCGCGGCAGCCGCCCTGCGGCCCGAGGATCTGGCAGAGCCTCTCCGTGCGGCAGCCCGGGCCGCCGGCATCGCCGCCTACGCCTTCTCGCACCAGCCCTTTTTTTGGGAGGGTGCCGCCAACCCCCTCGGCTTCCGGGCCGAGCCTTCGCCGAGCGACGCCTACGGCCTCCTGCTGGGGCCCGATGCGGAATCCACGGTCAAGCGGGTGTTCAGTACCGACGCCCGCAAGAAACTGCGCGCCAAGGAGAAGAAGCTCGTCGAGGCGTTCGGCCCGGTGGCATACCGGATGGCGCGGACCGATGCGGAGGTCACCGCCTACCTCGACGCGTTCTACGCCCAGAAGGCATCGCGTTTTTCCGCCATGGGGATCGCCAACCCCTATGCCGATGCGGGCGTGCGCGGCTTCCTCGCCGCCGGCGCGCGCCGGAACGGACGCTCCGACGAACCGGCCATCGAAGTCGCGGCCCTGGTGGGCACCGAGAGCGGGCGGGTGTTCGCGGTCTTCGCCGGCGCAGTGGACGCGGCCCGCTACAGCGGCATGATGACGTCGTTCGACCAGGATCCGGCTGTGAGCCGATCGAGCCCCGGTGATATTCTGCTGCAGTATCTGATCCGGGATCAGGCGGAGCGTGGCCGCCGCGCCCTCGACCTCGGCGTCGGCGAGGCGCGCTACAAGGCCAACACATGTGACGAGACCATCGAGCTCGGCGAGGTCACGATTCCCGTGTCCCTGCCCGGTCGGATCCTCCTCCTCAAGACCGTGGGCGTTGCCCGGCTCAAGCGGCGGATCAAGCGTGATCCGCGCCTGTCGACCCTGGTCGGCCGCCTACGCCACTGGCGGGCAGGTGCGCTCGCGCAGTAGCGCGGGAGGCGTCGGCTCGGGGGGCGGCCGGCGCTCGGAAGGCGCAGAAGTCGGCGCCCGTTCAGGCCGCCGAACGACGCAGTTCGAGGTCGGCACCGAACCCCCGAACGGGTGTCTCGGCGACGGTCCGGTCCCGGGCCACGAGAATACGGCTGGCGCCGGATGCTTCTGCCAGGGCGAAGAGATGAACGAGTTCGGCATCGTCCGCCTCCCGGTTCGAAGCGATCACCACCGTGTCCATGGCGCCGCCCACCGCCGACAGAAGCGCCTGGGCCGCTTCGGTCTCCGCTCCGTGAAGGCGGCAGAGCACCCAATCGTAGGCTTGCGCCAGGGCATCGAGGGCAATCTCCAAGGCTTCCGGCTCCTCGCTCAGCACGTCGATGTCGAGGAAGCCGCGCTGGACCCTGTCGAGGCGCGACCCGGGAATTCGCTGGATCACATCGAGAAAAGCCGCTTCGCCGGCGACGAGGTCCGTGAGGCCGGCATCCTCGGGGCCACAGGCTGGGCCATTCAGATCGAGCACCACGGTGCGCGCACCGACCGCAAGGGCTTCGGCCAGGGTACCCGCCAGGGTTCCGGCGGGGTCACCCATGCCGCCGTCCTGGGTTTCCACCGGATCCAGGGTTTCCGCAAAGAGGACCCGGCGGCCGATTCCCGCGTACGCATCCTCACTCAGGCGCGCCACGAGCCCGTCGAGCGCAAACCGGCCGGGCGCCGGAGTGACTGCAGGAACGGGCGCGGCGGCGGGAACGACCGATGCCGAGGCGACCATGGGCTCGAAGGAAGTCGCGGTGGTGACGCCGTGGCGGGCCAATGCCGGCGACGCCTCCGGGAAGGTGAAGCGCGACGATGCGGAGCCGGACGGCTCGCCCCCATCGGCTTCGGCCTTGGTCTCAGCATCCGCATCCGCGCGCTTGCGCCGGATATCATCGGGATCCGTGAGAAGATGGCGGGCGATGACGCCGCCCATCGAAAACAGAAGAGCCATGATCACAGCCAGCGTGATAACCGGCAGCTTCTTGGGGAAGGAGGGAGTTTCCGGCACCACGGCGCGCGAAACGATGCGGGCGTCGGCGGGGGTCGCGCTCTCGGCGTCGCGAGCGGAGGCTTCGCGGTAGCGGGACAGGTAGGATTCGAGCTGCTCACGCTGGGCCTTGGCCTCGCGCTCGAGGGCCCGCAGTTGAACCTCGCTCGAATTGCCCTTCCAGACGACATCGCGCTGGGCATCGACGGTCGCACTCAGACTTTCGACGCGGGCCTCGGCGATCCGGGCGTCGTTCTCCATGGTCCGGACGATGCGCTCGGCGGTGGCCTTGATCTGCGTGTCGAGGTCGGCGATCTGCGCCGTCAGTTCCTTGATGCGCGGGTGGGCCGGCAGGAGCGTGCGGGCCTCCAGGGCAAGCTGGCCGCGCAGGGTGATGCGCTGCTCCACCGTGCGGCGGATGATTTCGTTGTTGGCGACATCCGGGATCTCGAAGGCACGACCGTCCTTGATCATTTCCTTGATCAGTTTGGCCCGTCCGGCGAGATCGGCCTTGACGGTGCGGGCCTGCGATAGCTGCGTCGAGAGTTCGCCGAGTTGTTGCGCGCTCAGCGGCTGGCTCGCCGTACCGCCTCCGATGAGGCCGTTGCGGGCACGATACGCCTCGACCTTCGCCTCGGCTTCGGCGACGCGGGTTCGCAGGGTCTCGATGTTGCCGCCGAGCCAGGTCGAGGCGTAGCGGGCGGTATCGGTCTTCGCGGCCTCCAGAGAGGTGATATAGAGTTCGGCGATGGTGTTGGCGGCCTGCGCGGCGAGTTCCGGATCCTTCGCGCGGAACTCGACCGTGAGGATCCGCGACTTCCCCGCCGGATAAACCAGGAGTCGGTCGAAATAGGCTTCGAGCACCCGATCCTCGGGCGCCCGTTCCAGGGGGTTCTTGGCGAGGCCGATCATCATGAGAAGACGCTGAACCGGGCCGATGCCGGCCACCTCCGGATCGAACTCGGCGTTGCCCACGAGTTTGAGCCGGCGAATCGCCTCGCGAGCGAGATCGCGGGACATCACCACCTGGACCTGACTGGCGACGGCCTGCTCGTCGATGGGTGCCACCTGCTCGCCCCGCTCCTGGGTCGAGCGCGTGAAGGCTGCCTCCCGGCTCTCGAGGAGAAGCTTCGCCTCGCCGGTGTAGCGCGGCGGCACAACCTGTACGAACGCGATGGCACCGAGCCCCGCGACCACCGTCGGGACGGCGATCCAACGCCAGGAGCGGCGCAGAAGGCTGGCGAGCTGGGCGAGCCCGAGGCCGTCCCCGGCCCTGTGCAGGACCGACGGACCGGCAAAGTTCGGCGATGAGCGAGGCATGGATCGATCTTTACGCTCGTGCGAGGCAGCGGCCGTAGGCCGGCCTTCGTCGCATCAGGCAATCATATTAAGGTTGATCACGCGTTAAGACCGGGCAGTCCCGGCACAGAACCACCGGGCAGGAGCCCGGATCAGCATTCCTTAACCATATGCCCCTAGGGATCGAGACCAGAATTCATGGTCATGGCGGCATTGGTGATGAACCGACGCACACTTCTTCTCACTCTTTCGTCCAGCTTCGCGCTGGGCGGCTGCCTGCGTCCGGACTTCCGGACGGAACAGCTCGACGCCACGACGACGGGCTCGATCGGTGCGCGCTATACCCTGTCGGCGGGCGACCGCCTGCGGGTGATCGTCTTCGGGCAGGACAACCTATCCAACATCTATGCCGTCGATGGGGACGGCAGTATCGCGATGCCCCTCATCGGCCTCGTCAAGGTTGGCGGTCAGTCCACGGCGCAGGCCGCCCGTACCGTCGAGGCCAAGCTCGCGTCCGGCTTCGTGCGTGAGCCGCACGTCACCGTGGAGGTCGATGCCTACCGCCCATTCTACATCCTGGGCGAAGTCACGAACTCCGGCCAATACCCTTACGTCAACGGCATGGCCGTGGAGACGGCCGTGGCCATCGCCGCGGGATTCGGCCCGCGGGCGGCGCGCGACTACGCTGTCCTGACCCGTGAGGGTCGTGGCGGCCTCGTCTCGGGCATCGTGCCGATGACCTACCCGGTTCGCCCGGGCGACACCATTGTGGTCAAGGAGCGCTTCTTCTGAGGCATCCGCGCGAAACGGCGCCTTTAAGCCTTGCGTAACCGCAAGTCGAAGTTGGAGCATGTGACCGGGATGCTCTTAATGTTCCCGCCATCCCGCTGACGACAGGATCACGGCCATCCGGGCGCCGCCGCCCGCCGGTTGCCGCGTGGAGAATCCGATCGTGAATGCGTCCGCTTCCATTTCGAACGCATCTCGTTCCGCCACCCTGGCCGAAGGCCCGTCACCCACCTCTCACCGCATCATCCACGTTTTCCGAGCCCCCGTGGGGGGCCTGTTCCGCCACGTGGTCGATCTCGCCCGACTGCAGGCAGCAGCCGGTCATCAGGTCGGCATCGTCTGCGATGCGAACACCGGTGGGGATCGGGCGGCCCAGGCCTTCGCAGCACTCGCGCCCAGCCTGGCACTCGGGATCGTTCGGGTGCCGATGCACCGGAATCCCCATCCCTCCGACCTGACGGCTCTGCGCGTCCTCGCCGAGCGGGCCAGGATCACGGGGGCTACGGTGCTGCACGGCCATGGAGCCAAGGGCGGCGTCTACGCGCGGGCGGCGAGGGTCGCCGGACCCAATCCGATTCGGGCCTATACGCCCCATGGGGGCAGCTACAACTACAAGCCCGGCACGATCCGGCACAGGCTCTACATGGGCATCGAGCGCCTTCTGGCCCTGCGGACGGATCTGTTCCTGTTCGAGAGCGAGTACGTCGCCGGGCGCCACCGCGCTCATGCGGGTACGGCCCGCTTGACCCGGATCGTCCACAATGGGATCTGCGAATCCGAGTTCCTGCCCGTCGCGCCCGCGGCAGATCCCTACGATCTGCTCTATATCGGCGAATTGCGGGATGCCAAGGGTGTGCCCTTTCTCCTCGAAGCCTTGGCGAGTTTGCGAGAAGAGGGCCGGAACTTACGCCTGTTGATGGTGGGCTCCGGTCCCGATGCCGACCTCCTGGCCGCCCGTGTCCGGGCCATGGGACTCGGCGACGCCGTCGCGTTCGAGGCGCCTCAGCCCATCCGTGCCGTATTGGCGCGGGGCAGGATCATGGTGGTGCCGTCCCTGGCCGAATCCCTGCCCTACGTGGTGCTCGAAGCGGCTGCGGCCGAGCACCCCCTGGTGGCGACGAATGTCGGCGGGATTCCCGAAATCTTCGGGGCGGCTGCGTCCCACCTCGTCCCTCCCCGGGATGCGGGCGCTCTCAAGGACGCCATCGTCCGGGTGCTCGACGAAGCCCCCGATGCCCGCGCGGCGCGGTTCGCCGATCTCGGTGCCTCGGTCCAGGTGCGCTTCTCGATGAAGCGCATGGGCGCCGATGTCCTGTCGGGCTATGCCGCCGCCTTCCGAGCCCGTGTCAAAGCCGAGCCCGCCGCCGCGCATGCGGGACAGGCGATCTGATCCGGAGCCCGTACCACCGGGACCGTTAAACGTTCCGTGAGGCCTTCCTGACAGAGTGGATCATCGTCGTGGTGACGCGACGTTGACCGAAGTCCGGAAGCCCTGACGATGAGTGCCTTCGACGTCCGCGACCTTTTGGAAGCCGCGGCCCGACCGTTTCCCGCTTCCGAACAGGAAGCTTCTCTGCCGAGCGGCTCGAGCGCGATCCCCCCGGCCGAGGCCACGGCTCGGCCGGCACCGGCCTTCTCGCCCGTCGTGCTGACGGGCTGTGTGCGGATCGCGGAGTTCGCCCTCATCGGTGTCACGGGTCTGGCCACGCAATGGCTCCAGCTCGCGGGCGTCGTTCCGCTCGGTCCGCGTTACGCCACGGCGATCCTCGGCATCGCCACGGTCGCGGTGATCCTCTTCCAAGTCATGGGGCTCTACGGCATCGGGGCCTTGCGCGGCTTCCTGAAGCCGGCCTTGCGCCTCGTGGCCGCCTGGACGCTCGTTCTCCTCGTCGTGGCGACCGTGATGGTGTTTGCCAAGGTCGCCGACCATTACTCGCGCGTCTGGCTGGGCACCGTCTTCGTCGCGGGCCTCGGCCTGCTCCTGCTCGGCCGCTTCACCCTGTCCCGGATCATCCGTGCCCAGACGCGGCGTGGCCGGTTCGACCGGCGCACGGCCATCGTGGGTGGCGGGCCCGTGGCCGAAGACCTGATCCGCGCCCTCGACGCCCAGGCCGAGTCCGGCATCCGCATCGTCGGCGTGTTCGACGACCGCGGCGACCGGCGCTCCGACACCGTCGTGGCGGGGTACCCCAAGCTCGGCACCGTCGACGACCTCGTCGCCTATGCCCGCACCACCCGCCTCGACCTCGTCATCTTCACCATCCCCATCACCGCCGAGGACCGCATCCTCCATGACCACGACCGCGACCTCACCNGACCTGATCCGCGCCCTCGACGCCCAGGCCGAGTCCGGCATCCGCATCGTCGGCGTGTTCGACGACCGCGGCGACCGGCGCTCCGACACCGTCGTGGCGGGGTACCCCAAGCTCGGCACCGTCGACGACCTCGTCGCCTATGCCCGCACCACCCGCCTCGACCTCGTCATCTTCACCATCCCCATCACCGCCGAGGACCGCATCCTCCAGATGCTGGCCAAGCTCTGGGTCCTGCCCATCGACATCCGCCTCTCGGCCCAGGCCTCGAAACTGCGCCTGCGCCCGCGYGCCTACTCCTACCTCGGCACGGTGCCGGTGCTCGACGTGTTCGACAAGCCGATGGCCGACTGGGACATCATCGCCAAGAGCGTGTTCGACCGCCTCGTCGGTCTCGCCATGCTGGTGGCGCTCAGCCCGGTGATGCTCGGCGTGGCCTTGGCCGTCGCCCTCACCTCGCCCGGTCCGGTCCTGTTCCGGCAGAAGCGCTACGGCTTCAACAACGANGGCGCTCAGCCCGGTGATGCTCGGCGTGGCCTTGGCCGTCGCCCTCACCTCGCCCGGTCCGGTCCTGTTCCGGCAGAAGCGCTACGGCTTCAACAACGAGGCCATCGAGGTCTACAAGTTCCGCTCGATGTACAACGACAAGGCCGACGTCGCCGCGAGCCGGCAGGTGACCCGGGGCGACCCGCGGGTGACGCCGGTGGGCCGCTTCATCCGCCGGACGTCCCTGGACGAGTTGCCGCAGCTGTTCAACGTGATCAAGGGTGAGTTGTCCCTCGTCGGGCCGCGGCCCCACGCCCTGCAGGGTCACGTCTCGAACACGCTCTACGATCAGGTGGTGGACGGTTATTTCGCCCGCCACAAGGTCAAGCCGGGGATCACCGGCTGGGCGCAGGTCAACGGCTGGCGTGGCGACATGCTCGCGACACCGATGTCTTTGATCAGCACCAAAAATGCTTATTGAGCCCACCGTTCGACACAAATAGATCCACCATTTCCGGCATCGCGTGAGCCGGCAACAACCAATCTTCAGCCTCACCTGAACCGATCACCATTGGTGAAACTCAAGTGATAGGCCGTCCGGCAACGCGCTTACTCAAGCAGCGTTAAGAGCTTCTTCAAAGGAAGCAGGCCTATTCATTGTTCATGGCGCTCCTGTCCGACCTGCTCGTCCCCTTCGCAATGGCCATCGGAATCCCGCTCCTGATCGTGGGTGCGCCCGAGGCCGGCCGCCCCGTTTTGGTAATCGCTCCGCCCTGGTCGAACGCCATCCGGCTCCTCGAACTCATCAGAGAGGCAGACGGCCGCGTGCTGCGCGAGGCCGGGATGGCCGGGATGGCGGTTGCCGTGTCGGAGCACGCGGACTTCCCGCAGCGCCTGCGCGCGGCCGGGGCCTGGGTCGTCGTCAACGCCAGCAGCGTCTCGGGTTGTCCGACGACGCGTGAACCCTTCGGTAATGCCCCATGACGCTGCACCCGGTTCCACCACGGGCCTCCACACTGGACAAGATCCGGACCACGTCCGGCAAGACGATCGTGGCGCTCCTTTGGGTCAATGTCGCCCTCGTCATCGGGCTCAACGCGTGGCAAGGCAGCCTGCCGAACGCGGCGGCGGCGGGGGCCGCCCTCGCCCTCGCGCTTCCGCCGACCATTCTGAGCACGCGCAGCCTCATCGGGGCACGAACCCGGATCGCTTCCAGCATGGCGCTCGCCGGCCTCGTCGCGGTTCTCGTGGCGATCCTCCACCGCGAGGGCGGCGGGCGCTCGCTCCAGCTCGACGTGCACATGTACTTCTTCGCCTGCCTCGCCATCGTCGCCGCCTGGCTCGATTGGAAGGCCCTGGTGGCCTACGCCGCCGTTGTCGCCGTGCACCATCTCGGGCTCTCCCTGATCGTGCCGAGCTTCGTCTTCCCGGATGGCGCGGGGATCGACCGGGTCCTCCTCCATGCCGTCATCCTGATCGCCCAGACCGGTGTCCTCGTCTGGCTGGTGGCGAGCCTCCAGGCCGGGGCCGCAGCGAGCGATGCCCTGCAGCAGAGCGTGGCCGACCGGGACGCCGCCGAGACCCTGAAGGCTCGGGCCATGGCTCAAATCGAGGCCAGGGTCGAGGCCGAGCGGGCCCGGATGCTCGCCGTCGAGGCTCAGGTCCAGGCGTTCCAGGGGATAGTGGGCCGTGCCGTGGGGACCATCGGCCAGACCCTCGGAACCATGGAGGGCAGCGCTGGCCGCCTCATGCGGTTCGCCCAGGAGACGACGCACACCACGGACGGCGCGACGGCGAGTTCGCGGCACGCCGGTCGCAACATCCATCAGATCGCGCAGACCTGCCTCGGTCTCACGGCGGCGGCCGACGAGATCGCCGGGCACCTCGCGGCCACCGACACCGTCACCCGTGCCGCCGCCGACGAGGCGCGCCAGACCGGCGAGACCATCGGCGCTCTCACCGTCTCCGTCGAGCGGATCGGCTCGGTGATCACGGCGATCCGGCAGGTGGCCGAGCAGACCAACCTGCTCGCCCTCAACGCCACCATCGAGGCCGCGCGCGCCGGCCCGGCCGGCCGGGGCTTCGCCGTGGTCGCGGCGGAGGTGAAGACGCTGGCCGGCCAGACCGCCCGGGCGACGGAAGAGATCGCGGCCCAGATCCGCGACGTCGAGGGAGCGACGCAGACCTCCATCGCCTTCATGCGCGGCTTCGCGGCGCGGATCGCCGATGTCGAACGCACGACTTCGGCGATGTTTGAGGCCATCGAGCGCCAGCGCGCGGCGACGCGGGCCATGGACGCCAATGTCGGTGCCGCCGTAGAGGACGCGCAATCGGCCACCACCCAGGTGACCGCCGTCGCGGCCGCCCTCGGAACGACCACGGCCGTGGCCGACGAGGTCCAGACCTCGACACGGGCCGTGCGCGATCAGGTCGTCCTTCTGGAAGATGTCACGGCCGCGTTTCTCCGCGACCTTCACGCCGAATCGGCCCAGGCGGCCTGATCCACACCCCCTCGCAATCAAGCGCCTTCAGGCCTTCCATCAGAAACTCGGGGTCGGCCGGTCGAGGACCCGGCGGCCCATGAGACTGGCGGCGAGATCCGACATGAGCAGGGCGGTGCGGCCGCGCTCGTCGAGGAACGGGTTGAGTTCGACCAGATCGAGGCCGCGCACGAGGCCACTGTCGTGCAGCATCTCCATGGCGAGATGCGCCTCGCGGAACGTGGCGCCGCCCGGCACCGTGGTGCCCACCCCCGGCGCGATGCCGGGCTCGAGGAAATCGACGTCGAGGCTCACGTGCAGGAGACCGCCGGCGCCCGACACCCGGTCGAGAAAACCCGCCAGCAGCACGCCGATGCCGTTCTCGTCGATGGCGCGCATGTCGTGGACGCGGATGCCCGCCGTGGCCAGCGCCGCGCGCTCCGCCGGATCGACGCTGCGCAGGCCGATCATGCAGACGTGGCGCGGATCGACGGGTGCGCCCAGCGGCGGCAGGTAACCTTCGAAGCCCGAAGCCCCCGTGGCGTAGGCCATGGGCACCCCGTGGAGGTTGCCGCTCGTGGTGGTGTCGAGGGTATGCAGGTCCGGGTGAGCGTCGAGCCACAGCACGAAGAGCGGGCGCCCTTCGCGGGCCGCCCGCCGGCTCATGCCCGCGACGGTCCCCGCCGACAGGCTGTGGTCGCCGCCGAGAAAGATCGGCACCCCCGCGCCCGCTGCGTCGTCGGCGGCCCCCGTGAGGGCGGCGGTCCAGGCTGCGACCTCGGCGAGACCGTGGACGGCCGGGTTGGGGTGGCACGGGACGGAGACGGGCGAGGGCGCGAGATTGCCGCGATCCTCGACGGCGAGGCCGAGGGCGGCGAGCGCAGGCCCGAGGCCGGCCGCCCGGTAGGCGCTCGGTCCCATATCGCAGCCGAGACGCCGTGTGCCCGCCTGCACGGGCGCGCCGATGAGGATGCAGCGTCGGCTGTCCATGGGTCTGATCGCCTTCCCGTTCCGGTCCCGCATGGAGCCGCGAGGTGACGATCCGAAGACGGTTCGCGGCTGCCGGGAAGTGTTGGGGACGGGATCTGCAAAACCGGTGCCCGGCCTCGCGAGGGATCCCGACGCGCAGCACGGCCAGTCGCTTCCCGGACGTGGGCCGGGGGAACGTTGGCCCGATGGCGCAATCCTGCTTAGGTGCAGACGAAGCCCAGGTGGGGACGGAGCCTGGGTCCCGTTCGACACCACGGCCGCACCGTGCTCCCCCCTGGCGCCGCCGCCGCACGGGAAGGCTGGACGGGAAGCGGTCGGTGTGAACCATCGCAGGATCGTTCCGACCCAAGGTGAGCGCGCCATGCATCTTCTCATCGTCGACGACCACCCGCTGTTTCGCGAGGCCTTGGCCAGCACGCTCGCCCTCGCCTATCCGGGGGCGGTGCTCCACGAGGCGGACGGGATTGCCGGCGCCTGCGCCACCCTGGGGCGCGAGCGAGCCATCGAGCTCGTTCTCCTCGACCTGTCGATGCAGGGCGTGCAGGGTTTCGACGGCCTCGCCACCATCCGGGCGCAGTTCGCCCGCGTGCCGATCCTCGTGGTGTCAGGCCTCGACGATCCGCGCATCATGCGCGACGCCATCCATCACGGCGCGGCCGGCTTCGTCCCCAAGGCGGTGGACAAGGCGACCCTCACGCGGGCGATCGCGGACGTCCTGGCGGGCGGCCTCTCCCTGCCGCCCGCCCTGGCCGGCGCCGCGAATCGGCCCGAGCGGACGCAACTCGCAGAGCGCGTCGCCCGGCTCACGCCCCAGCAGATGCGAGTGCTCGGCATGATCCGCCAGGGCAAGCTCAACAAGCAGATCGCCCATGCCCTCCAGGTCGGCGATTCCACCGTGAAGGCGCATGTCACGGAGATCCTGCGCAAGCTCGAAGTGGGCAGCCGGACCCAGATCGTCATCGAGACGGCCGGGCTCGATTTCGACCATATCCGGACACGGTCCTGAAGTCCGGCCGGGGGCCGCCCGCGCAGGGCGCGTCACGCCTGCGGATCGGCGGCCCACCCGCAAGCGTGGTCATGTGCCCACCTTCATTCGCCCTCCAGACGCGCCAGGCGGCGGCCGAGCTCGAACAGGAGCGTATCGGTCAGGGTGCGCAGAAGCGGATCGGCAATCCGGTCCACGGATTCCCGCAGTTGGATGGCGTGATCGACGGCGCGGTAGACGAGCTCGACCTCGAGATCCGGGATGTCCTGATCGGAACGGGCGCGAAGGGGCATTTCGTGGGGGAAGGTCGGCATCGTGGTACTCTGGCAACAGACGGGAAAGGGCGTTGTGGCGATCCGCTCACGGCATCGGGCGGCGGGAGGACCGCGCGGCTGGCCGCGGACTGTCGGGGGCGGGCATCCGCAGCACCGATCCGGGCAGGCCGAACACCCGTCGACAGGTGGCCACAGTCTCCGGGGTCAGGCGTGCGTAGATCGGTAGCAGGAGCGAATCGCCGTAGGGGCAGGGCAGGGCGAGGGGCTCCACGTCCCAGCCCATCTCCATGAGGCGCGTCACCAGCACCGGGTGGGTCTGGACCAGGAGCCCTTCGAGGCCGAAATGTTCGGCGGCCTCGGCCACGGCGGTGAAGGAGGCACCCGAGACGGCATCCACGCCCTTGGCGCTTTCGCGCTTGGCCGGAGCCACGGCGCAGCGCGTCCATTCGTAGATGCGCGGCCCCGACGGCGCCGACGCGCCCTTGAGGAGTTCCGGATAAAGGTGGGTCTGCAGGTGCGGTCGGGTGGTGGGCAACAGGCGCGAGTAGGAGACGATGACTTCGCTCGCCTGACCGGCCGTCTGTTGACCGGCCAATTCTTGATCGGTCGTTTGTCGGCCGACCGGTTCTTGGCCGACGACGTGCAGGCAGTCAGGCCCGTCGAACTGGTCGCGCTCGCGGCCGTCCGGCTTGCGGCAGGCCTCCCACTTGAGGTGATCGACGAAAAAATCGTGCCGGAAGCGATAGATCCGATCCATGAGGACGGGATTCCGCGCCTCGACGTCGCCGCTCAGAACCTTCAACATGCCCGATCTCCCTGCGATGCAGGGAGTTCTGGCCAAGCTTGGGTCGATCAGGCATCCGTAGATCTACGGAGGATCGCGGCGGCTGGAATCAGCTTATGATGCCCCGCCGCAAGGCTTCGGCGACGCTCTGGACGCGACTGGCCGCGTTGAGCTTGCGCGCCGCGGCCGCGAGGTGATGCTCCACCGTGCGTGCGGAGATCGACAAGATCACGGAGGTCTCCCAGGCGGTCTTGCCGGCGGCGGCCCATTTCAGGCACTCGACCTCTCGGTCGGTCAGCCCCGCGAAAGCCCGATCCGCCGCATCGTCGTCCTGCATCCGGCGCGCGATCGCCTTGGCCCGGGACATGGCGTAGATCGCCACGAGGTGCAGGCCGGCGCGGGCATCATCCGACAGCCGCACCTGCGTACCGCCGAAGCTGACCCCGGCCTCGCCGCCGTCGAGTTCGTGGAAGGGGACGCAGAAGCCCTCCCTGAGGCCGTACTCCCGTGCCTCGTTCATCACGGTGAGGCCGTGCCCGTCGCCACGGGTCGCCGCCTCCTGCCACAGGAACGGCTCCGTCGTCGCCCGGATGTAGCGGATGACCGGGTCCCGATGGAGGTGGTTCCGCTCCTGGTAACGCTGCGCCCAGCCGAGCGGCCAGCCCGAAATCAGCGAACAGTCGGACAGGTTCTCGTTCGGTGACTGCGGCAGGCCGCCGATGAGGAACGCGTCGTAGCCGAAGATCGCCCCCGTGCGGCGCAACTCCGCATAGACTGCCCGCTGAGTCCCCGCCGATCGCAGCCGATGGATAATGTCGAACGCGGTCTGACGAACATCGTGCACAAGCGTTACTCGGCGAATTCCTCCTGCGATTGTAACAGGATCGATGGTTTGTGAAAGGTTGAAGGCGTGAGGTAGCCGCCCGACGCATCACCCGGTGGGTCGCACCGTGCCCGCGAAGGGCGCAGCCTCAAGCAGCCCGGCGTACGGCGGTCCGGCCCGGTTCCGGCGACCGGGGCAGATCGGCGATGAGACGCACGAGCTGATGCGCATGATAGGGCGTGCGCAGACAGGGTGCCCCCCCCACGATGGCGTCGGGCAGGGTGCGCGGCGAGCGCGTGGTGTAGATCACTCCGACGGCGGGATCGAGGCAGCGGGCGACGGCCCCGAGGGATACGCCCTCGACGGCGTCGCGCACGTCGGCATCGGTCACCAGGACATCGACCCGGCGCAGGACGGTCTGACTCAGGAGCAACGCTTCGACCTCGCCGGCCGTGCGGGCGCTGAGGACATCGTAGCCGGAGGCTTCCAGGCAACTCGTGGTGATCGAACGGGTCAACTCGTCGCCGGCCAGCAGCACGACGAGGGGCGGAAGGGACGCACGAGCCATGGCGATGATCCTGCCTGCCGGTCCGGATGCGATGTGCAGCCGATCAAGAAACGATCCACCCAATCTGGCCGCCGAATCGTTAACGCCCTCTTAAACGTCCGGCTTATTCTGACAATCCGCGTCGTATTGCGGATCGGTACATTGCCTTTAATTTACGTAATCTGCTCACGAGACGACCACCGAACTGCCCAATAGAGAAGCGCAGTCGGATCGATGGTGGAAAACCGCTCATGGCGCGCAATGGGCACTTCGCTCCGGCCCCTGCGGATCTGTTGGCCGAAGCGATGCGGCGGCGGCCGGACATACGCCCTGCAATAGCCCCCTCCTTCGTGACTCCGGAATTCCGCCCCGCCCCCCTTAAGGCGGCAACGCCGCGCGAACGAGGGGAATCTTGCGCGCCGCGAAGCATCGCCCTCCTGTCCGAGGAAAGCCCGGTGCTGCCGGACAGAGAACCGATCGCGTGGTCGAACATGCGAATGGGAGAAGGCTGTTTTCCATCGGCGCCGCAAAAAGCCATTTGCTTCCTTTGACGCAGACCTATTACGAGCCGATACTTCAAATCGATCGAGAATGTGCCGCAAATATTTGTGGGCCGCCTGATATTTCGACCAACTTTGCTGCTGCATCTCCAGCATTCGCGAAGTTCGTTGCTCCATGTCCGGCGCTCGGCGCCGGGCGTATCCCCTTTTGAATGCGGATCCTCACATGAGCCTTCGACCACCTGCCGACGCGACGGATGCCCCGATCCGGTTCGCCTACTGGGTGCCCAATGTCTCGGGCGGCCTCGTCATCAGCAAGATTCCCCAACGCACGAGCTGGGACGCGCCCTACAACCGGCGCCTGGCACAGATCGCCGAGGAAGCAGGGTTCGACTACGCCCTGACGCAGATCCGCTTCACCGCCGGTTACGGCGCTGAGTACCAGCACGAATCCGTGGCCTTCAGTCATGCGCTGCTCGCCGCCACCACGAAACTGAAGGTGATCGCCGCCCTGTTGCCGGGGCCATGGAACCCGACGCTGGCCGCCAAGCAGATCGCCACCATCAGCCAGTTGAGCGAGGGGCGCATCGCCATCAACGTGGTCTCGGGCTGGTTCTCGGGCGAGTTCCGCGCCATCGGCGAGCCTTGGCTCGACCACGACGAGCGCTATCGGCGCTCGGAAGAGTTCATTACGGCACTGCGCGGAATCTGGACCCAGGACAACTACACCTTCCGGGGCGATTTCTATCGCTACACGAATTACACCCTGAAACCGAAACCCGCCGACCCGCAGCCGGAGATCTTCCAGGGTGGTTCGTCGAGGGCGGCGCGGGACATGGCGGCGCGGGTGTCCGATTGGTACTTCACCAACGGCAACACCCCCGAGGGCATCCGGGCCCAGGTCGACGACATCCAGGCGAAGGCGCGGGCCAACGGCCATTCCGTCAAGGTCGGCGTCAACGCCTTCGTCATCGCCCGCGACACGGAGGAGGAGGCCCGCGCCGTCCTCAAGGAGATCATCGACAACGCCGACCCGGAGGCGGTCAAGGCCTTCGGCCATGAAGCGAAGAACGCCGGCAAAGCCTCGCCGGAAGGGGAGGGGAACTGGGCGAAATCGAGCTTCGAGGACCTCGTCCAGTACAACGACGGCTTCAAGACCAACCTCATCGGTACGCCCGACCAGATCGCCGAGCGCATCGTCGCCCTGAAGGAGGCCGGCGTCGATCTGGCCCTTCTGGCCTTCCTGCATTTCCAGGAGGAGGTCGCGTATTTCGGTGCGCACATCATCCCACGGGTGCGGGCCCTGGAGGCGGAGCGCGGGCGCCGGGCGGAAGCCGCCTGAATCGAACGACCGCCCTTCCGACATCCTCCGGAGAACAGCCATGAACATCGCCGTCAGCGCGAGTGCCATTGAGGCCAACCGCGTGCCCCAGGGAGTCCCCGGCCCCGAGAAGCCGTCGGAGCCCGCCCACATCGTCCGCGACGACGCCGAAGCACTCCGCGTCGCCCACGTCCTGGCGGACGCGTTCCGCACGGAGGCGGCCGAGCGCGACCGCACGGGGCGCCGGCCCTTCGCCGAGCTCGACGCCTTCTCGCAGAGCGGCCTGTGGTCGATCAACGTGCCCAAGGCCCATGGCGGGCCGGGCGTGTCCTACCGGACCCTCGCACAGGTGATCGCCATCGTCTCGGCGGCCGATCCCTCCATCGGCCAGATCGCCCAGAACCATCTCGGCATCGTCGCCGCCATCGACACCGTGTCGGACGACGCGCAGAAGGCCCTGCTGTTCGGCAAGGTGCTGGCCGGCACCCGCTTCGGCAACGCCTTCTCCGAGAGCGGCACGCCGAGGGCCGCCGACTTCAAGACCCATTTCGTCGATCACGGCGACCATGTCATCGTCCACGGTCGCAAGTTCTACGCGACGGGGGCGCTGCTCGCCCACCTCGTGCCCATCGTCGCCGTCGACGATCAGGGACGCCCCTGGTACGCCATCGCCGAGCGCAACGCGCCGGGCCTGTCCGTCATCGACGACTGGTCGAGCTTCGGCCAGCGCACCACGGCGAGCGGCACGGTGATCCTCAAGGACGTGCGGGTGGAGAAGAGCCACCTCGTGCCGGCGTGGAAGGGCTACGAACGTCCGAGCGCCAACGGGGCGATCTTCCAGGTCATCCAGGCCGCCGTCGATGCCGGCATCGCCCGCGAGGCGCTGGCCGAGACCGTCGCGTTCGTGCGCACGAAATCGCGGCCCTGGATCGACAGCGGCCTGGAGCGGGCCTCGGACGATCCCCACACCATCGCCATCGTCGGCGACCTCACCATCCGCCTGCACGCGGCGGAAGCCCTCCTCGACCGAGCCGGCCTCGCCCTCGACGCGGCGGTGGCCGCCCCCGACGCCGGCAGCGTCGCGGCGGCACAGCTCGCCGTGGCGGAAGCGAAGGTGCTGACCACGGAGGTGGCGCTCGCGGCCACCAACACCCTGTTCGAACTCGCCGGCACCCGCTCGACCCTCGACGAGCACAACCTCGATCGGCACTGGCGCAACGCCCGCACCCACACCCTGCACGACCCGGTGCGCTGGAAATACGCCATCGTGGGCAACCACGCCCTCAACGGGGTCGCCCCCCCGTTCCACGCCTGGAGCTGAGACGGAGAGGGCCGCCCGCGCCCGAGCGGTGGACCCGCAGCGAATGCCATCGGGAAAGCCGCACGTTTTGCGGGGGCCGTGACCCTTGGGCGACTGGCGGAAGCTCAGGCCTGTTCCATGTTCCAAGGGATGAACTTCCTCGTCCCCGATCGCATCGAAGCCGGCCCTGCCCGAATCCGCGCCGCCGCCCGCGCGGTTTCGCGGCTCGCCGCCGAGCGGGCGGACGCCCTCGACCGAACCGGCGGATTTCCGGCGCAGGACGTGGCCCATTGCCATGAGGCCGGCCTGCTCGCGGCACCGCTTCCCGTGGCCCTCGGCGGTGCTGGCCTCGATGCGCCCACCATGGCGCCGGTGCTCCTCGACGTCCTCGCGGAAGTCGGCCGCGGTAGCCTCGCCCTTGGGCGGCTCTACGAGGGCCACGTCAACGCCCTGTCGCTGATCCTGCGCTACGCGTCCGAGTCCGTGCTCGCGCGTCTCGCGGCGGATGTCCGCGCCGGGCACCTGTTCGGGGTCTGGAACACCCAGCCCCAGGCCGGCGGCCTCGACCTCGATCCCCATGGGACCGGCCTGCTCGGTGGCGTGAAATCCTTCGCCTCGGGGGCGGGATCGGTGACGCGACCCCTCGTCACCGCGCGGCGGCCCGATGGGCGCCAGCAGATGCTCGTCGTCACCCTGGAGCCCGACATCCGGTCCGACCTGTCGTCGTGGTGCGCCCACGGCATGCGCGCCTCGACCTCGGGGGTGCTCGACTTCTCCGGGCTTCCCGTGGACGGGCAGGCGGCGGTGGGTGAGGCCGACGATTACTTCCGCGAGCCGCATTTTTCCGGTGGCGCCTGGCGCTTCACCGCCGTGCAGCTCGGCGGGATCGAGGCCGTGTTCGATACCGTGCGGGCGCATCTCGTCGCCACCGGGCGCGGTGGCGACCCGCATCAGGCGGCGCGTCTCGGCGAGGCGGCCATCGCCGTGGAGACGGCACGGCTGTTCGTGGGCCGGGCCGCTGCCCTCGCCAACGACCCCGACGCGGAGCCCGCGCGGGTGATCGCCTACGTCAACCTGACCCGCATGGCCGTGGAGCGCGCCGGCCTCGACGTGCTGGAGCGCGCCCAGCGCTCCGTGGGGCTCGCCGGCTTCCTCCAGACCCACCCCCTGGAACGTCTCATGCGCGATCTCGCCACCTACCTGCGCCAGCCGGGTCCCGACCGGGCGCTGACCCACGCCGCCGCCCACGTGCTGGCCGACGACCGCCCGGCCGACACCCTCTGGCGCGACCCGCGCGATTCGAACCGCGCGGGTCTCCAGTCCGGTCGCGCCGCATGACCCGACCCACCGAATCCCTCCCGCCCGATTATTTCGACGGCATCTACGCCGGAAACCCGGACCCGTGGGGGTTCACCACCAGCGCCTACGAGGCGGCCAAGTACGACGCCACCCTGGCGGCCCTCTCGCGAGACACCTATGGCGAGGCCCTGGAAGTCGGCTGCTCCATCGGCGTGCTGACCCGGCGGCTGGCGGAACGCTGCACCCGGCTCCTGTCCCTCGACGTCGCCGAGACCGCCATCGCGGCGGCCCGTGCCCGCTGCGCCGACAGCCCGCACGTCGCGTTCCTGCACGCGGCGGTGCCCGACGCGTGGCCGCCCGGCCGGTTCGACCTCATCCTGGTATCGGAGGTGCTGTACTTCTTCACCCGCGCCGACCTCGCCCGCCTCGCCGGACACATGGTGCAGGCGGTGAAGCCCGGTGCCGACATCGTCCTCGTCCACTGGATCGGCGAGACGAACTATCCGCTCAGCGGCGACGACGCCGTCGAGGCGCTCATCGCCGGAACCGCCGGTACCCTGGAGCCGTATCGCCAGACCCGTACGGACCGCTACCGCCTCGATGTGCTGCGGACGATCGGTGCCACGCCATGACCAGCCGGGTGCCTCGGCAGACGGTGTTCCGGCACCGCGCCTGGGTGCGCCTGACCCATTGGGTGAACACGGCTGCGTTCGGCGCGCTCTTGGTGAGCGGCATCGCAATCCTGCTCGCCCTGCCGCGCCTGTTCTGGGGCGAGACCGGCGCCAACGACGCCCCCGCCGCCCTGGCGCTGCCTCTCCCGGTGAACCTCGAGCAGACCGGCTGGGGCCGTAATCTCCACTTCCTCGCCGCCTGGATCCTCGTCCTCAACGGCGGGCTCTACCTGCTCCTCGCGCTCTTCGGCGGACATCTGCGCCGCAACCTGCTGCCGGACCGGGATCAGCTGGCGCCCGACCACCTCGCCCGCGAGATCGCCGACCATGCCCGGCTGCGGCCGGCCACGGGGCGGGAGGCTCTGCGCTACAACGCCCTGCAGAAATTCGCCTATCTGGCCGTGATCCTGGGCTTGTTCCCCCTGATGGTGCTCACCGGCCTCACCATGTCGCCCGGCGTCACGGCGGCGTTCCCCGAGCTTTTCACCCTGTTCGGCGGCCGGCAATCGGCCCGCACCCTGCACTTCGTCTTCGCCAGCCTGCTGGTCCTGTTCCTCCTCGTCCATGTCGGTCAGGTCTTCGTCGGCGGGGCCGTCAACCTCACGCGATCGATGATCACCGGGCGCTTCGCCGTTCCGCCGGACACGCCAGCCAACCGGGAGACACCCGATGCGTGACCTGTCGCGCCGCCGCCTCCTCACCGGTTCGGGGGCCCTCTTCGGTGCCGGCCTCGTGAGCGGCTGCGATGCGCCGGCCCTGTCGCATCTGGCCACCCCCTACGACTGGAGCAACGGCCTCACCTTCGCGGTCCAGCGCTGGCTGCTCCGGCACCAGCCCCTGGTGCGCGAGTTCGACCGCAGCCAGATCTCGACGGTGTTCCCCACCATCAACACCACCGATCCCGACGACCCCGCCTACAAGCGATCGAGGCAAACTGCGTTCGCCGACTGGAAGCTGCCCGTCACCGGCCTCGTGGAGCGGCCCGGCGCCTTCTCCCTCGCCGACCTCAAGGCGATGCCGTCGCGCACCCAGGTGACCCTGCATTCCTGCGAGCAGGGCTGGTCGGCCATCGGCGAGTGGACCGGCGTACCCCTGGCCCGTCTCCTCGCGCAGGTGGGGCTGAAGCCTGAGGCCCGCTTCATCGTAATCCGCAGCGTCGATGGCTGGTGGGACAGCTACGACCTGTTCGACGCGCTCCACCCGCAGACCATCCTCGCCTACGGCATGAACGGAGGCGACCTGCCGGTGAAGCACGGCGCGCCCCTGCGCCTGCGCGTGGAACGCCAGCTCGGCTACAAGAGCCTCAAGTACATCTCGGCCATCGAGGCGGCCGAGCGCGTCGACGGCTACGGCAAGGGACGCGGCAGCATGGTCGCCGAACTCGGCTTCCCCTGGTACGCGGGTATCTGATCAGCCGCCCGAAGCGAGGCCGCCGAGGGCCGTCAGCCCGACGACGATCCAGGGCGCGACGCCCCCCACCGTCAGGAGCACGAAGGCGGTGGCGGCGAGGGCCACATCGCGGGCGCTGCCGATGGCGCCCGTCCAGACCGGATCGTAGAGGGCGGCGGCGAGCAGCCCGACCACGGCGGCGTTGCCCCCGCGCAGGGCCGCCTGGGCCAGGGGCTTCCTGCGGAGTTCGTCCCAGAAGGGCAGGGCGCCGGTGACGAGGAGGAGGCCGGGCAGGAAGATCGCCGCGAGTGCCAGGGCAGCGCCCGGAAATCCGTTCGGCGGCGGCTTCAGGGCGGCACCCAGATAGGCCGCGAAGGTGAAGAGGGGCCCCGGCACGGCCTGCGCCGCGCCGTAGCCGGCGAGGAACGCGTCGGCGCCGATCCAGCCCGGATCGACGGTGCCGGCCCGCAGGAGCGGCAGCACCACGTGGCCGCCGCCGAAGACGAGGGCTCCGGCCCGGTAGAACGCATCGACCACGGCGATGCCCTGCGAGGGCATCCAGGTCGCCAGGATCGGCAAGCCGACAAGCAGCCCCAGAAACAGCGTCAGCGCCACGGTCCCCGTCCGCCGGGACAGGGGACCGGAGAGGTGTCCGACCGGGGTGGGAGCCATCGCCCGGCACAGGACGAGGCCGGCGACGGCGCCGAACCCGATCGCACCGATCTGACCGAACGCCGTCGGGGCCAGCACCGCGAGCCAGAGCGCGCCGAGTGCGATCCCGGCACGCATGGGGTCCGGCGCCAGGGTTCTGGCCATGCCCCAGACGGCCTGGGCCACGACCGCCACGGCAACGAGCTTGAGGCCGTGCAGGAGGCCAGCCAGCATGGGGCCGCCCGATCCGGCGCCGTAGGCGATTCCGACGAGGATCAGGGCGGACGGCAGGGTGAAGCCCGCAAAGGCCGCGAGCCCGCCCCACAGGCTCCCCACCCGAAGGATTCCAAGGGCGAACCCGATCTGGCTCGAGGCGGGACCGGGGAGGAACTGGCACAGGGCGACGAGGTCGGCGTAGGCCGCTTCGTCGATCCAGCGCCGCCGCGCCACGAAGGCCTCGCGAAAGTAGCCGAGATGGGCGACGGGGCCGCCGAAGGCCGTGAGGCCGAGCTTCAGGAAGGCAACGAAGACTTCCCGGACGGAGCCTGCTGGGGAGTCAGGCAAGAGCGCCGCAGGCTCAGGCAAAGCCGACGCAGGCTCAGGCAAGCCCGCCGGCCTCGACGATGAACCGGGCGACGGTGTCGGCACCGTGGCCGTCGCGGAGCGAGGCGAACACGTAGGGGCGCGTCCCCCGCATCCGCTTGGTGTCGGCCTCCATCACGCCGAGGTCGGCGCCGACCAGGGGCGCGAGGTCGGTCTTGTTGACGATGAGGAGATCGGAGCGGGTGATGCCGGGGCCGCCCTTGCGCGGGATCTTCTCGCCCCCGGCGACGTCGATGACGTAGAGGGTGAGGTCGGCGAGCTCCGGCGAGAAGGTGGCGGCGAGGTTGTCGCCACCCGATTCGATGAGGATCAGGTCGAGCTTCGGGAAGCGCCGGCGCATCTCGGCCACGGCCGCGAGGTTGATGGACGCGTCCTCGCGGATCGCCGTGTGCGGGCAGCCGCCGGTCTCGACCCCCATGATCCGCTCCTCGGGCAACGCGCCCGCCACCGTGAGGATGCGGGCATCCTCCTTGGTGTAGATGTCATTGGTGATGGCGCAGATGTCATAGGTGTCGCGGAAGCGCTTGCAGAGCTGCTCCATCAGGGCGGTCTTGCCGGAGCCGACGGGGCCGCCGATGCCGACGCGCAAAGGACCGTTGGGAGAGCGGCCGTTGGGAGAGGTCATCGTTGGGTCTTTCACGAACGGAAAATCCGAGAGTACTGGGTTTCGTGCCGGAACGAGCCGAGATCGAGGGCCAGGGTGGCGCTGCCGAGGTCGTCCAGGGTGAGGTCCGGGACGGTGGCCGCGAGCGCCACCACGCGCGGCGTCAGGGCCGCGATCACCCGCGTGCCGGCGCTCTGGCCGATCGGCGCGCAGCGCAGGGCCGCCGAGACGAGGTTCTGTAGGAAAGCGAGGCCGAAGGCGGCCAGCGTCGGGGGCAGGGCCATGCCGTGGGCGCCGGCCGCGACGCCGACCGCCACGGGATAAGCCACCGGGCCGGGCAGGGTCTCGGCGAGGCGGATGAGGACAGGGGTCGGCCAAGCCGCCAGGGTGGCGTCGAGGAAGCTGCGGCCCTGCTGGCTCGTCTCCAGGTGAAGCTCGCGCGATGGAGCCAGCGCCAGGGCGAGGTCGTTGAGGTCTGCCAACGCCACAGAGTCTTCCACCAGAGACGCGCCATGGGCGTGCACTACGAGGATGAGGTCGTTGCGGCCTGACCCCAGTTCGAGCACGTCGGCGAGCCAGTCCACGAGGGAAGCTTCCCCGGACACGTCTCCGGCGTCCACGACCGCTTCGAGCCCGTGCGAATAGGCATAGGCCCCCACGGGATAGCCCGGCGACAGCCACGCCATCAGGCGCAGGGCGTCAATCATGGGTGTGCGAATGACCGTGATCGTGGGGATGGCCGTGGTGATGGTGCCCGGCGGCCTCGCCCGCATAGGCGCCCCCCTCGGGGCGGAACGGACGCTCCACCGCCTCGGCGGTGCCCCCTAAGCCCCTCACCATCTCGGCGAGGACGTGATCGTGGGCGATGTAGACCGCATCCGGGGCGATCTCGGCCGGGATATGGCGGTTGCCGATATGCCAGATCAGCCGCTTGAGGGCGTGGTCGTCGGCGGCCCGGATCGCCAGCAGGCGTTCCGGCGCGGCCTCGACCCAGACGAGGCGCCCGTCCTGCAGCACCAGGGCGTCGCCGTCGTCGAGCACCGTCGGTTCGGCGAGATCGAGGAGGAACGCTACGCCGCCCACCCCCCGCATGGCCATGCGGCGGCGGTGGCGGTCGCCGTGGTCGAGGACGATGCGGTCGACGATCTCACCCACGAGGGCGTCGCGGCGCAGGACATGGGTGGCGCGGATCATGGAAAGGGAACCCGTTTGGGGACGCGTCCGCCCGGCGCAGGAGGCGTCGTCACACGACTTTTGGAGCGAGCGGACCGGGATAGAACCCATCGTCCAGAAGCTGAGCCATGAAATTGGGACAAACCTCCGGAAACGTGGCCTCGGGAAGGCCGGTCTCATCGGCGGCCCGAACGCGGGCGAGGCGATAGCTTTTGGCAAGCACGGTCTCCGGCCAGGATCTCAGGCTCGGGCTGACGTCGACGAGGCCGTCGATCTGGAGACGCTGTTCGACGATGGAAGCGCGCCAGCCATACTTGCGCTTCTCCGGCTGGAACTCCCATCTCAGGAGGTGCTGCAGCAGGATCGCCAGCCGGTTCCGGATCTCGGATTTCTGCGATCCGCCCACGCTCTCGATCTCTTCGGCCAGATGGTGCCAGTCGATGTCCTGCCGCCGGCTCGTTCGGAGCAGAGCGGCCTGGGCCTGCGTCCAAAGGTACAGATCGGTGTCGTAGAGGTCTGGCTCGGGAAGAGTCCGGCCCGGGGGCGGGCTCAGGGCAGCCTTGGACATGGGGCCTCCGCTGGCATCGCCGCCATCATACCTCAAAACAGGAAGTACCGCTGCGCCATGGGCAGCACCTCGGCGGGCTCGCAGACCAGCAATTCGCCGTCGGCACGGACATCGTAGGTCTCGGGATCGACTTCGATGGCGGGCGTGGCGTCGTTGAGGATCATGCTCTTCTTCGAGATGCCGCCGCGCACGTTCTCGACGGCCACGAGGCGCTTCTGAACCCCGAGCCGCTCTGCGAGCCCATCCTCGATGGCGGCTTTCGAGACGAAGGTGAGGGCGGTCGCGAAGGGCGAGCGACCGATGGCGCCGAACATCGGCCGGTAATGCACGGGCTGTGGCGTCGGGATCGAGGCGTTGGGGTCGCCCATGGGAGCGGTGGCGATCATGCCGCCCTTGATGACGAGATCGGGCTTCACCCCGAAGAAGGCGGGCGTCCAGAGGACCAGATCGGCGAGCTTGCCGGGCTCCACCGAGCCGACATGGGCCGAGACCCCGTGCGCGATGGCCGGGTTGATGGTGTATTTCGCGATGTAGCGTCGGGCGCGCAGGTTGTCGTTGCCCGAGGCGTCGCCCGGCAGGGCGCCGCGCTGGCGCTTCATCTTGTCCGCCGTCTGCCAGGTGCGGATCACGACCTCGCCGACCCGGCCCATGGCCTGACTGTCCGACGACATCATCGAGAGGGCTCCGATGTCGTGCAGGATGTCCTCGGCCGCGATGGTCTCGCGCCGGATGCGGCTCTCGGCGAAGGCGAGGTCCTCGGCGATCGCCGGATCGAGGTGGTGGCACACCATCAGCATGTCGAGATGCTCGTCGATGGTGTTCTTCGTGTACGGGCGCGTGGGGTTGGTGGAGGAGGGCAGCACGTTGGCCAGGCCCGCGACCTTGATGATGTCGGGCGCGTGCCCACCGCCGGCCCCCTCCGTGTGGAAGGCGTGGATGGTCCGCCCCGCGAAGGCTTTGATCGTGTCCTCGACGAAGCCGGATTCGTTGAGCGTGTCGGAGTGGATCATCACCTGCACGTCGTGCAGGTCCGCCACCGTCAGGCAGGTGTCGATGGCCTGTGGCGTGGTGCCCCAATCCTCGTGCAGCTTGAGGGCGCAGGCGCCGGCGCGGATCATCTCCACGAGGCTCTCGGGCCGCGACGCGTTGCCCTTGCCGGCGAAGGCGAGGTTCATCGGAAAGCTGTCCGCCGCCTCGATCATCCGGGCGAGATGCCAGGGTCCGGGCGTGCAGGTGGTGGCGAAGGTGCCGTGGGCCGGCCCCGTGCCGCCGCCCAGCATGGTGGTGACGCCGGAGCAGAGCGCCTCCTCGATCTGCTGCGGGCAGATGTAGTGGATGTGGCTGTCGAACCCGCCCGCCGTGAGGATCTTTCCTTCACCCGCGATCACCTCCGTGCCGGGGCCGACCACGATGTCGACGCCCGGCTGGATGTCGGGGTTGCCGGCCTTGCCGAGGCGGACGATGCGGCCCTTCACAATGCCGACATCGCACTTCACCACGCCCCAATGGTCGAGAACCACGGCGTTGGTGATGACGGTGTCGACGGCCCCGTCCTGGTTCGTCACTTGGGATTGCCCCATCCCATCGCGGATCACCTTGCCGCCGCCGAACTTCACCTCCTCGCCGTAGGTGGTGTGGTCGCGCTCGACCTCGATGACGAGGGAGGTATCGGCAAGGCGGATGCGATCGCCCGTGGTTGGGCCGAACATGTCGGCATAGGCGGCCCGGGGCAGGGCGGCGCGGGGGGGCAGGGTGGCCATGGCTAGAGCGCTCCCATCACGTCGCCGCGAAAACCGTACACGGTGCGGGTCCCGCCGAGCGGCACCAGCACCACGTCCCGCGTGGCGCCCGGCTCGAACCGCACCGCCGTGCCGGGGGCGATGTCGAGGCGCTGGCCGCGGGCCGCCTCGCGGTCGAACGTCAGGCCCGGATTGACCTCGTAGAAGTGGTAGTGCGAGCCGACCTGGATCGGCCGGTCGCCGACGTTGGACACCGTGACGAGGGTGCGGGGCAGGTCGGCGTTGAAGACGATCTCGCCGGGCTGCGTCGTCACGGTGCCGGGCACCTCGACCGAGGCCGCGCCCCGGATCGGATGGTGGACCGTGACGAGCTTGGTGCCGTCCGGAAACGTCGCCTCGACCTGTATGTCGTGGATCATCTCGGGAATGCCGTCCATGCACTGCTCGGCGGTGAGCACGTGGCCGCCCGCCTGCATGAGCTCGGCCACGGAGCGACCGTCGCGGGCCCCCTCGACCACGAAGTCGCTGATGAGCGCCACGGCCTCGGGATAGTTCAGCTTCACCCCGCGGGCGAGCCGGTTGCGGGCGACCTGGGCGGCCATGGCGAGGAGGAGCTTGTCCTTTTCGCGCGGGGTCAGGAGCACGGGGAAACCTCGGGTTGGGCCGTCGAAGCACGGACGCGGACAGGCAAGGACCGTGCGCGGTGGGTCATCCCCGCATGGATGCATCCCGGCGCCGGTGGCGCAAGGGCATCCCGGATCCGGCGCCCGGGTGCAAGGCCGAGGCATCGGATCGGTTGACAGGACGCGGCGCGGCGTCCGAACAGCGACGGTCGATGGATACCTCGATGGACGCTCCGCACAGGAAGGCCGCCGTGACCGATCCCCGTGATTTCGTCGGCTACGGCCGCACGCCGCCCCATCCGCACTGGCCGAACGACGCCCGGATCGCCGTTCAGATCGTGCTGAACTACGAGGAGGGGGCCGAGAACTCGATCCTGCACGGGGATGCGGCCTCCGAGGCGTTCCTTTCCGAGATCGTCGGCGCGCAGCCCTGGCCGGGCCAGCGTCACATGAACATGGAATCGCTGTACGAGTACGGCTCCCGCGCCGGGTTCTGGCGCATCTGGCGGCTCCTGCGGGCGCGCGGCGTGCCCGTGACGGTGTTCGCCGTCGCCAACGCCCTGGCTCGGGTGCCCGACATCGCGGCGGCCATGCGCGAGGCGGAGTGGGAGATCGCCTGCCACGGCCTGAAATGGATCGACTATCGCGACTTCACCCGCGCGGCCGAGAAGGCGCACATGGCGGAAGCGATCCGCATCCACGAAGCGGTGACGGGGGAGCGCCCGCGCGGCTGGTACACGGGACGCTCGTCCATCCACACCCTCGACCTCGGCCTGGAGGCGGGCTTCGCCTACCTGTCGGATTCCTACGCGGACGACCTGCCCTACTGGATCGGCACCTCGGACCGGCACGGCCTCGTGGTGCCCTACACGCTGGACGCCAACGACATGCGCTGCGTGGCCGCGCAGGGCTTCAACACCGCCGACCACTTCGCGACCTACCTGTGCGACACCTTCGACGCCCTCTACGCCGAGGGCGAGACGGCGCCCAGGATGATGTCGGTGGGCCTGCATTGCCGCCTCGTCGGCCGACCGGGCCGGATCGCCGCGCTCACCCGGTTCCTCGACCATGTCGCGGCCCACGACCGGGTCTGGATCACCCGCCGCATCGACATCGCCGAACATTGGGCCCGGCACCATCCACCGGCGTGATGCCCCGGCTATTCAGATTGGTCTGAGGCAGGGACCGATCGGGCCGTGTCCGGCCCGGGGCCGTTCCGCTCGGCGCGCTCCATCCGGGCCTTGTGCAGGCCGTCGTAGAGTTTCTGCACCTCCTGGATGGTGGTGTGTCCACGGCTCCAGTTGGTCTCGCGGACGTTGACCGGCGTGAAGGCGCTGTGCGAGCGGCCCCCGAAGCCGTTGTAGATCACCGTCTCGGCCGCGCCCGGGCCGGCCGGGTAGTCGATGCGGTAGGACGGGGCGAGCCATTTCCCGGGGCCGCGCTTGCCCGTGATGCCGATGCGCAGATGGGCGTCGCCGTGCCGCTTCTGGCAGAACCGCATATTGCCGAGCACCCGGCGCAGATACTCGTTGGCATCCTCCAGATCGGCCACCACGTCGGCGATGGTCGCGTCGGGAGGCAGATGGGTCTTCTGAATCATGGATCTCGGGCCTCGTGCGGGCGGGACCATACCGGCGGTGGCGGACGAGGGCCAGGACGGGCGGGTTCGCGCGCCTCCGCGGCCGATCTGCACCGGCGACCTGCACCGGCGACCTGCGCCTCAGGTCTGTTCAGGGACCTTGCCGGAGGCCAGACGCCGAAGGCGGCCCTTGCGCATTTCGTACTGGAAGATCGACGTCAGGGCCGGCGCGGCATCGGGCTCGGGCGCCGGCAAGGCGAGGGGGGCGACGGGCGGAGCGAGTCTGCGCTGCGTCCGCGCTCCGGCCTCCCGGCGCATGAGGGCGAGCCGGACCACGGTCCAGTCGTGCATCATCGCGGCGGCGGTCTCGGGATCGGTGGCGATCCTGGCGCTCGCCCCGTCGGAGAAGCGCGCCCGCAGGGTGATGGTGGCGTGCAGGGTCCCGCCGAGGGCACCGAGGCCGAGGCCGACGAAGGACGCCGCCAGATCGAAGGGACGGGGCAGGGGCCCCGCCGCGTGCAGGGCCGAACGGAGGCCGACGGCGATCCCGGCCCGGCGCGGGGAAGCGGCGCCGTCCTCGATCACGAGGTCCACGAGATCCTCGACGCCCCGCGTCGCGCCGCCCGGCAGGTGCAGCAGGCCGGTCTCGTAGTCACCCGGTCCCGTCGCATCGGAAAAGCCGAGGCCTGCGCCTTCGAGGATTCGGATCTCGCTCATCATCGCTTTCCGGCGGTCACGCGTCGGCGCCGTCAGGGCACCCTACCGCCGCATGTGTCCGAAACAGGGCCGGCGCGTCAGGTGAGGGGAGGGACACGCGTCCCATAGGCCTCGGCCATCCGGTCGATGGCCGCGAGCTTGGTCTGAAGTGCAGACCAGTCGTCGCGCTCGGCGATGGGCGCCCACAGGCCCTCGACCTCTTCGATCAGCATCGTGCAGGGCTCCGGATCGGCGAAATACGGATGCGCCAGGCGGCCCGCATCGAGGGGACGCATCGCCCCCAGGCTCTCCCGGACCGGCGCGAACGCCTCCGAGGCGTAGAGGGCGGCCGACGGGCTCGCCGCCGCCCGAGCCTCCGAGGCCAGGCCGCCGTACCAGTCGAAGAACGTGCGTTCGAACGGAGCTCCGCTGCGGGCGAGGAAGCCCCAGAATGCACCGACGAACCGGTGCACCGCTGCGTCGTCGGTGCGCGCGAGGCCGAGCCGGGCCAGGAGCGCGTCGGCGAAGGCCTCCTGCAGGTTCGGGCCGAACAGCTTGAGGGCGGCTTCGAGCGCTTCCTGCGGCGCGAAGGGCGTGAGGCATTCGGCGAGCCGGCTTACGTTCCAGAACAGGGCCTCCGGCTGTCGGCCGAAGCTGTAGAGGCCCTGGACGTCGAAATAGGCGGCGGTGAAGGCCGGGTCGTTGACGGGCGCGAAGCGCCACGGCCCGTAATCGAAGCTCTCGCCGGTGACGTTGATGTTGTCGGTGTTGAGGACCCCGTGGACGAAGCCGGCGGCCATCCACTGCGCGCCCGTGCGCGCCACCCGCCGGCACACGGCCTCGAGAAACGCGACGGTGCGGTCCGGCGTCTCCTCTCGCCAGAGCTCGGGCATGTGGAGGCGGATCGTGTGATCCATCAGCTTCAGGATGTTGTCGGGCTCGTCGAGGGCCAGGAAGCGTTGGAACGAGCCGATGCGGATGTGGCTGTGGCTGAGACGCACGAGAACGGCCGAGCGTGTGGGGGAGGGCTCGTCGCCGCGCTCCAACGCCTCCCCGGTCTCGATGAGGCTGAAGGTCTTGGAGGTGTTCACCCCGAGGGCCTCCAGCATGCCGGTGGCGAGGATCTCGCGCACGCCGCCCTTGAGGGTGAGACGCCCATCGGCCGTGCGCGACCACGGCGTGCGCCCGCTGCCCTTGGTGGCGAGATCGAGAAGGCGTCCGTCGCCGAGATCGTAGGCCTGCGCGAACAGGAACCCGCGCCCGTCGCCGAGATCGGGATTGTACGAGCGGAACTGGTGGCCGTGATACCGCAGGGCGAGGGGCTGCGGGAAACTGCCGGGCAGGGGCTCGAACCGGCCGAGATGGGCGATCCACTCCGCCTCCGTCAGGTCACCGAGGCCGATCCGCTCCGCCCAGGGTTGGTTGCGGTAGCGCAGAATCGTCTGGGGGAAGGCGGCGGGCGCCACGACATCGTAGAACGCCTCGCCGAGTTCGGCGTGGCGCTGCGCGAGGCGCGCTGTGGTGATCGGCATCGAACGTCCTGAGGTTCGGCAACCCCGTTCGATCGGGCGTTGCGGGATGAGAGGTCAATCGCCGACAGGCCCGGGATGATCCCCGGCGGGACGATCCCGGGGGAGGACGATCCCGGGGCAGGGGGCTCCTCACAAACCGACCGGGCTCGGGTATAGGGTGGATCATGGACAACATCATCCGACCGACCTTCGGCCAACCCCGCCGCACCGAGCCCGAGGACGAGAGCCGCGTCGAGGTCCTGACCCAGCGCGTCTACGGCGAGGCCGGGGGCTGCCGCGTCTGCCTCGTTCACGACGAGGGCGCCCCCGAGGGCGACGTCTACAAGGTGGTGGCGGGGCTGCTCATCGACGACGAGGTCAGCACCGTGGCGATCCTGCCGGCGACCCCGGAGGGCGAGGTCGATGCCGAGATCGTCGCCCTGGCGATCCTACGGACCCTCGGAATGATCGAGGCCCGGACCGGCGGCCCGGCCATCGCTTGAGGCGAAAGCCGCCAATCTGACGCTTGCATGCTGCGTCGGCTCCATGCTATCGCCCCTCCACCGGAACGGACCGGGCGCGAACCGATCGGTGCACCGCACGGATCGGATCACAAGACAAACCGTCTTAAGCTCCTGCTTTGTCAGGGCTTTTGGGGGATAGTTTAACGGTAGAACAGTGGACTCTGACTCCTCTAGTCGAGGTTCGAATCCTCGTCCCCCAGCCAATACCGTCCTTAAGTCGTTGTAAAATTTGATGGTTCGTCCGGAACACCCTGCGGGGTGGGCCGGGTGCCACACACCGCTGCTACAAAACCGGATCCCTGATCCGGTGAGGGGGCGGAGTGGGGCACACCATCTCGCATGTTATCCGGCGGTCCGGCCGCCTGCATTTTCGTCGAACAGTGCCCGCCGACCTTCGCGCGCGGATCGGACGCCGCGAACTCACGCGCAGCCTCGGTACGGCCGACCAGCACACTGCCAAGCTCGACGCCGGTCGGCTATACGTCGCCTCGGAAACTCTTTTCCGTATGGCCCGTGCCCGCCCCATGCTGTTGACCGATCAGCTCGCCCGTCTCGTTCAGGACTTCTACGACATCATCCTTGAGCGTGAGAACGCGATGCGTCTGCGCGGCGAGCCGCTCGACGACGCGACCGTCGCGGGGCGAGAAAGCTATTACGCCGATCTCGCGGGCAATGCCCGAAAGGCCCTCGCGGCGAACCGCTTCGGCGAGGTCCGCATGATCACGGAGGGCATACTGAGGCGTCAGGGTATCGCGACCGCAACCCTCGCCACCGAGGACTGGATGCAGGCTCGGCAAGCGGTGCTCCGGGCCGGCATCGATGTGGCGAGCGCTCTGCAGGCCCGGTATGCCGGGGACTTCAACTACGAGCCCCGTGATCGTCTCCTGAAGCTGCGGCTCGATACCCTTCCGGATCTCCCAAGACAGCCAGTCCCCGCGGAGGCGTCGGGTCCTCCCGATCCCGCCACCGCGCCCGCTCCAGCCACTCCAGCAGCTACATCCGGCCCGGTCTTCTCCGAGGCCAGCACGAGCTTCCTCCATAGTCAGGTCAGCTCCGGCGCCTGGGAGAATCAGTCGGCTTCACAGGCCCGGGCCACGTTCCGTCTGTTCGTCGATGTCTGCGGCGACCGTCGTCTCGGTGATTATACTCGACAGGATGCAAGTCTGTTCAAGGATCAGATCCAGCGCCTGCCGGGCAACTACGGCAAGGCTGCCATCTATCGGGGTCTCGATGTGGCGGCCATCATCAAAATCTATGCGGGTGAGAAAGCTGAAACGCGATTGGAACCGATCTCGGTTAAGACGGTCAAACGCCACTTCTCGGCCCTTTCGACCCTCTGGACAGATGCGCAGTCGAAGGGCGGAGTTTCCGAGAACATTTTCACGGGCTTCCGCTACGGCGCCAGCAAGAGGAAGGCTGCCGACCAGCGCCGGATGTGGGAACGGGAGGATCTGGACGGCTTGTTTGCCACTCCGGTCTGGACGGGCTGTGAATCCGAACGGCACCGAAGCCTTCCCGGCATGGTGATCCTCCGCGACGCGAAGTTCTGGCTCCCCCTCATCGCGGTCTACTCCGGCATGCGCCAGGAGGAAATCTGCCAGCTTCGCCTTGAGGATGTTCGCCGCGAAAAGGACATCTGGTACTTCGACCTTCATGCCAGGGACGGGCGCATGCTCAAGAACGACACTGCCGTGCGGCGCGTGCCGATCCACGAGACGCTCATCCGCTTGGGGCTTCTCGACAGGGTTACGGACCTCCGATCCCGTGGGGCCACGCAGCTGTTCCCCGACCTGAAGGGTGGTGGGGCCGACAATCGACTCGGGCATGCCTATACGAAGTGGTTCACGCGCTACCGCCAGGACATTGGCCTTTATCGCGAAGGCCTCGACTTCCACTCCTTCCGGCACAGCGCCACGACCTTCCTGCACGAGGCTGGTGTTCAGGACTCCGTCGTCGACCGGCTCACCGGTCACGTCACTCCCGGTGAAACCGCTCGCTACACCAAGCGTACGAACCTGGCACAGTTGAAGGATGCGATCGACAAGATCGACATCGGCGTTGATATCTCGCGCCTCTTCATCAGGCCGTAATACCAGCACGGTGGAAATCCGTCCGTCGAGGCGCGAAACGATCCCCCCATAGCTCCCGAATGCCTGCGAGCCGGATGAGGGAATGGATCGCAGACCGCCATATCAATGCACGTTGATCAACGTCGCAATCCGCATAGCGAGTCTTTCCGCTGCTCAGGATGCGATGACGGTCTGACGTGCATAGCCAGCCTCCATGAGGGCTCCGGTCTCCGTCGCTAGCCAGGCGATATCGGGGGCAGCCGGGTCGCAAGCCGAAGGGCATCGGCAGCAAGCGGATCATCGTTGTTTTCAGCACGATGGTTCGCAGGATGGAGGAGAGGGTTGCCCCTGACCTCCAAGACGATCTCGCCCGTAACGGATCGGGTGATGCGAGGTCCGTCTGCGCTGGCCGCTCATATGAGCGGGAAGCGGTGCATAAAGGTCGACAGCCCAACCCCGGCCTGCCTGTCATAAGGTTGCACCTCCGATCCGACGGCTGACGACGGCGTGGCTCCGGGGTTCGATCCCGCGATCCATTTGGATCTGCCGGGCTTCGTCGCCAGCTCGGCGAAGCCTTGCTCCGCAAGACAGCCTCCTCAAGCGTTCACCAAGGTTCGAATGCAGGAAAAAAGAAACCATCCCAATAACGGGATGGTGGGCAAAGCTGAAAGGTCCCGATGCATTGAGATGGAGGAAGCGTTCCGTGCCGGAATACCTCCCCCTGAATCCCAATACGCCAGAAAAAGTGACGAACAAGAGCGGCCGCTTTCCGCCCCACCAAATCGTAGGGCAGACGGACGAATCACGACCCAACGCAGTCGTTCTTGCGTTGTTGTGCGTCTCTCAGAAGGGGCCATTGGTTGGGCCGCTCCACTCGCTACTATGTGTCTAAGTCCAGCGCCTGTGATATAGGTCCCACTTAGTCAATACATACATTCGTACTGATCCGACTTCAAATGTTAGGCAAGTCAACGGATCAACCAAAATGTGACATCGTCTAAAATGCCGGCGGGCGAGATTTATGCCTACTCAGTGACTGTTAAGCGATGCTGGCCCTGATCGCTGTCTCCGGCACACCATGCGCCGATCCCGATCTGTCCGATTAAGACCAGAAGCAGGGAAACGAAGGGGGTGATTAGTGCCACCTCAAGTCCAACATGGCTCGCCATGGCGGCGGCGATGGCAGGAACGCCGACCTTTTCTGCAACATTCCTAGTCTGCGTCATTCTTCGTCGCAACTCGGCATACCGCTTGTCGTTGGTACATAACAGCTTACGGATCTCGGCCTTCAACCTGTGCCAGTAAGGAAGGTCCATGGCGTTGTCGACGTCTTGTTCTTGTCCAAGAAGCAGTCCGGCAACCTCGACTCCATCCTTTGTGGCGAGCGTATAAATGCCATGGTTAGTTTTTAAAATATCCAACGCTTCGGCGAGAGTACCTGTGTCAATTTGCTGCATCGAAATGCTCCGCTAACCTCATTGTGTTGATTGCACGATTAAAATTTCCGAGAAGTCGCTTCCGGTGGTTCAAATAAAAAGAACGGTCGCCACTCCCCAATTTAAAGTCGATTGCTGCGTAGGCGCGGATTACAGACCATCTCTGCCAGGGCGACGGATGAGTGAGGATCACCTGTGATTTCGTCTCGCGCAATAGGCGTGGTCGGCCGTCAAAACCCGACATGGCGGCGATGGTCCTCAGAATTATCTCCACCCCACACAGCAAAACTGGGAAGTTATCTAGCATGGGTCTATTAGCGATTGTGCGATGATGAAGTACGCGGAACGCCGCGAGATCGGCGTTCAGTTCGCCAGCGATCGTGACACGGGAACTTTCCGGGCCTTCAACCTGCTCCGGCCCGACTAGCGAATTCCCTACGATATGGCCAAACTCGTGGAAGGCTAGCCATAATGCGCCAGCGAAAATCTCAGCCCTCGGCACGCTATCGGGAGCCGCGAATTCATTGATGGACCCTGCGTCAGAGTGCAGAGCACGAAAAAACTCCGAAAGTCTCCTTGGGTTCAATCCCGTTCCTAATCCCGCAGCAGTGAGATGGCTTGCCAGTACGATTAACATAGCGTTCAGCACCACTGGACGATGGCTCAGTCCGCATTGATCGCATGTGATCCGCACACAGGCCGCAGCGAACGGTAGGGGCGCATTGACAACATGGAAGGTGAAGCACATCCGCGTTTGATCGTGCGAGAGAACCGGGAAGTTCGGGATCGTATCCGCTGTCCATTGGTGGGGATTGAAAAGTAGCTCGAACGCTCTGGGGAAGAGCAGTTCACCCTGATCGACAATGTGGTCACGAAGGAGGGGCACCCCACCCCTGACCTTTCGGACGCTATCGAACCGCGGCATCCGCTCGCTTAAAAGTTCGCGGCAGCGTTCACATTCCTGGATCACGACCCATCTCCGCCACGATTAGGGATGTAGCTTGGAAGTCCTCACCCTTGAAGCGTATCTGAGCGGCCATGATGTGCTTCTGCTGCATGCGCCACAGCCGCTATGCGATTGGCTCGGTCTAAAAAGCTCCGAGGTGAACAGGGCAAGAGGAGAAATGGTGTCCGCATGCGTTAAAAAAGAAGTGTCCGCCATTGCGTCTCAATTGCTCCAAGCGATCAGGCCACTACCGTTAAAAATCCGCCGCTGGCGTTAAAATGGCTCCTGTCGCAAGTAATAACTCGTCATGTTGTGAAACAATAAGGTCGCACCGTCCGCCGTAGGCGTTGTATTGAGATCATGCGCCTGTTTGATCACACTAGCGGAACTAGCAGCATTGCGGAAGCGAACTTTTTTTTAAAGTCTGTCAAAATCTGTCATCATAAGGGCTTAAGGTTGGGCCCGCTTTCGGGAGGTGGTAGCGCGAATCGTTGCGACAGAGTCGGGCCGAAAATTGCGCGTCCCCTTATCGGGTCGGTCTTTCCTAGAGCGGAGGTGCTGCTTCCGGCCAGATCATGCCGAACGTCTGATGTCTTTTTTGGGAGTTCCACATCTGAAAGCAGACCGTCGCAAGTCCACCCGAAACCGACGCCCATGTGCATCCACGGGGGCGTTCGAACTTGGCCCCTTAAGGAGATGACCCTACTAGCGTGCGGATCTGGTTCCGAACTTCCTGGGTAATTGGGTTGTAAACGATCATTCCGAGGTCGGGCCGGCCATCCACCGCAAAGGCGGAATACTCCAAGTCGATCAATCCAAGGGTTGGGTGGCGTAGCCGCTTGATCCCATCTCCGTGTGAATGGACGTCGTTCTCCCGCCACGGGCGTGTCATCGCTTGAGCCAATCGAGGGCGGCTGCGAGGGAGAGGACGCCCATGAAGCTGACGGCAGTCTTCTCGTAGCGGGTGGCGATGGCGCGCC